>NZ_JBIWPA010000013.1:0-198708 GCF_044768035.1 Kitasatospora sp. NPDC101176
ATGGCCACCCGACTGACCGCCAGCCCGGACAGAATCGGGCAATACCTCCGCCCGAAACTCCTCGCGGCAGCCTAAATCGGTATCGAACACCCTCTAAGCCGGCTTGTAGGACCGTCCCGACCTCTGCGCGCAGCAGTTCGACCTGATGGGCGGTGCCCCTCGCCATATCCCCTCCCGATCCCGCGCTCCCGTCGAGCCCGCGGCGGGTCCAGCGCGGCGGCAAGGGCCAGCGCGTGATGAGGAGATGAGTGGGACTGTCGAGATCGCGCCGGTTACTGTCCGAGATCAGATCATCACGCTGGAGCGATGGTTCGTCAGTTCGATCTACGCCTTCGCCGGAGTGACGTGCTGCATCCCTGTTCGACTCACCGTTACGACTGGACCAGGCGGGCGCCGCGCCGCCGATGGCCCCGTGCAGACCCGAGGCGTACACCTGGAGGTTCTTCCGCGGACCGGGGTGGTTAGTCCTCCCGGACCGCCTCCGTCAGCAGGTCCGTGGAGACGACGGTGCCGGGTGGCCTTCAGCTGGATTTCACGGGGTACCCCAGAGCGCGGGCTCTGAGGGCGATGGTGGCGAAGTCCGCGTGCGACGAGAGGGCAGTGAGCGTGCGGTCGTCCAGCGGGGCGCCCTCGAGGACGGCCGCCACGGCCTCCTTGTCGACGGTGTGCTCGTGGTGGTCCTCGGCGTAGGCGGTGAAGGCCCCGGCGCCGTCGGTCGCGGTGAGGAGGTCGAACAGCCAGTCGGCACCGTCCGTGTCGCCGTCGGCGAACTCGACCGGCCCGCACCGCCAGGTGGTGGATCCGGTCTCGTACCAGGCGCACACGGTCGCGTCGAAGAACCCGTCGAACAGGAATTCCTCCGCCTGTGCGTAGGGCGCGAGTGAAGCGGGCAGGCCGTCGAGCAGGCCGGGCCAGTGGGCACGGTCCTCCGCGCGCCACGGGGTGGCGTCGCTCTCGTGGTCGAAGCCGTAGAGGAACACGCCGGCAGGGTCGAAGACGACGGCGTACTGGTCACCGGAGCCGTTGTCCATGAAGGCCAGATCGACGCCCGGGCGCCAGTCGACGGTGAAGGTGTGGCCGGGGGCGTACGGCACGGAGACGATCGCGTCGAGCAGTGCCACCGCGCGGCAGCGGGCGCGCAGTTCGTGCGGTCGGGGCAGGGTGGCGACGAGGTCGTGGACAGTCATGGCGCCCACCCGACACGACGCCACCGACAAACCGCCCTCGGGGGGTCTCCGGGACCTGCGCCGTGGGACAGGTGCCGGGGTCGGCTGGGTCGGGTCGGGACGGCATCCGCCGCGGGTGGTGGTAGCCGCTCCGAGCAACGGGTCGGGCACGTGTGTCCTGGCCCGTTCGTCATCACGCCCTGCTGGCCGACTGCACGTGCTCGCACTCGCCGGAGCCGTTCGCCGGCCAGGCGGCGAAGGCCTTCTCCGCCCGCTTCCGGCGCACCCGCCACGCGTCCTGTCGCTCACCGACGTGCTGGAACTGGACCACGGTCCCCTACGGGTGCGGCTCGACGACGTGGCGCGGACGGTCCGTCTCGGGACCGATCCGAACGACCTGCTGACCGCGCTCGGCGCCGGCCGGCTGCCCGTCGACCCGGGCCGGGGCCGGGGCCGGCTCTCGGCCTGAGGGGCCGTCCCGGTGCTTGCCGCGTCAGGTGCCGGGCAGGAGGGAGGCGAGGTAGGCCTGGGTTTCGGGGTCCGTGGAGTAGAGGCGGGTGCCGCGGGTGGCCCGGGTGGCGAGGACGCGGTAGGTGTTGCGGGCGTAGAACTGGTAGCGCTCGGGTGGGAGGGAGCGGAGCTGGCGGGCGTCGTGGCTGGCTTCGGGGTGGGCCTGCCAGCGGTCGCGGCGGCGGACGAGGTCGGGGCCCAGGATGACGGCGCCGAAGGCGTATTCGAGGCCCTGGGCGGTGTAGATGCAGCCGACCTGGTCGTGACCGCCGCGGTCGGTCGCCCAGTAGGGGCGGGCCGGGACGTCGGGGAAGCCGGGGACGGGCTGTTCGGCACGCAGGTTCCAGGGGCGGGCCCAGGAGCGCTCGTCGTGGTCCGGGCCGTGCCAGTGGATGGCGACTTCCGGCTCGAGTGGGGGGACGTCGGTGGCGTTCCAGGGCCAGCAGAAGCCCGCGGTGATCCGGGCGCTGTGGCCGTGAGCGGTGTGGCCGTCGACCCAGGAGGCGAGCGCGTCGGGGTCGGCGGCCAGGGCGAGGTCGTAGCCGCCGCCGCTCCACGGGGGTGGTGTGCCGGTTTCGGAGAACAGGGTGTCGACCCAGTGGTGGTAGGCCTGGGAGCCGTTGCAGCGGAACTGGGTGTCGAGGTCGATGCGCCGGAAGAGCGCCCCGGCGGCGTGCGCGTGGTGTTCCAGTTCGTCGGCCTTGAGGCCTTCGGTGGGACGCACGATCTGGCGCTCGTCGAGGAACAGGACCAGGACGGCGACCTGTTCGAGGAGCTTGCGCAGGACGATGGGGAAACCGGGGCCGCGCTGGTCCGGGTAGGTGGCGGCCCGGTGGGCCTCGTCGAGGAGGACGACGCTGCTCTTGTCCAGGCCGCCGGGGTTCTTGTTCTTGAACGTGGCGACGAGGCCGCGGGCGTCCTCGCTGAGCAGCCGTTGGAGCTGGCGGGTGAGGGTTCCGGACGGCGTGAGCAGGCGGGGGTTGCTGCCGGGCATGTGGCACAGGTCGCCCATGACCCGGGCGGCGATGGCCGTCTTGCCGGTGCCGGGTCCTCCGATGACGAGGACCATGGCACCCGGCCGCGGTTGCCCGTGGGCGGAGGTCCGCTGGGCGGCCGCCTGTTCGACGGCCTCGAGGATCGCCAGGCGGGCTCGGTCCTGTTCGCCGATGAGGAAGAACTGGCGGCGGTTCTCTATGGTGGCGGCCAGCCGCTCCAGGACGCGCTCGGAGGGCCGGTGGCGGCCTTCGAGGAAGCGGTCGACGGCGTCCTGAGGGGCGGGACCGAGGCCGGCGCAGCCGAGGCGCCGCGCGAGTTCCTCGGCAGGCACACTGCTCGCGAGGTCGTCGCGGCCGAGGAGAGGGAACTCGGCACTCGGTCCACCGGCGGAGGCCATCCCCCGCAGGAGGTCGATCAGGCCGGCGGGGGCGTTGTGCAGGACCACCGTGCCCCTGGCCCGTACGCCGCTGCCGCCGTGGGCCCAGTCCCGCAGGTAGTGGACGTAGCCGCCGACCTGGCGGGCGGGGTGCGGCACGGTCCGCCCTCCGACCTCGAGCGAGGCGGGAGGGCCCGGTGACGGCCGGGCCCGCGTCCACTGCTTCAGCTCCACCACCACGACGGTCAGGGCGCCGTCAGCGTCCCGGCCGACGACCGCGGCGTCGACGCGTTCGCCCGTTCCCGGGAGGGAGAGCTCCAGCAGGACGTCGAGGTCCCCGAGCCCGGCGCGCACCAGCGCGTCGAGGAGGACCGGCCAGCTGCCCTGCCAGCTGCCGGCCTCCTCCGGCCTCGGGTCCGCGCCGTGCAGGGCCTTGAACCGCTCTGTGCACTCGTCGATGAACTCCGGCTGCGCGGCCCGCCGCGCGACCCCGCCGATGACCCCCCGGTGTACGTACATGACCGATGCATATCACCGATGTCTGACAGAGCGTCATAGGAGGGTGCCGACAGAGGGGAAGGCCCCAGGGCGGCGCCCTCCCGTGGTGTTCAGAGCACGAGTGCGGCGCGTCCGGTCAGGGCAGGCGCGGCGGCCGGCGGCGCGGCGGAGTTGCTCCGGTGCCAGTCGAAGTACTCCGCGCTCTCCGGTGTGTGGGCGGTACAGCGCCGGCCTTCGAGGGTCTTGGCGACGGTGAGGAGGTCGGCCGAGGCGGCGCCCTTGTACGAGACCTCCACGATGCCCTCAGGGGACACCCGGATGAAGCCGTCCTCGAACAGGGCGTCGCAGCCGAGCAGGCAGGCGGCCATCAGGTTCGCGAGGTGGGAGCGCTGTTCGAGGTTGCACCGGGACCTCTTGCGCACGTGGGCCGCGCGGACGAGTCCGGAGGGCAGCGTCCGCCCGCAGAGGTCGCAGCGGATGGAACTCGCCCCGTTGAACTTCTCGCGGCGGAGCCGGGCCTGCTCGCGGCGGGCGAAGGTGACCACGGCCCGGTCCAGGTTGTCGCCCAGGTCGAGGTAGCGGTCCCGGCTCGGGACGGGGGTCGGGCCGTGCCAGGGGATGGGGAGCGTCGGCTGCTCGGTGGCCGCTTCCTCCGGGGACTGCGGCTGGTGCTCGATGGAGTCGATTAGCCTGGTCATGACCTCGGGGTCGGTCACGGGGACCGGGGCGCCCTGCTTGTTGGCGGAGAGGCGAAAGGCTTCCATGGCGGCGGCGCCGAGCTGTGCTCCGGCGACGGTGGACTCGAGATCCAGGACGTCGAGGGGGATCCGGACGGGGTAGGTGTCGTCGGGCCAGATCTCGCTCTGGTCGGGGTACACGGTCCCGGTGACCTGGGCGACGGCCAGTTCGCGCAGGACCGCTCCGGCCCAGTCGCCGGCGGGGACACGGGCGTTCGGTCCCCGGTGGCCGAACAGGACGTAGTCGCCGGGCCTCAGCGCGGCCAGGACTCGGGGGGTGTCGGCCTTCTCGGCGGTGTCGCGCTTCCAGCCCCATATGGACTCGCGCAGGCCGATCTGGAAATTCCGCTTCGACGGAGCGGGAACGTACACGGCGACGACGGACACGTCGTGGTCCTCCACGGCTCGACTCTCCGCCAGAGGGGAGAGTTCGGTGGTTGCGGTCTGACGGCGGCGCGGGTCCCGCCGAGCGGGAGATGGCGCCACGTCGGTCAGATCTACCAGACGGGGCTGACGGTACGGAAGCGTTTTCCCTGACGATTGGACACCGGACCAGTATTTCTGACCGTCAACGCCGAGCAGAGTGGACGGGCGCCGCCCACGCTGTTGGTGAACTCCTGCTGCTCTTCCGTGGTCGGGAACCTACGACAGGAGCCACGGCTGCCGGCCGGCTGGGGACGCGCGGCGGCGGCGACACTTGCCTCATGGGGTGGTATGGGCAGGCGCAAACGGCGGAGCAGCGCGGGGACCACGACACGGCCATCGCCCCGGTGAGCGCCCAGGCCGTGTGCTTCTCGCCGGATCCGCACGAACACAACTGCCACCTGTGGCATCTGGTGTTGCTCGGCGACGCCGGGAGGTTCGGCGAGCTCGCCGAGCTCGCCGTCACGGACGTCCACGCGCGGCGTCAGCTCAACAGGACGTTGCAGGAGCGGGGTATGAGTGGGGCGCTGCTCGCCCGTGCCGAGGACGGTGACCGTGGCGCACTGTACGGCCTGGTCCGGTTGTCGGGCGGGAGCGGCCGGGCCCGGGCCGCGAGCGCGCGGTTCGCGACCTCGCCCCCGGACGACGAGTACGCGCGGCGGCGGCTGTCCGAGTGCCCCGCACCTGCCGAGCCTGGCCGGCGCGTCGGGCCGAAGCCGGGAAGCCCGGCGTGGCCGCAGGAGGGAGCGGGCCTGCGCTGACGTGCAGTTGGGATTCGTCCGGCCCTTCCGACCGGGGCGACGGCGCCAACACCCCTACAGGAATTCACAGTTGCGGCACGGGCGGGAGAGCCCAGGTTCGGGGCGCACCCTTCTGCCCGTCAGCGTACGGGTCAGGGGTTCCTCAGGGTCGAGATCAGGGGCAGTCCGGAGGTGCGGGCGCCGTCGGCGGGCCTAGCGTCGGGTGCGGCGGGTGATCGTTGCCGCCCGGCCGGTCCAACCGGCCGTCGGATCAAGGGAGATGGCGAGCGAGTGTTCCGGAACAGGGCTCTACCGACGCGGGCTGCGCGTCCCGCACCCGACACCGCGGCGGACGCGGGCGTGGCCGACACCGTCCGCCTGATCGGTGTGCACAAGGCGTACCGGCGCGGCGACAGCTCGGTGCGGGCGCTCGACGGGGTGGACGTCGCCTTCGCGGCGGGCACCTTCACCGCCATCATGGGCCCGTCGGGATCCGGCAAGTCGACGCTGCTGCAGTGCGCGGCGGGTCTCGACCGGGTCGACGCGGGCCGGGTCCTGCTGGACGGCGCGCCGTTGCACATGCTCTCCGAGCGCGCCCTCACCGAGCTGCGTCGCGCGCACATGGGCTTCGTGTTCCAGTCCTTCAACCTCGTACCCGCTTTGACGGCTCGCCAGAACGTCGAGCTTCCCCTGCGACTGGCGGGCCGAGCAATAGATCCGGCGGCGATCGAGCGGGGCCTGGCCGAGGTCGGTCTCGCCGAGCGCGGCGAGCACCGGCCCGCCGAGCTGTCGGGTGGCCAGCAGCAGCGGGTAGCCATCGCGCGTGCGCTGGCCGCCAGGCCCAAGGTGATCTTCGCGGACGAGCCCACCGGCGCCCTGGACTCGCGCACCGCGCGCGAGGTCCTGGCCCTGCTGCGCGGGGTCGTCGAACAGCACGGCCAGACGGTGATCATGGTGACGCACGACCCGGTGGCCGCCTCGTACTCGCAGCGGGTGGTGCTGCTCGCCGACGGCCGGGTGGCCGGCGAGCTGTTCGAGCCGACGGCCGAGGGCGTGGCGCTGCGCATGGCGGCCCTGGAGCCGGGCGGCGGGCCGGGATCGGAGGCCCGGGACGGAATGGACGGGCCGTCGGAAAGCGAACGGCGAAACAGCGAACGGCGAAACGAGGCAGGCCTCGGTGGGAATCGGGCGAAGCCGTGCTGAGCCTCGCCCTGGCCACGCTGCGCCACCGCCTCACGGGCTTCCTCGGCGCCTTCGTCGCCCTCGCGCTCGGCACCACGATGATCGGCATGATGGCGCTGACCCTGGCCGCCACCTTCGGCACGCCGCACCCGGGACCGCAGCGGTTCAGGGCGGCCGCGGCGGTGGTCGCCCCGCTGGGCTTCGAGGGGCAGCCGATGAAGGCCCCGGCGGTGCTGTCGGCCGAGGTCGTCGCACAGGTGACCACGGCGGGGACGGCGACCGCCGACCGTAGCTTCCCGGTACGGCTGGACGCGGGCTCCTCGGGAGCGACCAGCCAGGTGGGCCGGACCGGCCACCCCTGGTCCTCGGCCGCCTTCGCGGGCTACCGCCTGGTCGCCGGGCGTGCCCCGCAGGCGGCGGGCGAGATCGCCGTCACCGGTGGCGCGGAGTCGCTGGTCGGCCGGACGGTGGAGGTGGGCACTGCGGCCACCGGCACCGGGACAACGTCGCACGGCGTAGCCTCCGACGGCGCCGCCGCCTCCCTCGGCGAAGTCTCCGGCGTTACAGCCTCCGGCGCCCCCGCGCCCGACGGGCCACGCCTCTACACGGTGGTCGGCGTCACCGACGCGCTCTGGTTCGAGAGCGCGGTCTTCTTCGGCGACACCGAGGCGCAGCGCCTCTCCCCCGGCGTCAACGCGCTGGTCACCGACCAGCCCCCGGGGCGGCTCGCGGCCGCCGTCGCCGGACGGGCCGCGGTCCTCGGGGGCGCGGACCTGACCCGGCTCGACCCCGACTCCACCGGCGGCGCGCAGGCGCTGGCCGACGCCCAGGCGATGGCCGGCAGTACGACCGGACTCGCGGTGTGCGTCGCGGTGTTCGTGGTCACCGCGACCTTCGCGTTCGCCGCCGAGCAGCGCCGCCGTGAGCTGGCGCTGCTGCGGCTGGTGGGTGCCTCGCCCCGGCAGGTGCGGCGCATGGTGCTCGGCGAGGCGCTGCTGATCGGGGTGGCGGCCGCGGCCGTCGGCTGCGTGCTGGCCCCGCTGGGGACCGTGCCGCTGCGGTCGTGGATGCTCGGCCACGGCGTGGCCCCGGACTGGTTCACGATCCCGATCGGCCTGCCGGCCCTGCTGGTCGCCTTCGTCCTCGGCGTGGCCGCGGCGCTGGCCGGCTCGGCCTCGACCCTGGTCCGGGTCTCGCTGGTCCGGCCGGTGGAGGTGCTGCGCGAGAGCGTGGTGGAGCGGCGTGCGATGACGCCGGTCCGCTGGCTGCTGGGGGCCGGGATGCTGGTCGGCGCGGTCGCCGCGGGGGTCGTCATCGCGCGCACCGAGCCGTACCTCGCGGCGAGCGCGCGCAAGTACGAGGCCGTCCCGGTGCTCTACGTCGGGGCGTTCACCCTGCTGGCTCCGGTCCTGGTGCGTCCGGTCACCCGCCTGCTGGTCGGCCCGTTGCGCGGCTCCGCCAAGGCCGGCCCGCTGCTGGTGCGCGAGAACGTCCTCACCGCCCGGCGGCGGACGGCGGCCACGGTGGCGCCCATCGTGGTGGCCGTCGGGCTGGTCGGCACGCTGCTGACGATGCAGCGGTCCGGTGACGCGGCGGTGCTCGCCCGCCAGCAGCAGGAGGTCCACGCGGCGGGCGTGGTCGTGCCGGGCGGTTCCGGGATCGACGCCGGGACGCTGGAACGGCTGGCGGCGGTCCCGGGGGTCCGGGTCACCCCGGTGACCTCGATGAACGTCCGGATCGGCACCGCCGCCGGCGACCAGATCGACTCGCTGAGCACCCTCGCGGTTCCCGCCGCGGCGCTGGGCACCACCATCACCCCGCCCGTGCGCTCCGGTTCACTCGCCTCACCGCCGGCGAACTTCCTGGTCATCGACGAGCACGCGGCCGAGTCGGACGGCCTCGCGGTCGGCGACCAGGTGGTGGCCCTGCTGCCGACCGGCGCGCGGGTGCCGACCGTCATCGCGGCGGTCGTGGCGCGCGGCCTGCACGGCGACGACACCTACCTGTCCGCCGCCGTGACCGGCGCGCCGGCGCCGACCCAGGTCTACCTCGACTCCGAGACGGGCCGGGGGCGTCCGCTCGACGAGGGGCAGACCGCCGCGGTTCGCCGGGCGCTGACCGGCTCCGGGGCGCACCTCACGACCTACGACGCCTACCTGGAGGCGCGCCGCACGCAGGCCGCCGAGCAGACCGACACCGCGGCGGTGGTCATCCTGGGGATCGCGCTGGCCTACGCGCTGATCGCGGTCGCCAACACGCTGGTCATGGCGGTGGCCGGTCGGCGGCGGGAGTTCGCGCTGCTCGGCCTGGCCGGCGCGGTGCGCGTGCAGATCGTCAGGGTGGTCGCGGCCGAGTCCGCCGTCGCCGTCCTCGTCGGCACCGCCCTCGCGGCGGCGGCGACCGTCGCCGCGGCCGCGACCCAGCACGCCTCGCTGAGCCGACTCGTGCCCGACGCACCGACCGTCGTCCCGTGGTGGCAGATCGGCGCGACCGTCGCGCTCTGCGCCGTGGTCACCGTGGCCGCCGCCTCGTCGGCGACCGTCCGCGCGGCCCGCGGGCGCGCGGCCGAGGCGGCGGGCGGGCGCGGATAGCGAAGCGGAGCGCCGATCTGACGGGCCCGTCGGACGAGCCGGCCGGACGGGACCGATCGGTTCCGCAGGTCGGTTCCGCAGGTCGGTTCGGCTGACCCGGTCGGGCGACTGAGGAGGGGCGATCGGTAGGGAACACGTGGTGAATCAGTAGGGATCAGAAATCGGGTATCGCCGATCAGTTCGATACTGATAGCTTCCTCGACGTGGCAAAGCTGAACCAGATCATCGCCGTCGAAAAAGGCGTCAAGTCGAAGTCCTTCCAGGAGCTGACGCAGGCCCATCAGGATCTGCAGAAGCCCGCTCTGCTGGCCGGGATCTCCCGTGCGTACCAGCCCAAGGACGAGGAGGGCGAGCAGCTGCCTCCCGAGTCGACCCGGGTGCAGCTGAAGGCCGAGGACGTCCTGCGCTCCACCGCGGTGACCCTCACCCGGCTGTTCGACGTGACGGCCACCAAGGACTGGGCCAACGTCGGCGCGAGTGCGGACGTGGTCGTGGACGGCCAGGTGCTGCTCGCCTGCGTCCCGGTGCCGTACCTACTCTTCCTCGAGAAGCAGCTCACCGACCTCTTCACCTTCGTGAAGAAGCTCCCAGTGCTGGACGCCTCCGAGTCGTGGAACCTGGACGCGTCCACCGACTCCTGGAAGACCGAGCCGGTGCGCACCATCCGGACCAAGAAGGTCCCGCGCAACCACGTCAAGGCCGAGGCGACCGACAAGCACCCGGCCCAGGTCGAGGTGTACTACGAGGACATCGCCGTCGGCTACTGGACCACCGTCAAGTTCTCCGGCGCGCTGCCGGCCCGTCGGGTGAACGAGCTCGCGGAGCGGGTGGAGAAGCTCCAGCAGGCCGTCAAGTTCGCCCGCGAGGAGGCCAACGCGGTGGAGGTCACCGACCAGCGGGTGGGTGACGCCGTCTTCGGCTACCTGTTCAGGTAGCCCCATGATCGCCCGCCCGGGGAGCCGGGCGGGTGCGCCGAGCACGTCACCTCGCCCGCCGAGCCGGGCGGGTGCGTTGCACGGCGCGCAAAGCTGACACTGATGTTGAAGCTGACCAAGGGGTCACAGTGGAGGTTCGAATCCTCCCCCCGGCACCACGGGCCGGGGTAGCCCAAGCCAGGCAGAGGCAGGCCCCCTCAAACTCAGATTCTCGCTCCAGTCTCAGCATTCGCCGCCGAACGCCGGATCGACCGGGTGCGGACGAATATCGACGAATGCAGGTTCAAGTCCTGTCTGTGCCGCTCCGTGGCACGGTAGTTCAAAGGTAGAACGCGTCGGTTTCAATCTGATCCGCGACCCTTAAACGTGCCGGTGTGCGCAATTGGGCGGCAAAAAGGGGCCCGGGAGCTGGCTACGCTCCCGGGTCCTCTCGCGTTTCGTGCGGCCGTCGGGCGGCGCCTGCCGTCAGGCCCGACGAGCTGCCGTCAGGCGTTGCGCACCGTCAGGCCCTACGTGCTGCCGTCAGGCGTTGCGTACCGTCAGGCGCCTCGTGCCGTCATGCGCCGGGCGGGGTGACGTAGCCGGTAACGGGCAGGCCCTTCGCGCCGCCGGTCGCGTGCTCGGGGTCGAGGTGGCTGCGCAGCGTGACCTTGTCGCCGTAGTTGCCGTCGACGGTGTCGATCGTCCCGTCGCCGTGCACCGCAACCACGACGGCGACGTGACCGCCGGTTTCCCGCGGGGCAGGCTTGCCGTACACCACCAGGTCGCCGGGCTCGGGCCGGGCCGCGCCGCGGTCGCGCCACAGGTGGTGCTTCTGGCCCCAGGCGCCGACTCCACGACCGGTCAGGTCGGTCGGGACCTCCTTGACCCCGGCCTTGCGCCAGGTCCACTCGGCGAAGGCCGCGCACCAGGAGGTCCTGCAGGTGTGGCTCCCGCCCGGGAAGTACTTGTCGCACTCCGCGCTGCCCTCCCGCACCCCGACCTCGCCCCGGGCGACGGAGACGATCCGGTCGCGGAGCGCGGAGCCCACCCGCGTGGCGGGGGCACTGGTGACGGCACTCGCGTCCGTGCCGCCGCCGGTGGCCGCGGCGTCCGCCGCGCCGGCACCCACGCCGAGGACCCCGCTGACGACCAGCGCGGCGACGAGCGTGCCGACGACGCGCCCCGTCCGGGCGAGGGGCACCGCGTGGGGCAGAGCACGGGACGAGGCGCGGTCCGTGCCGCGCTCCGTGGTGCGGTCCGTGGCGCGGCGGTGGTCCTGGTTCACGGGGATCACTCCTTCGGGTTCACTCCCCGCCCGGGCACGGCGAAGGAAGTCCCGGGCCGGGACGGGGATTTGGGAGGCGTCGGCGAGCGCCGACGGCAATCACCATGCCACCGGGCGGGGCGCCGTCGGTAGCCTGGGCCGGTCCCAGATGTCCCAGAGCCCGCCCGCCCGTCCCACAGGGCTGTGACCTGCACCGACGTGGCGGACTTGGGACGGCGGCGGGTCGCCGGGAAGGCGCGAGGAGGAGGCAGATGAGCGGCAGTCGGCCCACCCGGGGGCGTGCGATCCCCGTTCCGCACCCGCCGGACGTCCAGGAGTGGACCGACCTGATCGCCACGCTGACGGCTCAGCTGGACCTGCAGGGGCGGTCGCTGGAGAACCGGTCCACCAAGGCCGGCCGCCCGGTGGGCAAGAGCACCTGGCACCGCGTCCTGACCGGCCACACCCTGCCCTCGGCTCAGGTGCTCGACGTGATGCTCGGCAGCGGCCGGTTCACCGCCGCGCAGCGCCGCTCGCTGCGCACCGCCTGGGAGAAGGCCGTCGACTGCCTCGACCGGACCGACAGCACCCGCCGCGCCGCCTCACCGCCCGGACCGGTCGAACCGGTTCGACCGGTTGAACCGCCCGAACCTGCCGAGCCACCCGCCGCCCCGCCCACCGAAGCCGCCCCGGCCACCGATTCACTGCCCACCACAGCCCGCCGCCCCCACCGCCAGGCCCGCGCCCGCCGGACCGCAGGCCGACTCACCGGCGCACTCACCGCCGCGGCCGCCTGCGCCCTGTTCGGCCTCCTCTGCCTCCTCGGCCTCCACCTCCTCGGCGGCTCCGCCCCCACGCCCGTCGAGGACTCCGCCGACGCCGTCGCCCCCACATCCCCCGCGTCTCCCACATCCCCCGCGTCCCCGACGACGACCTCGGTTCCCCTGACACCCCCGGTGCCCCAGGCACCCCCCGCCACCCGCCCCGCCCCGGCCGGACGAGCCGCCCCGAGCACCCCCGCCACCGAACGGCCGCCCCTCGTCCAACCCGCGCCGGCCACCGAGCGCCCCGGCGTCGAGAAGGGCACGCTGGGCGAGGACAGCCGCTGCAGCCGCCCCTTCCAGGGCCCCGACGTCGTCACCTGGCGGGTCTGCGTCCTGGTGGAGGCCGACCGGGTCTCCTTCGCCCTCAAGGTGACGAACCGGGCCAGCGCCCCCACCCGGGCCAAGGTCCACCTAGAGTTCGCCCGCGCCGGGACCATCCACCCCTGCCCGGGCGCCGCCACCGCCCACGTCATCGACCTCGACGCCGGCACCACCGTCCTCACCCCGCCCGCCGACTGCACCTCCGAACGCCAGCCCACCGCCCTCTCCTACCAAGCCCTCGGCCGGGTCGTCGCCGCCGACGCCACCGACGCCGCCTACAACGTCTCCCCCACGGCCAGCGTCTACCCCACCAGCCCCACCATCTGGCGCCCCGACCTCCTCGACTAGCGCACGGTCAAGGGGTGTCGGCCCGTCTCGCGAGGGCGTGCCCGGAGCATTCGCTGACGGGGCCCGGCCCGCCGGGCGGCGGCACCACCGCGGCATCCGCGCCGAGGCCCTGCTGATCAGCGTGCCGTCGGTGCAGCGATGAGGGCAGGCCCGGCGCGAACGCGGGGAGGCCGTCACAGCGTCAGGTTCCGTTCGGTTCGGTCCCGCGGATCGTCGGCCTCTGACGGACTTCACCTCAGTGGCCCGAGGGGTTCCAGCGTGAGAGCCTCACGCTCATGGCCACTGAAACCGAGGTAGGCGAGCTGTTGCACCGACGTGGCTGGCGGACGGCGTTCACGGTCGCTGACAGGGTGAACGCGTGGGCCGCCCTGGTGAGTGCCGTCGAGCGCGGCTACGACGACGACATCTACGAGTACACCAACGACCTCTATTGCCGGAACTGGCTCCACGAGGCATGGCTCCTGCTGGACGACCATGTCGTCCAGCTCTGGACTCCTCGGATCAGAGCCCTGGACGGGCGGTACCGGGCCGCGACCGTCGATGACGACGGCCAGGCGCTCGAGCAGTTCCACCGACTGCCCGGCCCCGACCTGTGGTGGTGGCGACGGCACCCCCGCGCCCTCACCGGGGACCTCGGGCGATCACTTCGCTCGGCCGGAGCCGTCGACGGCGTCCCGTGACCGGCACGGCCCTCCGGCACCTCCGGCGACGGCCTGCCGCCGGTCAGGGGCGGGGGCGTGCTGCTTCCAGGGCGTCGGCCCGGGCCTGGAGGTCTGCCGCGATGGCGTCCCAGTCCGGGCCGTGCAGGTAGAGGCTGTGGGCCGCCTCGCGCAGCAGCTCCGGGTCGTCGGGGCGCTGGAGGAGGAGCAGGCGGTAGGCGAGGTTCCGGACCCAGACCGGCAGCTCGCCGTCGACGATGTGCGGGCAGAGCTCGCGGAGCATGGCGAGGACGGAGTCCGCGTCGGCGAAGGTCAGCCGCTCGACGAAGAGGAACTCCTCGTGGTTGCCGGCACACTCGGGCGCGGGGC
The DNA here is from genome assembly GCF_044768035.1 of Kitasatospora sp. NPDC101176. NCBI lineage: Bacteria > Bacillati > Actinomycetota > Actinomycetes > Kitasatosporales > Streptomycetaceae > Kitasatospora > Kitasatospora sp. NPDC101176. The sequence continues at coordinate 13,922 of NZ_JBIWPA010000013.1, forward strand.
GGTACTCGTCGCCGAAGACGCACCGGGCGTGTTCCGTCAGGGTGGTGTGCATGCCTCGGAGCGTACGGCGCCGTGACCGACCGGGCGGAACCATCGGATCCGACGGACGGAACGTTCAGCGCGGCGCGAGGCCGTTGATCATCAGGGTGAGGGTGAAGTCGAACCGGTCGTGGCCCTCTCCGGCGGTGAGTTCGGCGGCGTGGCGGGTGGTGTGGGGGAAGGTCGCGGCGGGCAGGGCGGCGAAGCGGCGGAGCAGTTCGTCGCGGTCGAGGACCCAGGCGTCGTCCTCGTGTGCCGCGCGCTGGCGGACGATCGACAGTTCGAGGCAGTACGCGGCCACGTAGAGCAGGAGGGCGTCGACGGCCCAGGCGGCGGCCTGCGGGGCGATTCCCCCGGCGAGCAGGATGCCCAGCAGGCCTTCGTTGACGCGGATGGTCTCGAGGTCGGTGGGCGCCATGGCGAGGGCGGCCCGGGAGATCCCCGGGTACTTCAGGTACTGGTCGCGGATGCGGGTGCAGACGTCGCGGATCTGTTCCTGCCAGGCCGCGGGGTCGGGCCGGGGCAGGTCGAGCTCGGCGCAGAGCCGTCCGATGAGCAGGTCGTCGAGGTCGGCCTTGTTGACCACGTGGGCGTAGAGCGAGGCGGGCCCGGTGTCGAGTGCGCCGGCCAGTCGGCGCATGGTCAGCGCCTCGTAGCCCTCCGTGGCGATGACGCCGAGCGCGGTGTCGATGACCTGCTCGACGGTGATCGGGGCGGTGCGGCGCCGCCGCCTGGTGTCAGCGGGTTCGGCCTCGGGGTTGGGCGGCTGCTGTCGCGCCGCGCGTCGCTCTCTCGGGTTCACCCGACCATCATAGCTTGACACGAACGCTGTTCGTTAATAGAACGGTGTTCGTACCGAGAGACAGGAGCACGCCGTGAATCCGACCAACGGCATCCATCCGAACCAGGACCAGGACCCGAAGCAGGACCCGAAGCACGATGCGAGCCCGGAGCCCGGCCCGGATCGGGACACTGCTCGGACTACTCCGCAGCGCATGGGCCCAGATGGCGCCGAGACCGTGGACGTGACCGTCGTCGGCGCCGGGCCGGTGGGCCTCGTCCTCGCCGCCGAACTGGCGCTCGCGGGGGCCGCCGTGCAGGTGCTCGAGCGGCGGACCGAGCCGGACGAGTCGATGAAGGCCGGTGGGATCAACATCCCGACGGCCGAGGCGCTCGACCGCCGCGGCCTGCTGCCCGCCGCCGAACAGGTGCAGCGGGAGCTGCTCGCGCGGATGGGGCCGCCCACCCGCCCCACCGACGCTCGGCAACGGCCCGCCGACGGTCGGCACCAGCCGGCTGCCGAACGGAAGGCGGGCGAGACGCGGTTCACCGGGCACTTCGCAGGCATGGTCCTCGACCCCGACCTCGTGGACTGGTCCGACCCCGACCTCGCCGACCACACCGCCGCCGCGGGCGCCCGCCTGGTGCCGCAGCGCGAACTCGAGGCGCTGCTGGCCGACCACCTCGCGCGGCTCGGCGTCCCGGTGCGACGCGGAGTCGAGGTCACCGCGTTCGAGGACACCGGCGACGGCGTCCTCGTCGACACCGACGTCGGCCCCCTGCGCACCGGCTGGCTGGTCGGATGCGACGGCGGGCGCAGCACCGTACGCCGTCTTGCGGGCATCGGCTTCCCCGGCACCGACCCCGAACTCACCGGCCACCTGGCCGTCGTCGACATCGCCGACCCGGAGAAGCTCGCGGACGGCTGGGCGTGGTCCGCCCAGGGCGCGTACCGCTACGGGCCCCAGCCCGGACGGGTCGTCACCGTGGAGTTCGACGGCGCCCACCACGACCGCACCGCCCCCGTCACCCTCGACGACGTCCAGGCCAGCCTCCGCCGGGTCTCGGGCACCGACGTCACACTCACCGCACTGCGCGGAGCCGCCACCCGCTGGACCGACAACGCCCGCCAGGCCGCCTCCTACCGGTCGGGCCGGGTACTCCTCGCCGGCGACGCCGCGCACGTGCACTCGCCGTTCGGCGGCCAGGGGCTCAACCTCGGGGTCGGCGACGCCATGAACCTCGGCTGGAAGCTCGCCGCAGTGGCCACCGGACGGGCCCCCGAGGACCTCCTCGACACCTACGACGCCGAACGACGGCCCCTCGGCGCCTGGGTACTCGACTGGACCCGCGCCCAGATCGGCGTGCTGCGCGGCGACGCCAAGTCCGCGGCACTCCGCGAGGTCGTGGCCGACCTCCTCGGCACCCCGTCCGGCGCCACCCACGCGGTCAAGAAGATCTCCGGGGTCACCCAGCACATCGACCTGCCCGGCGACCACCCGCTGATCGGACGGTACGCCCCCGACCTCCGGCTGAACGACGGCACCCGCCTCGCCGACCACGGCCACACCGGCGGATTCCTGCTGCTCGATCGCACTCCGGACGGCACCTTCGCCCGCCACGCCGCCCCCTGGGCCGGACGCGTGCGCCGCGTGGCGGACGACGGCCCGGCGACGCCGGCGGGCGTGCTGGTACGCCCGGACGGCGTCGTCGCCTGGGCCTGCGACACGGCCGACCCCGACACCGTCACCCAGCTCGACGCCGCCCTCCACCGATGGGCCGGCGCGCCGCACGGGGTCACGTACGAGCCGGCGCGGTGACCGATCGGACTGTCGACCCCCGGCGACGGGAATCGACGGCGCGCCGCACGGGCGCCGGACGCGGCCGCCCAGGTGGTGCGGTTCTCGGCACGACGGCCGCGACGCCGGGGGCTGACGGCACCACACCGCCCTTGGACCGGACCACCCGCGGTCGACGTGGGCCGTGGGAGCGGGCCGTGGGAGCGGGCCGGGCCCGCGGGCCCGGCCACGTGGTCGGCTCAGCTGCTGATGAACTCGACGAGGTCGTGGGTGAACGCGGTCTCGAAGGCGCCCACCAGGCCGTGGGGGGCACCGGGGTAGACCTTCAGAGTGCCTCGGGCCAGCAGCTCGACGCTCTTCTCGGCGGAGGCGGCGATCGGGACGATCTGGTCGTCGTCACCGTGGGCGACCAGGACGGGGATGTCGATCTGCTTCAGGTCGTCGGTGAAGTCGGTCTCCGAAAAGGCCTCGATGCAGTCGAGTGCACCTTTGAGCCCGGCCTGCATGCCCTGGAGCCAGAACTCCCGGCGCTTGCCATCGGACACGGCCGCGGCGGGGCGGTTGAAGCCGTAGAAGGCCTCGCTCAGATCGTGGAAGAACTGGGACCGGTCAGCGGCGACGCCTGCACGGATGCCGTCGAACGCCTCGATCGGGGTGCCTTCCGGGTTGTCCTCGGTCTTGAGCATGAGGGGCGGGACGGCACCGAGCAGGACGGCCTTGCGCACGCGGGAGCTGCCGTGGCGGCCCAGGTAGCGGGCGACCTCGCCGCCACCCGTGGAATGGCCGACCAGGACGACGTCGGTGAGGTCGAGCCGGGCGAGGAGCTCCGCGAGGTCGTCGGCGTACTGGTCCATGTGGTTGCCGTCCCAGGTCTGGGTGGACCGGCCGTGGCCGCGCCGGTCGTGCGCGATGGCGCGGAAGCCGGCCGAGGCGACGGCGACGGCCTGGTTCTCCCAGGCGTCGGCGTTCAGCGGCCAGCCGTGGGAGAAGACCACCGGACGGCCGGTGCCCCAGTCCTTGTAGTACATCTGCGAGCCGTCGGACAGGGTGATGTGGGGCATGAGCGTACCTCTCGATGACTGGTGGTGCGGGGATGACTGGTGGCGCGGGAGGGAACGGACGCTGCGGGTCAGCGGTGCGTCCGGGTGTCGTGGATCTCCGCGAGGTATCCGCCCGGGAACTGCACCAGGGCGCTGTCACGGTCGGCCGTGGCGGTCGGTCCCCACCGGACCTGCGCCCCCGCGGCGGTGGCTCGGGCGAGCGTCGCGGCCAGGTCGTCCACCTGGTAGCCGGTCAGCTCACGGCCGAACGGGCTGGGCAGGTGGCCGTCGGTGGCCTGGACGACGGTGTTGCCGAAGGGGCTGGTGATCCTGACCCGGCGGTAGGTGGTGCCGGGCATGCCCAGCTCGCTGCCGGGCGCGCGGTCGTCGTCGGAGACCACCGTGCCGCCGGTGAAGCGCAGGTAGCTGTGCAGGAACGCGGTGACGGCTCCGGTCGGGACGTAGAGGCGGTTCTCCGGAACGCTGGCCAGCGGCGGGTAGGAGGGCGGGGTGGTGTGCCAGTACAGCTGTGCGTCGATGCCACCGGGGAAGCGGACGATCGCGTCGCGCCCGATCGGATCCGCGAAGGGCTCGACGACCACGTCCGCACCGGCGGCACGGGCCCGGCGTACTCCCTGGTCCAGGTTCTGGACCAGCCAGCCGGTGCGTTCGGTGCCGAAGCCGTAGGGCACCGGCGTGCGGTAGTCGAAGACCGAGAGCATTCCGACCGGCGAGTGGACGAGTTCGGAGACCGTCAGGCTGGCGGTGGGGGTCACGGTGACCAGTGCGGGCTCGGTGTGTGTTCCGCCGAACGTCGCCTCCCAGCTGCTGACGAAAGCCTCGACGGTGCCCGGCTCGAGGTAGACGTGGGTGCTGTCGTACTGCGCGCCCACGGCGATCGTCGAGGCGGCCGCCGGAGCGGGGGGTGCGGCCAGGCCCGCCGACGCCGTGCCGAGCAGGAGCAGCGCGGCGGCGACGACGGCCGACCGCGTCCGCGCGAATGGTTTCGGGCGCACGGGGATCCCTCCCTGGGGGCTGTGGGCCGGGCGGAGGAAGTCCGCCCTCCATGTCGCGATGAAACGTATCCGCTTGGCAGAAAGCCGAGTTGACCCTCCGCGCAAAGGCATGTCCTCACAGCGAGCGGCTTCCCGGGCGCGGAATCGTCGAACGCACCGCCCGTGTGGTCAGCGGTGCCGGAGTCCGCGGCGACCTGGCCGCCTCCCGCACCCACCTCCGCCGCCCGCTCGTGGCGGGGCATGCGATGGCGACCGGCCGGACACCGAGGCAACGGTTCCACCGTCGTCGACCGCCGTCAGTGGTCAACCGGGAGACGCCACTGGGGACCGGCCGGTGCCCGCGCCCGGCGTGTGGTGATTCCGGGTGAGCGGGACGCGGCGCGTCGGCACGTTGGCGGGGCGGGCCCGCGGTCGGCGGCTAGGACGGAGGAATGCGACTTCCCTCACCGACCGCGCTCCTGGCGCTTCCGCTCGTCCTGCTCACCGGCGCCGTCCACGGTGCCGCGCCCGTCTCGGCGGCGGCGCCCCCGACCGCCCGCCACGCGCCCTTCGCCGCGCCCGTCGCCGCGCCGCCTCCCGTGGCCGCGGAACCGCTGCCGGAGTACCGGTTCACCGGCGCGGGCTTCGACGCCTGCTCGGCCCCGTCCGCGGCGGCGATGTCCGCCTGGCGCACCGCCTCGCCGTACGGTGCGGTGAACATCTACAGCAGCGGCAGTCAACGCCACTGTGAGCAGAAGCAGTTGACGCCGCAGTGGGTCGCCACCGTCCGGGCGATGGGGTGGAAGCTGGTGCCCACGCACGTAGGGCTCCAGGCGCCCTGCGCCGAGCGGGACGACAAACCGCTGCGGATCGACCCGGACCGGGCCGAGGAGCAGGGCGGCGAGGAGGCGGGCGAGGCGGCGGCGGCGCTGCAGGCGCTGGGCCTGGGGCCGGGCAGCCCGGTGTACCTCGACATGGAGGCCTATCCGACGGGCGACGCGGTGTGCAGCCGGGCGGTGGTCGACTTCACCGTCGGCTGGACCGAGGCCCTGCACGCGGCCGGGTACCGCTCCGGCTTCTACTCCAGCGTGAACTCCGGCATCGCGGACGTCGTCGCGGCCGCCCGGGACGGACGTGCGCCGATGCCCGACGCGATCTGGTACGCCCGCTGGGACGGCCGCCCCACGACCACCGGGCAGGCCGGGCTGCCCGACGAGCTGTGGACCCACCACCGCATCCACCAGTACCGGGGCGGCGCCGACGAGACGTACGGCGGCGTGACCCTCAACGTCGACCGCGACGTGCTGGACGGGCTGGTGGCCGGCGGCAGCTGAGCCGTACCGGGCGGGGGCGGGACCGGCCGCCCGCGAGCGCCCCCACCCGGTGGCCGCGGTGGCCACTGCCGGACCATGATCCGCCCCCTTCGTCGGTGGGTCACGGCGTGGCATGCGCGCCCCTCGGCCGGTGGGGCCGAGGGGTTGCGCGTCGGCGTGGGTCGTCGGAAGCTCCGCCCCGCTCAGAGGCTGCGGGCGGTGACGTTGCCGTAGGTGGTGGTCGCGATGATCGTCAGACGGGCGGCGGCTCCGTCGGTGTTGTGCAGCGCGTTGTGGATGCGGCCGTAGGAGGTGCCGGCGTCCAGGGTGGCGGACACGCCGCGCGCGGCGCCGACCGAGATGTCGCCGTGCTCGGTGTGCAGCGAGACGGCGCCGCCGGCGGCCTCGGTGACGGTGAGGTCGCCCTTCTGGGTGCCGAGTCGGGCGGGCCCGCCCAGGCGGCCGAGGTGGATGTCGCCGGACTGGAGGGTGAGGCGGGCGCTCGCGGTCTCGTCGAGGTCGACCGTGGCCTGTGCGCCCTCGAAGACGACGTCGCCGAGGCGTCCGGTGCCGCGCAGCTCGGCGAGGGCGGCCTTCGCCTCGATGCGGGAGCCGGCCGGCAGCTGGACGCTCACCTCGACCTGTCCGCCGTCGCCGAGGATCCGGTTCTGCGCCGGCGCGGCCTCGATGCGCAGGACTCCGTCGGCGTAGGCGATCCGGATCCGCTCGGCCGCCTTCACGTCGCGGTTCTTCGAGGCGTCCGCCGGCCGGACCTCGACCACGGTGTCGCTGCGGTCGGCAGCGGTGAGCCGGATGTGTCCCGCCGGGATGTCCAGGACGGCGGTGACGGGGGCCGGGGTGTCGAACTTCTGCATGATGTCTCTCCTGTGCTTGCGCTCGTCGTTTCTGACGATGGAAAAGCTACGTTGCTTTCCACATTCAGGCAACGCTCTCGTTGCGACCGATCAGCATTTGCGCAGGTTAAAGCGCTTAAATCGTTGCAACACTCCTGGACCTAACGCAATGACAGACCGCTGCCCGTTGCAGTCGACTGGCGATGAACGCTACGGGGTGACGGCTGTGGCACGCGGGTGGCGGCCCTCCCCGAGCGCAGGCAACCGACCCTCGCCGGAACGCGTCTCGATCTGCGGCGGCGTCAGAGGCCTTTGCGCGTCGCCGCCGTGCGGGCCGCACCGTGCGGCCGCGAGGATCAGGAGCCCTTCATGCCGGACCAGGACGACGTGACCGCCTCCGCCTGGCCGCCCGCCCCGATCAGGACCGAACGGCTCGTGCTCCGCGGGTCCGAGGCCCGGGACCGCGCCGCCTTCATCGAGCTGTTCGCCTCGCCGGAGGTGGGCACCCACGTCGGTGGCGCCCGGCCGCGGGACGAGCTCGAGCGCGCGATGCCCCGGGTGCCCGGGCGGCGCTTCGGCTTCTTCGCGGTCGAGCTCGGCGGCGCGATGATCGGCATGATCACGCTCGACCCGCGCGACCCGGGGCGTCCGGGTCACGTCCGGCCGGAGGGCGGGGAGACCGAGCTCGGCTACATGTTCCTGCCGCAGACCTGGGGGTACGGGTACGCCTCCGAGGCGTGCACGGCGGCGCTCGACTGGTTCACCGGCGTGTTTCCGCGCGAGCCGGTGGTGCTCTGCACCCGGACCGCCAACGGCGCCTCGATGCGCGTCGCGGCGAAGCTGGGGTTCACCGAGGTGGCGCGGTTCGAGGAGTACGGCGCCGGGCAGTGGTTCGGCGTGCGGTCCCCGGTCACGCCGTCGACATGACCTCACGCACACGAGGACACGGACCTCTCCCCGGGCGGAGCGACCCGGCCGCCGCCCCGGCTGCCGAAGCGGCAGCGACCGGATGGCCCGGTCCGGTCCGCCATGACTGACGCGCCGTGGGCCGCCGCGCGACGCGCACCTCGCCGCCAGACGCGCACCTCGCAGTCAAATGACTGATGTGCGCCCGATGCGGTTCGGCGAGAGTCGGGGTCGCCGGGTGTTCCCCGGCGGCGGGCACGGGGGCGCGCCCGCGCGTTCGTCGACGTACGAGATCGAGGAGTACCAGGATGGCAACCAGTCAGCGGCCGGTCGGGACGTGGAGGACGGCCGTGGTCGCCGGGGCCGCGGCCCTCGCCGTCACCGGAGGCATCGCCGCGCCGGCTGGCGCGGCGCCCGCCACGAGCTCGGCGGCGGACCGCGTGGGCATCGCGAACGAGGTCCGGTTCGGCGACGTGCAGCTGGGCGAGCCGGCGCACCCCCGGGACCACCCGGGCGGGCGCCCGCTGATCAAGCACTACTGGGTCGCCAAGCTCGGGTACGCCGCCGTGTCCGCCCTGAACCAGCGGACCAACTTCGGCTGGCAGCGCAACTACAAGGACTGGACGGTCGCCATCGTCGGCAACGACATCCAGGGCAAGCGGGTCACCGTCTACACCAAGATCACCAACCTCTACTACGGCGAGGGCGGCGTCATCGGCGCCCAGACGGCACCGACGCAGCAGGTGCTGATCGCCCAGAACACCATCAAGGCCCAGAGCGTCGACGTCGTCACCGAGATCGTCAACGTCCACGTCATCAGCCCCAAGTGGGAGGACGTCTTCAGCGCCGACTGCCGCGCCCAGGAGGACCTCCGCAACGCGGTGAAGGCGCAGCTCGCCTGCACGATGGGCTGAGTCGCAACCGAACTGCCGGGGGGCGTGGCTCCACAGCGGGGCCACGCCACCCGGGCCGACGCGGGAGGAAGCGGCTGCCCGGTCCGTCGTCAGTGGCGGGTGCTACGTTCCGTCCGTCGTGACGACGGAGGGATTCCCGATGCAGGAGATCTGGGCGCGGATCGAGGCCGTGCTCGGGCGGATCGCCCCGGAGGTGCTGGCCGCGATGCCGCCCGGTGCCACCGAGGAGGAGATCACGGCCGTGGAGGCCGTGATCGGGGTGGAGCTCCCGGAGGACGTCAGGGAGTCCTACCGCTGCCACGACGGCCTGCCGGGGGTCCTGATCGGCTGGCACGACGCGCTCCACTCGCTCGCCGCGATGGCGGACGACTGGCGTGAGCGGGTCGTCGACGCCGGGGACCGGCCGTGGGACGAGCGGGAGGAGGACGGCGTGATCCGCCGCGACGTCGCCTGGTCCGCCGGGTGGATCCCCGTCATCGGGATCGGCAACGGTGACGTGATCTGCATCGACCTGGATCCGCCCACGCCGGAGCGTCGCGGTCAGATCATCGACCGGTCGCACGAGGGTTGGCGGGCCCGCTACGAGAGCGCCGGCCTGCGGGAGTTCCTGGAGCGCTTCGCCGCGGACCTGGAGGCCGACCGCTACCGGGTCGACGGAACGGGCGGCGCACGGGGCGGCGGTGGCCTGCCACTGGTGATGCTCAAGGACTGAGGACGGTCCGGCGGCCGGGGGTGGTCGGGGTTGGCCTCACGCCCTCCGACTGCGCGGGATCGGGGCGGTGGCGACCGGGCCTCGGCTCCCGGGGCGGGTCAGGGGAGGCGCAGGTTCTGGTAGGAGCAGGGTCCGCTGGTGCCGCTGCCGGTGACCGTCCAGCCGCCGGGCACGGCGTAGCCGTAGACCCGGCCGCCGGGCATCGCGCACGCCACGTCGGCGGTGGCCGTCGCACTGTGGGGCGCGCCCTGGAGGGAGACGACCTGGGAGGTCTGGGCGTCGCCGGACACCGCCACCAGCACCCAGCCGGCCGGGACCGCGGTGTTCGCCAGGACCGCCACCCTGGCCGGGTACGGTGCGCCGCCGGGGTACTCGACGGTCTTCTGGCCGGTCGACTGGCTCTGCCCGATCACCGCCCAGCCCGCCGGGACGGGGTCGTACAGGCCGATCCGGGTTGCTCGAACACTCCACTGACCCGCCGCCCCCGCCGGATGTGACAGCCCGGCCGAAGAATCCTCCGCCGACGTCCCGGGGCCGGTCAGGCGGGGCGCAGGAAGAGCTCGTCGGTGTAGCACCAGGCCCAGTCCTCGCCCGGTTGGAGCGAGCGGGCGATGTGGTGGCCGTGGTGGGCCCGGGCGTGGTGGTAGGCGTGCTGCCCGGGCGAGCTGTCGCAGCAGCCGACGTGCCCGCAGCTCAGGCAGGCCCGCAGGTGGACCCAGGCGGTGCCGGCCCGCAGGCAGTCCTCGCAGCCGGCGGTCGTGTGCGCGGGGACCTCCCGGAGCCCGTCCAGATGCCCGCAGGTCGGCTGGACGACGAGGCCCGGGTCCACCGCTACACGCCACTCATGCCGGTCGTTCACGGCAGACACCTTACGGGCCGGCCGCGCGCGGCACGGCGACGGCAGGGCCGGTACGCCGACAGACGTCCCCGGCCCGGAGCGTCGGCGGGCCGTTCGACCCGGTGACGCCGGCAGGCCGCCCGGCCCGGTCACGGCCCGTCGTCTCGCCGTCCGGTGTCGTCCCGCAGCGCGGCGTCAATGGTCCTCAGGGCCCTTCTCAGCAGTTCCTGGTTGCTGCCGACCGCGTCCGCGAAGTCCGGTACGAGGTTCTCGCGTCGCAGCTCGCGCGCGTCCACCCACCAGTAGAGGTCCGCCTGCGCCGGGGCCAGCGCGAGGGTCGCACGGGCTCGCAGCCGCGCCGCGACCCGGACGACGGGGTCCGGCTCCTCGGGAACGGCCTGGTCGCGGGCGGCATCGTCGCGGGCGGCCCGATCGGACGGCGCCTCGTCCCGGCGGTGCGCTGCCATGTGCGCCACCCGGCAGAGGTTGTCGATCACCGTGGACGCCTGGTGGACCTGTTCCGGAGTCACCCCGTGCACCCGGCCGGCGAGGTAGTAGCCCAGGGCGTTGGTGAAGTCCCAGGCGGGGAGGCGGTCGCTCGAGAAGGCGTTGTACACGGTGGTCCGTGACGGCACGTACGTCTCGCGGTCCGGGTCCGGGCGCTTCCTCGGGTCGTCGATCTTCCCCAGGCCCACCCTGATCGAGGTCAGCGACGGGTAGCGGGCGTAGAAGTGGAGCTGGTGGAGGGCCTCGTTGAGCGTCCTGTGCGGGCCTGGCGGCAGGTCGGGCTGCCTCAGGTGTCCGGGTTGACCCACTTCGCCGGTCTCCTCTCGGGCCCGATGCGCCGTTCAACGGTGTCCAACGCCGTTCACCCGCGTTCGACGCCGGCCCATCCTAGGGCGGTTCGGTCGCGCCCGGAAGCGTTCGGCCGACCGCTTCCAGCCCGCGCTGGCCGGCTTTCCGCGAGGACAGAATTCGTTTCGTCCATCCCCGGAGGAAAGGAACCGAATCGATGACCAGGACGAATCGAAGCTCCACCCGAAACCTCCTGCGCGCCGCGCTGTTCAACGTGGTCCGCGGTCTCGCCTACGGGGCCGGGACCATGCTCGCGGGCGCCGTCCTGTGGCTGATCAGGTACTGCTTCTCGTAGCGGGGACGGGGCGGGGCCGGCCCACCGGGGTCGGGCAGGGGGCCCGCAGGCTCCGCCGGGGCCCCGCACCGGACCGGCCGTCAGATCGGGTGCGGTGCGGTGCAGTGCGGTGCGGGAACCCCGGTGGCAGCGGTCACTTGAGCATGATGCTGGCCCCGAAGATGTTGCCGACCTCGGCGCACTCCTTGACGTCGTCGCGGCTGAAGTACGGCGTGCTGGCCGTGCCGCTCAGGCCCTTCGCGGTCGCCGTGCAGTACCAGTTGCGCGGGCCGTTGTAGGCCACGTGGTAGACCGAGCTCTTGCCGGCCGCGATGTTGCCCGAGCACTGCGTGGCGACGTCGGTGTGGACGCAGACGTTGGCGATGGTCGCCGAGAAGTTGCTGAGGCGGAACGCGGCGAGCGGCGCCGCGTGGCTCGCCGGTGCGACCACGAACATGCCCGCGCTGGTGGCCGCCGCCATCCCGACGACTGCCGCAAGTCGGGTGGTCCGCTTGATGATCCGAGGCACCTTACCTCCAAGTTGACGTGTCTCCCCGTGCCGGGTGGACGGGTTCCTCCGCGCGGCCGTTACAGCCCCGCGGTCTGTCCGGCACCTGACAACGAGTTCCGGTGACGTGCGCCACTCCCGGTGTTCGCAAGGGGTGCCGCACATCGGCATCGCAGGCGCTGACCTGCTCTGATTGCGTCTACGGCTGCGACGTCGGCATCGGTTCACACGGTGCAGCGCGGGTGCTGCGGTGCCGCAGGTCGGCGAATGCCGCGGTGCACAGCCGGAAGACCCGGACGGCCCACTTCCGGAGCGCCCTGGACGTCCTTCCCCGGTACGGCGCCCGGCCACTTCGACGTGCCCCTCCGGCCCTGGCCCCGGCTGCAGGACGCGGACCGGACAGCGGCATCGCGCACGGGCAGCCCGCCACGGTCCGGGACGACGGCGGGCTGCCGGGTCGCCCGCCGTGACGGCGGGCCCGGGCCGTGGGTCAGCGCACGGTGACGGTGAAGACGGGCGAGGCGACGCTCCCGCTGACGATGCGCAGCTCGTTCTGGCCCTTGATGCCGAGCTTGACGCCGAGGGAGTAGGAGCCGTTGTGGGCGGTGTGCACGGAGGCGGGCAGGGTGACCCACGCGCCGTGCTGCTTCTGCTGCAGGGTCACGGTGCTGCCGGCCGTGAGGCCGGTGGTGGTGCCGGTGACGCGGAACAGCTGCCAGGCCTGGACGGTAGTGACCGACGGCTTGGCGCTGATGGTGGCGGCGGCGGGCGTGGCGGCGGGGGCGGTCGGGGCGGCCGCCATGGCGGTGCCCGCCGTTCCGACGAGCAGCGCGCCGAGGGTGGCGACGGCGGCCAGGCGCATGGAGTTCCGCTGGGAGACGATCACGGGTGCACCCCTTTCAGGGGAGGTGGTCGTTCGACCCGATGGCACGGTCGGTGCGGTTCGGGTGCTGTCTGTTCGGAGGACGGCTCACCCGGCGCCACCGGTTGTGCGCGGAACGTCACTGTCATGTAACAGTCGAACGATCTTCCGTCGTTGACGAACCGTCGTCGACGCACCGTCAGGGCGCCGTCATCGAACCGAGGTTCGTCGTCGACGTCGGAGGCCTTCCCGGGGACGCGCCGCCCGCCGCGGCGTAACGCGCCCGTCCCCCGGGAAGCGTTCCGACACACCCCTGCGATGCAAGGCCAGGACCATGTCTGACGACAAGAACCACGTCACCGCCGCCGCGGTACTCCCTCTCGTCGGAGGCGCGGACAACGTCACCTCCATCGCCCACTGCATGACCCGGCTGCGGCTCGGTCTGCGCGACCGGTCCCTCGTCGACCGCACGGCCCTGCAGGCCGTGCCGGCGGTGCTGGGCGTGGTCGAGGACGACACCTACCAGATCGTGCTCGGCCCCGGGGCGGTCGCCCGGATCACCCAGGCCTTCGAGCGACTCGTCGCCGAGCAGCGCAGCGCCACCCCGGCAGGCGCCGCCACGACCGACACGACCGCTATGACCGCCGCCACGACCGCCGAGGAGCTGGCCGCGCAGGGCGCGGCACTGCGGGCGGCACGGAAGCGGAAGAACGCCACCCCGGTGAAGCTGCTGCTGCGCCGGATCGCCGACATCTTCGTCCCCCTGATCCCGGCCCTGATCGGGGCGGGCATCATCGCCGGCGTCAACGGACTGCTGGTCAACCTGGGCTGGCTGCCCGGGATCAGCCCGGCGCTGACGGCGATCGCCTCCGGCTTCATGTCGCTGATCGCGGTCTTCGTCGGTTACAACACCGCCAAGGAGTTCGGCGGCACGCCGGTCCTCGGCGGTGCGGCCGCCGCCGTGATCGTCTACGCGGGCGTCGCCCACGTCTCCGTCCTCGGCCAGACGCTCTCCCCCGGACAGGGAGGGGTGCTGGGCGCCCTGGCGGCCGCCGCCCTCGCCGTCCGGGTCGAGAAGCAGTGCCGCCGGTTCGTACCCGAGTCCCTGGACGTCCTGCTCACACCGGCCCTGACGCTGCTGGTCACCGGCCTGGTCACGCTGTTCGGGCTGATGTTCGTGGCCGGCGAGGTCTCCACCGCCATCGGCACCGGCGCGACCTGGCTGCTGGCCCACGGCGGCGCCTTCGCCGGGCTGCTCCTGGGCGGGCTGTTCCTGCCGCTGGTCATGCTGGGGCTGCACCAGGCACTGATCCCGATCCACACCACGCTGATCGAGCAGCAGGGCTACACCGTGCTGCTGCCCATCCTGGCCATGGCCGGGGCCGGCCAGGTCGGCTGCGCGATCGCGGTCCTCCTCCGGCTCAGGAGGAACTCCTCGATCCGCGCCACCATCAGGTCCGCGCTGCCCGCCGGACTCCTGGGCGTCGGCGAACCGCTGATCTACGGCGTCTCGCTGCCACTGGGACGCCCGTTCGTGACCGCCTGCGTCGGCGGCGCCGCCGGCGGCTCGTTCGTCGGCTTCTTCAACATGCTCGGCGCCACGGTCGGCGCCACCGCGATCGGCCCCTCCGGCTGGGCCCTGTTCCCCCTGCTCAAGGGCAACGAGAACCCGGGCACCACCGTCCTGATCTACGCGGGCGGCCTGGCGGTCGGCTACGCCGCGGGCTTCCTGGCCACGTACTTCTTCGGCTTCACCCGGGAGATGCTCACCGGGCTCGACACCGACCCGGCAACACCCCCCACCGCCACGGCCACCGCCACCGCCCCGGCCGAGCCCGCCCCCACTCCCGCGACCGCCCCGCCGACGGGCTGACCGACGGTCTCGAACTCCAGGGCCTCGACCGGGACGCCGTCCTGTGGCACCCGGGGCCCCGGCCCTCCTGCGCGGGAGCGGCGCGGGAGGGCCGGGGCCGAAACGACGGCGCGGGTGCGGCGCGAACCCGTGCGGGCGGGACGGCTGCCCGGGGCCGGCCGGCGCGTCGACCAGGCGGGGGCGGGTCTCCGGGGCACGGTGGGGTGGCGCCCGTCAGTCCAGGTCGGCGTCGCCCGGGAGCGACAGCGGATCCTCGGTGGTCGATCCGCGCGTCGGCCTCGGCGGCTTGGGAGGCTTCGGCGGCTTCGAGGGCACCGGGGCCGAGGTGGGCGTCGGCTTCGGGGGCTTCCCCGTTGAAACCGGGGCCGGTGGCCTGCTCCTCCTGGTCGTCCCCTGCCCGATGCCCCTCACGACGTTCGCGACGCCGCCTCGCCGAGTCCGGTGACGGCACCTGCGGCTACGGCCGGGGCTGCGGTACGTGGACCGGGTCACCGCCGAGCGCGGTGTACAGCTCGGTCCAGCGGCGGTCGGTGTCCGTCGGCGGCTTGCCGTCGCAGAAGGCCTTCGTCCCGTTGGCCGTGTAGAAGCGCATCATCTCCAGGACCGCCCGCGGATCGGACGCCTGGCCGCCGGTGTACCGGGTGCCCGGCGTCCGGCTCTGGTGCTGGACGCAGGTAGGGGACGGTGTGCCGGGCTGGGCGTCGAAGCTCCCGTCGGGTTCGCTCCCGCAGCCCGTGAGGAGCGGGGCCGCGGCGAGGGCGAGGCAGACCAGGAGGGACGATCGGCGTACCGGACGTGCTGTCATGGGGGCGCTCTCCGGGGGAATGCGGTTCACAGGGTGGCGGGCAGGCTGCGCAGGACCAGTCCCAGCCCCACGGCCAGGACGAGCAGCGCCGTCAGCAGGGCGCTGTACGGGGCGATGCGCCGCAGCCGGCCGACGACGGGGCCGTCGGCCGCGACGGTCAGGCGGTCGCCGAGGCGGACCAGGAGCAGGCCGACGGCGGTCAGGGTGGCGGCCATGCCGAGGCCGTAGGCGACCACGAGGGCCGCGCCGAAGAGTGTGCGGCCGAGGGCGACGGCGCCCAGCAGGACCACCAGGGCGGACGGGCTGGGGACGAGGCCGCCGGCGATGCCGAGGCCGATCAGGCTGCGGCGGCCGGGCGCGGTGTGGTCGTGGTGGTGGTGATGGTGGCCGGGTCCGAACAGGCCGTGCCCATGACCGTGCGAGCGGCCGGACTTGTGGTGCATGTGATCGTGCGTGTGATCGTGCCCGTGCCCGTGCCCGTGGTCGTGCCCGTGCCCGTGGTCGTGCCCGTGGTCGTGCCCGTGCCCGTGCCCGTGGTCGTGCCCGTGCCCGTGGTCGCTGTGCACGTGCTGGTGCTGGGCCACGGGGTGCGGGTGCGGGTGCGAATGCGGGTGCTGGTGGTCGTGGTGGCCGGTGGCTGCCGCCGAGGCGTGCGCCAGTTCCCTGGCCGGTTCGCCGTCGGTGCCCGCCGTGGGTCGCGGGACGTGTCCGTGGGGTCGGAGGTCGTGGCGCCGGAGGGCGTCGCGCAGCAGGCCGGCGCCGACGGCGGCGACCAGGGCACCGCTGACGACGCCCAGCCAGCCGAGCACCGCGTCGCCGGCCAGTGAGGAGAACACGGTCAGGCCCAGGCCGATGACCAGGACGCCGGCGGTGTGGGTCACCGTGACGGTGGCTCCGACGGTGACCGCGTCGCGGATGCTGCCGCGGCGGCCCGCGAGGTAGGCCGCCATCACGGTCTTGCCGTGGCCGGGCAGCAGCGCGTGCCCGGCACCCAGCACGACCGAGAGCAGGACGGCGAGCAGGCCGAGCGGGACGGTGAGCCGCCGGGCGGCGCCGAGTTCGGCGAGGCGGGCGTCCAGTCCGGCGAGCCAGGCCGTGGGCCCGGAGCGGTCGGCCCTGGCGTCCGTTCCCGGTGCCGCGCCCGCGCCGTCGCCGGGCTGCGCGCGGAACTGCGCGTGGGTGGCGCCACTGGGGCTGTCGAGGAGGTCGCGGGGGTAGTCGCGCAGTTCTGCGGAGACCGACCGGGCCGGGACGTCGGAGTGGTCGAGGGTGGTGCCGTCGCCGCGGGCGGTGATCTCGTTCCACCCGACCCGGCCGGGGTCGATGCCGCTGGCGACGGTGAGGGTGGTGCCGGCGGCGGGAACGTGCAGCCCGGTTCGCAGGACGCATTCGAGGCGGCTGGTGCGCAGTCCGGCCGCGCCGTCCTCGTAGCGGAACTGCGCCGATTCGGTGCTCCAGGGCAGGGGCGCGGCGGGCGCCCGGTCGGTCGTCACCCGGAGGCGCTGCGCGGTCTGCGCGCACTGTTCCCGGGCCCAGGCGGCGCGTTCGGCCTCGTCGACGGTGCCGTCACCGTCGCGGTCCAGCTTCGGCTGCTCCTGGAGGGTGGGGATCTCTGCGGCGTCGGTGACGGCGAGGACCTCGAGGGCGTCCGGGTGGACGGTGAAGCCGTAGTAATGGTTCAGGGAGAAGTTCCCCAGGGGATGGGCGCCGGCGAGGGGTGCGGCGAGACCGAGCAGGAGCAGGGCGCCTGCCACCGCCGTGCCTGTCCGGACGAGGGATCGTGGGACCGCCACGCTGGGCCTCCGGGGACGGGGCCGCCGCCACGGCGGCGACGCCCGGACCGGCGGAAGTGGGATGCGGGCCGGTCGGCCCGACGCACACCATCCGGTTCCGGGGGCGACTCCGGATTGGCACCACTCCGTCACGGTCGACGGCACCACCCGGCTGGGGCAACACCTTCGGACGTCCGTTCCCGCCCCCCGAACACCTGACGGATGATCGACCGCGCGGACCGGCAAGCACCGGCGACCTCTCCGAGAGCCCCGGCGCCTCGACCGGTGACCGGCCCCCAGTTGCAGTACTACTGCAACTGCGAAGGTATTGCGCCCGGTTGTGCCGCGACCGGCCGGGTGACATCGCTGGTCCGTGCGGGTGAGACGACCAGGCCGCACGCGCCCCGCTCGCGAAGGGGTGACGGGATCCGGTCCACAGTGCCCCATGCGGCCCCTCCGGCCGATCCCCCGCTCCGGCCCGACCCGGGCCCGGTGCGGTCGACGCCCGTCATGGAAGCGAGCACAGCACCTACATGAACGTCACCCGCCGCCCTGCCCGCAGAAGGTCCACCGCCCGCGCCGCGGCGCTCCTCACCACCATGAGCCTGGCGCTGGCCAGCAGCGCGCTGCTCGGCTCCGGGGCGGGCGTCAGCTCCGCCTCCAGCCACCGCGAGGCCCCGCTGATCGCCGCCGACCCCCAGGTCGACAACACCGACGTCTACGCCTTCACCAGCCCCGACAACCAGGACACCGTCACCCTGGTCGCCAACTGGCTCCCGTTCCAGGAACCCAACGGCGGCCCCAACTTCTACCCCTGGGCCGACGGCGCGCACTACGACATCAACATCGACTCCCAGGGCACCGGCAGGCCCGACGTCACCTACCGCTGGACCTTCCACACCGAGGACCAGCGCGGCACCAACACCTTCCTCTACAACAACGGCGTCGTGAACAACCTCACCGACCCCACCCTGCTGTTCCGCCAGTACTACACGCTCCAGGAGCTGCGCCCGGGCTGCGAGCCGGTCACCCTGGTCGAGCACGGCACGGCCGCGCCGTCCGACACCGGCCGCGCGTCGATGCCCGACTACGGCCGGCTGCGCAACCAGGCCACCGTCCAACTCCCGGGCGGCGGACAGACCGTGGCGACCCAGGCCGCCGACCCGTTCTTCCTCGACCTGCGGGTCTTCGACCTGCTCTACGGCGGCAACCTATCCGAGGTCGGCCAGAACACCCTCGCCGGGTACAACGTCAACTCCCTCTCCATCCAGGTGCCCAAGAGCCGCCTCGCGTACAAGGGCGACCCGACCCGCAACCCCGTCATCGGGGTCTGGTCCAGCACCGAGAAGCAGACCCTCAAGCTCAGCCCCGGCAAGGCCGAGCCGGCCGGCAAGTTCGTCCAGGTCTCGCGCCTGGGCAACCCGCTGGTGAACGAGGTCGTCCTGCCCGCCGGACTGAAGGACGCCTTCAACTCCCTTCCGCCGTCAGAGGACCACAACCAGCCCGCCGTGGTCGCCAAGGTCCTCAACCCTGAGGTGCCGCAGCTGATCCAGTCGATCTACGGCCTCCCGGCACCGGCCACCCCGCGCACCGACCTCCAGGAGATCTTCCTCACCGGCATCGCCAAGGCCACCGGCGGCCCCTTCCAGGTCGACCTGAACTCGCAGCTGATGAACCAGGACGTCAACCCGAAGAAGTTCGTCCCCGCCGAGGAACTCCGCCTCAACATGTCCACCCCGGTCACCGCGCACCCGGACCGCCTGGGAGTGCTGAACGGGGACTTCCAGGGCTTCCCCAACGGCCGCCGCCTGACCGACGACGTCGTCGACATCGCCCTGCAGGTGATGGAGGGCGCCACCCCGGGCCACCTGATCGGCGCCCTCGCCGCCGGCGACAAGGTCAACACCGCCGACAAGCCGTTCGGCCCCGCGTTCCCCTACGTCGCGCTGCCCTACGACAAGGCCGTCAACCAGCCCAACTGACCCTTCCCGCCCTGTGGGTGGCCCGCGCACTGCCGCCGGCCACCCGCACGGCCCCCCTTCCCCCAGCACACCACCGAGGACACCCATGCGCCGCCTGCCGCTGCTGCTCACCACCATCGCGCTGTGCGGCGGCCTGGCCGCGTTCGGGGCGCTGGACCGCGGCCACGCCGGCGACGCCCGGCCCTCGCCCGGGGCCGGACGCCGGCCGGGCAGCGCGCCGGTTGCCGGCGGTTCGCTGGCCGGGGCGATCGCCGCGGACCAGCAGCGGCTGCGGCAGCTGCCCGGCGACGCGGCCGGCTGGGCCCGGCTAGGCGCCGAGTACGTCGAACAGGCCCGACTGACCGCGGACCCCTCGTACTACCCCAAGGCCGACGAGGCGCTGCAGCGCTCGCTCACGCTGTCCCCCGACGGAAACGCCGACGCCCTCACCGGACTCGGCGCCCTCGCCAACGCCCGTCATCTGTTCGGCCGGGCACGCGACTTCGCCGACCGGGCCATCGCCGCCTCGCCCGCGCACTGGCCCGCCTACGCCGTCCTCGCCGACGCCCGCACCCAGCTCGGCGACGACGCCGGCGCCACCGAGGCCGTCCAGCAACTCCTCGACCGCCGACCCGGCACCGCCTCCCTCACCCGCGCCGCGTACGACCTCGAACAGCACGGCCGCGGCGACGACGCCCGTGCCGCCCTCCGACAGGCCCTCGGCGGCGCCTACGACCCCGCCGACAAGGCCTACTGCCAGTACCAGCTCGCCGAACTCGACCGGAACTCCGGCCACTTCGCCGAGGCCCTCACGGGCTACCAGCAGGCCCTGGGCACCGACCCCGCCCACACCCCCGCCCTCGCCGGCCGGGCCCGCGCCGAAGC
Organism: Kitasatospora sp. NPDC101176; assembly: GCF_044768035.1. Lineage (NCBI taxonomy): Bacteria > Bacillati > Actinomycetota > Actinomycetes > Kitasatosporales > Streptomycetaceae > Kitasatospora > Kitasatospora sp. NPDC101176. The sequence continues at coordinate 33,907 of NZ_JBIWPA010000013.1, forward strand.
CGCCCTCGGCCGCACCGACGACGCCGTCCGCGACTACACCACCGCCATCGCCGCCGTCCCCCTCCCCCAGTACCTGCTCGAACTCGGCGAACTCCACGAGTCCCTCGGCCACGACGACCGGGCCCGGGAGCAGTACCGGCTGCTCACCGCCGAGCAGCGACTCGCCGCCGCCAACGGCGTCGTCGACGACCTCACGCTCGGCCAGTTCCAGGCCGACCACGGAGACCCCGCCGAGGCCGTCCGCCTGCTGCGCGCCGAATGGGAGCGCCGGCACAGCGTCCTCGTCGCCGACGCGCTGGCCTGGGCCCTGCACCGCACCGGCGCGGACACCGAGGCGATCGGCCTCGCCGAGCAGGCGGCCGCCCACGGCTGGGACGACAACGCCCTGTTCCTCTACCACCGCGGCGAGATCGAACGCGCCCTCGGCCGCACCGGTGAGGCCCGCACCCACCTGGCGAAGGCGCTCGCCACCGACCCCTCGTTCAACCCCCTGCAGGCACCGGCGGCCCGCGCGGCCCTCACCACCGTCGGCGGCTGAAGCCCGCCCTCGGGGCAGCGGCGGGAGCGACGGCCGAAGCGGCGCCGGTCGTCGCGGCGGCGCACGCGGTCGCGCCGGCGGCGGGAACGAACGGGTGGGGCCTGCGAGCGGGCGGGCCGGCCAGGGCCGGTCGGCGGATCGGGGGGCGGTCGGCTCCCAGCGCCCGGCGGGCGGCGGCGGTGAGGGCGGCGAGGGGGTCCGGGGCGGCGAGGGCGGTGCGCAGGCGATCACGTGGTCGGGGCGGACCAGCAGCGCGCCGTCGTGGAGGCCGGTGCCGCAGCGGAGCGGACCCGGCCCCCGGACACGCCCTAAGGGCCCATGGAGGGGCGGTAGGGGGGCTCGTCGTCCGGCGGGTCGCCGGCCGTCCGGCTGCTCGCCCGCCGGTGGACCGCCGATCGGGCGGCGACGACCTCGGCGTGCTGGCGGAGTCCGGCTGCGGCGAGGTCCTGGGCGAAGGCGATCAGCAGGTCTGCCGCGGCGGCCGCGGCGCCGGCGCCCTCGTGCAGGGCCACCGCCCGGTCGACGGCTTCCGCGGCCTCCTCCCAGCGCCCTTCGGCCGCCAGGCCCCGGCTGAGCTCGGCGAACACCACGGCGCCCCCTGCCCAGTCTCCGGCGGCCTGGCGACGCGTCACGGCCTCTTCGACGGAGTCGGCGAACACCATCGTGCTCCCCTGCCAGTCCCCGATGCGGCGCTGACGGTCCGAGGCCTGGTCCGCGGAGCCGCCGAGCCCGCCGGCCCGCCGCACCGGCTCAGCCGTCCGGTACCCCTGGTGGAGCGCGAGCCGCGCCGCGGTCTGCCGGACGGCAGCGGCGCGTTCCGCCTCCTGGCGCTCCTTGCGCCGCGATCTCCGCGTTGCAGGCCCCGCCTGCTCCGACGGCCCCGGCTGCCCCTGCTGTGGCCGAGGGGTGGCGGGCGTCCGGGCCTTGTCGCCGACCATGACGCGGTCGAGCCACCCCCGGAAGGCGCCGCTGCCGCCTGCTGCGTTCCGGCCTTCCGACGTGCCGTCGGCAGTCCCCGGCCCTCCCGTGCCGACGGCACCGGACGCGGCACCGCGCGCGGCGGCGGGTTCCGGGTCCTGCCCGGCGCCCCGGGGCGGGGACGCCTCGGTGCCGCCCCCGCCCTGGGCCCGGATGCGTGCGAGCTCGGCCGCGCTGCGCCGCGCCCGCTTTTCGGCGGCGGTCCGGTCCTGTCGTGCCCGGTCGAGGGCCCGTCGGAGCTCGTCGGCGTCGGCCTGGCGGCGGGCGTCCTCCTGACGGCGTGCGTCGGCCCCGGCCTCCGCCTCGTCCAAGCGTCGTTCGGCGTCCGTCTGGCGGAGTTCGGCCTCGGCGGCCCTGGTCCGGGCCGCGGCCAGGGCGTGCTCGAGCTGGTCGACGTAGCCGCGCAGCCGGTCGTGCTCGGCCCTCAGGTGCTCGTTGTCCTTGCGGGCCAGGTCGAGTTCGACGCTGTGACGGGCCGTCCGGGCGTTCAGGTCCGCGATGGCGCGGCGGGTCTCCAGGGACCAGCGTCGGGCCTGCTCGTGGGCCTCCTCGAGTGCGGCCTCCAGCATGCGGACGGTGCGCCCCGCCGCCTCCGCCCTCTGGTGGGCCGTGGTGACCTCGTCCCGGAGCCCCTGCAGTTCGGCGGTCCTGGGTGCCAGGTGGCGCTGCGCCGCACGGTGGGAAGCGCGGACGGCCTCCCGACCGCCCCGGGCCATCGGCGTGCCCGACTGCCGTTCCGCGTCGTCCATCAGACGCTCGACGAAGTCCGCGCCCGGTAGTTCGATCCCGCTGAAGTAGCGCGAGAGCGTCGAGGTGCTGCGGTTCAGGCTCGCCGCGTAGGCGGTCATCGACGTCTCCAGCTGCCCCGCGAGCAGCCGCAGGGCGACGGCCAGTTCCCGTACGGCCGGTGCGAGGTCGTCGGAGAGTTCGCTGGTGAAGACGATCCGCCGGCGCCGACGCCGCTCCGGAGGGCCGGCCTGCGGGGCGCGCGGTCGGCCCTCCGCACCGGGCAGGCTCCGCCCGGCCGACTCGTCCGTCCCCCGGTCCTGTTGCTCGTCGCTCATTGCGCTTTCCCTCCCGTGCTCATTGTTGCGCCTTCCTCGCAACGTGTTCGCGCGTACCGCAACGCGTTCGCCCTTACCGCAGCGGCTCGGGCGCGGCCACAGTGAGCGGCGCAGCAGCAAGCGGTACACGGAGTCACGGTCAGCGGGAAGGGTCGACGATGCGCCGACGGTCGGCAGGTACGGGTTTCAGCGATCGGGCAGGAGGAGCCGTCTCCGCGGCCCGCCTGTTCGCCGGGGTGGGCGTGACCGGGGGCGGCTCGGCCGTGGCCGCGTTGAGCGGCGCCCCGTGGTGGGCGGTGACACTCGGGGTGATCGCCTCGTCCGGCCAGGTCCTCGCCGCCGTCGCGCTGGGGATCGTACAGAGCATCGCCCCGCAGGACTCGGGTGACCGGCGCCGGGTGTGGGAACTGCTCCTCGGGGACCGGCGGCCCCGGGGCTCGTCCGACGATCCGTCACCGCAGGCGCCCGGGACGTAGCCCGGCGCCGCGTCCCGGCGGGCGGCGTTGCGCCCGCCGGACGGACCGGCGGGCGGTCTAGGCTCGGCCCGTGGGACAGCCCGACCAGCGCGCCGAGGGCGCGGGACCGTTCACCACCCGGCTCACCTGGTACCCGCCCGGCGGCGGCACCGCCGTCTGGGAATCACGGCTCGCCCGGCGCCGGGGGCTCATCGCCGTGCACCCCGCCGGGGCGGCCACCGCCCGGCACGCCAGGGCCGACGGCACCTCCGTCGCGCGCCTGCGCCGGCTCAACGCGATCGCCGCCACCGCCTTCGTCATCGGCGGGGCGCTGTTCGCGGCCGGCGCCGCCGTCGCCCAGTTCGGCTCCGGCGACGCCACCACCTGCGCCTGGATCTACTTCGTCGGCGGGCTGTTCTTCAACACCGGCGGCTACGTGTCGCTGCTCCAGGTCGTCAACGCCCCGCGCCACGTGCCCGGGGGCGCGGGCGCCCTGGTGACCCGGCGCTGGCGGTGGTGGAGCTACGAGCCGATGCGGGTGGACTGGCTGAGCGCCTTCGTGCTGTTCGCCGGCACCCTGGTGTTCGCCGTCAACCTGCTCGACTCCTTCCTGCAGGGGCTGAGCGTCCAGCAGGTCAACCGGCTGATCTGGACCCCGGACGTCATCGGCTGCGTGCTCTTCCTCGTCTCCGGCCACCTCGCCTTCGTCGAGATCTGCCACGTGCACCGGCCGTGCCTCCGACGGCGCGACCTGGGCTGGTGGATCGTCGCCGTCAACCAGCTCGGCTCCGTCCTGTTCATGGTGTCGGCGCTCGCCGCCTTCACCCGCCCGGCCACCGACGCCCTGATCAGCGCCGACGTCGCCAACTGGGGCACCCTCACCGGCGCGCTCTGCTTCTCGATCGGCGGCGTCCTCCAGCACCTCGAACGCCCCTGAACCGACCCCCGGCCGACCCCGGACCCGAATCCCGACCGGCGCCGGACCACAGCCGTCGCCTGACCCGTGGCCTTCCGGTCGGCCCCGGACCGTTAGCGGCGCGGGCCCGCCACCGCGTACAGCACCGTACCGACCCCCAGCAGGAGCCACGGCGTCCCGGTGGACAGCGCCGTTTCGGGCTGCAGGACCATCCAGGCGGCCACCTCCCCCACGGTGCCGCCCGGCGGGGGGACGAGGAGGGCGAACGTGAGCCAGCCGGTCGGCGGGATCCATGCGAACGGGGCCCCGCAGAGCACCGCCCCGAGCGCGGCCAGGCCGGCCAGGCCCGCGCCGTCCCGGACGACGAGCGCGGTCGGGACGGTCCCGTGCCCCGCCGCCTGAACCGCCGCCAGCGCCGCCGCCCCGGCGACCGCACCGATCAGCAGCACGTGCACCAAACGGCGGGGCAGCCACCGGATCGCGGCCGTCCGGTCGAGCGTGGTGTCCTGCCCGCCGAGCCCGGCGGAAGCGGCCGCCACGCTCGCGGTCAGCAGCATGACCGCGATGGCCGGCTCCCCGCCCTTCACACCGCCCTGTTCCAAGGCCCACACCGCCAGCGCGGCGAGCACGACCGCAGCGGCCGAGACGGGCATCCGTCGGGAACGCGCGTACAGCACCAGCCACCTCATCGGGTCGCCTCCCCCGTCAGCGCCGCGAGCCCGTCCTCGCAGGAGAGCGCGGCAGCGTGCGCCCGGGCGATCCGGGCGCGCTGCTCGGCCGGCGGCAGGGCCGACACCTTCGCCCAGGCAGCCTCGGCCTTCTCCCAGGTGGCCTGCGCGTAGCCGTCGGGGTCAGGCAGCCGCAGCGGTTCGAGCCGGCGGTCACCGAGGACCAGGCTCGTGGCGATGCTCTGCGTGGGCAGGTCGATCAGCCCGCCGCCCTCCCGGGTGGTGCGCGGACGGCAGTTCGGTGCCAGGCCCTGGCCGACCAGGAGGCGGGTCAGGTCGATCCGCGCCGAGGGGGCGAGCAGCGGGTCGTCGAAGTCGATCAGCACCGTGTCTCCGGAGAGCGTGCGGTCGTCGCCGACCGCGCGCAGCCCGGTCTCCTCGCGCACCGCGGTCGGTGCCTGGTCCCCCAGGGCGTCGTGCAGCACGCGCAAGGCCTCCTTGCCGTGCCGCGCGACATCGGGCAGCTGTGCGCCGTGCGCCCGCGTCACGCACACCGGCCCGTCGCAGACCAGGGCGGCGGCCGCCCGGTCGACGACGTACGAGTCGCGCTCGGAGGCCGGGAGGACCAGCAGGGCCAGCGCCGCACCGACCAGCACGGGGGCCAGCGCGATCAGCCGGGCCCGGCGGGTCGCGGCGCACAGCAGGGCGAAGCCGGTGCCGAGCAGTCCGAGCAGCCAGAGAGTCTGGCCGAGGTGGACAGCACCGGACAGGGTCAGCAGCACCTCCCGCGGCATGTCGGTCGCGGGGGACAGCAGGGCGAACCGGTTCGGCACCGTGCCCGAGGGCAGTTCGCCGTCCGTGAACTGCCGCAACAGGACGTTCGCCATGAGGAAGACCAGCACCAGGAACGGCGGGGTGAGCACGGAGGGCAGCGCCCGGGCGACGCCCATGCCGAACACGGCTCCGGCGACCAGGGCCAGCACCGCCACCAGGGAGATCGGCAGCCAGCCGAGGGTCTGGTAGGCGGTGCCGCCGCGCGCCACCTGGACCGCGCCCCAGAGCACGAGCAGGCCGAAGGCCGCCGCCAGCGAGATCGCCGTCACGCCGGCCGGCACCGCCGCCCGCCGCCAGGCCGGCCGTGGTGTGGTCGCCAGCAGTTCGGTCATCCGCGAGCGGGAGTCGCGCAGCCCGTGCAGCGCCCCGAGGCCCACCGCGATCGGCCACCCGAAGGCCAGCATGACCCGGGTGGTCAGCGCCATCGTCGTCCACTGGGCCGTCCACGCCGCGGCGCCGTACCACCAGAGGCCGTTGATCAGGTGGATGAACGCCAGGCTGCCGCCCAGGATCAGGAGGCCGGCCCACGGGGCGGCGGAGCGCTTCAGTTCGATCCCCAGCACACGCCCGCTCACCAGGCACCCACCCGCGCCTCGGAGGTGTGCAGCAGCGCCGAGTAGCCGCGCTCCAGGGGGCTGTCGCCCGGGTACTCGTCGCCGCCCGCCGCGGCGAGGTCCGCCGGCGTGCCCTGGAAGACGAGGCGGCCGTCGGCGAAGAGCACCACGTCGGAGCAGGCGGCCGCGACGTCCTCGACCAGGTGGGTGGAGACGACGACGCAGGTGTCCCGGCCGAGTTCCTGCAGCAGCTCGCGGAAGCGCAGCCGCTGCGCCGGGTCCAGGCCCGCGGTCGGCTCGTCCAGCAGCAGCACCGCGGGGTCGTTGACGATGGCCTGGGCGATGCCGGCGCGCCGCACCATGCCCCCGGACAGGGTCTTCATCCGGTGGTCGGCGCGGTCCGCCAGGCCCACCCGTTCGACGGCCCGCTGGACGGCCCCGGGGACGTCCGCCTTGGGCACCTCCTTCAGCCAGGCCATGTACTCGACGAACTCCCGGACGGTGAAGCGCTTGTAGTAGCCGAACTCCTGCGGCAGGTAGCCGATGCGGCGGCGCAGCGCCCGGTGGTCGCCCCTCCCGTTCACGGATTCGCCGAGCAGCTCCAGCTCGCCCTCGGCGGGGCGCAGCACGGTGGCCAGGGCCCGGATCAAGGTGGTCTTTCCCGCGCCGTTGGGCCCCAGCAGGCCGTGGGCGCCGGTGCCGAGGGCGAGGTCGAGACCGTCGACGGCCATCTTCCGGCGTCCGGCCCGGACTTTCAGGCCGGTGGCCCGGATCTCCCAGGCGTAGGTCTTCGGCGCGGTGTCGGCCGCGCTCGGTACGGGTGTCATGCGGTGGTCCCTTTCGCGGGTCGAGCGTGGAGTCACAGCGCTGAGTAGGCGTGTCTGCGGGCGATCACGGTGCCGGTGCCGAGGACGAGGAGCGTCCCCCACAGGGGCAGTCGGTCCGGTGCCAGGACGACGGGGATCTCGTCGGTGCCCCAGGCGGGTGCCGCGACGACGACGGCCCAGGCGGCCACCAGCCCGGTGGCGGCGCGGGTCACGCCGATCACGCTGCCCAGCGCCAGGGCCGTGGAGGTGAAGGCGAGCGAGGGCAGCAGCCACTGGGCGGCCGTCGTGGTTCCGGTCAGCCGGCCCTCCACCAGGAGCGCGGGCAGGACCACGGCGAGCACCGCGATGGTGCGTCGGAGCATCAGGGGCAGGCCGGCGCGGGGGGTGGAGGCGGTCAGTTCGTGCGCCGGGTCCAGGGTGCGCGACCAGGCGGCGGCGACGGCGCACAGCGGCAGCACGGGCGCGAGGAGCAGCGCGGGCGAGGCGGTCCCCAGGACCGCCGGCGCCCCGACCGCGGCCAGCAGCAGCGCCAGCAGGGTCACGGTGACGGTCATGGCCAGCCACGGCGCGACGACCGGGGTCGTCCAGGCGGGCAGCCACCTCGGGCGGTACCGCCGGGAGGGCGCCCGGACGGCCGCGTCCAGGTGCGGTTGCAGTCCGGCGCGGACGGTGTCGACGAGCGCGGCGACGGCGGGTGCCTCGGTGGTGACGGAGGCCGCCAGACGGGCGCGGCACGGGGCGCACGTCTCCAGGTGGGATTCCAGCGCCCACAGCGTGTCCGCGGGGATGCCGGTGTCACCGCGGGCGTAGTCGTCGATCAGCCGCATCGACGCGTGTGACGAGCGTGTCGGGTACGACGGGTGTGTCGGGTGTGTCGGGTACGACGGGTGTGACGGGTGTTCGGCGGTCATGCCAGTGCCTCCCGCATCGCGATCCGGGCCCGCCGGGCGCGGGTCTTGACGGTTCCTTCGGGCAGTCGCAGCAGGACGGCGGTCTCCCGCACGGACAGGCCGTCGAGCACCATCGCCTGCAGGACCTGGCGCAGTTCCGGTGCCAGCCGCAGCAGGGCGTCGCCCACGTCGCCGCCGACGGTCGCGGCCAGCGCCTCCTCCTCCGCCGCGGGCACCACCACCCGCTCGGCGGCGGCGAGCGGCGGCTCGGCGTGGTGGGCCCGTCTGCGGAACGCGTCGACCAGGCGGCGCGCCGCGATGGTCCACAGCCATCCGACGGCGGTGCCGCCGACGGCGCTCCCGGCGAACGCCCCGGCCGCGCGCCACACCGCCAGGAAGGTCTCCTGCATGACCTCGGCGACGATCTGCTCGTCCGCGCAGCGGCGGCGCAGCCGCACCGCCAGCCACGGCGACGTGCGCCGGTACAACTCCTCGAACGCCCCGCGGTCACCCCGGGCGACCAGCCGGAGGAGGCGTTCCTCGTCCAGCTCGTCCAGTGCTCTCCTGCGTGATCTCACACCAGCCAGACGCGGGCCGCGGGGCTCAGGTTCTGCGTCGGCCGTGACCTGCGTCACGGTCCCGGGTGCGGGATCGGTGGTCCCCCGACACCCGGCGTCCCGGCATTCGGCCTCCTGGTGTCCCGAGGTGCCGGCCCGTCACCCGTGGTCGCGGCGCCGCCCCGGCGCGTCCGGGTGCTCCTCGTCGGCCGTGACGCGGGCGGAGGAGGCCAGGCGGTCGGCGAGGGCGGTGACGAGGGTGCGCAGTTCGTCGGGGCGTTCGATGACGAACGGACGGTCGAGTGCGGCGAGCAGCGGCGGCAGCCAGTCGAGGCGCTCCGCCCGCAACTCGACGCGCAGCCAGCGTTCGGCCGCCCGGCCCTCCTCCGTCACCGGTGCGCACTCCTCCAGGCGGGCGATGCCCGCGGGGAGGTGCGCGCGGAGGTGGTCGGCCGTCGCGTGGATCCGCAGGGTGACCTCGTGCCGGTAGGCGGCCGTGGCGAATCCCGTCAGCAGGCGCTCCGCCGGGTCGGCGTCCTCGGGTGCTTCGAACGTGCCGGGCAGGGTCCGCGCATCGGCGATGCGGTCGAGGCGGAAGGTCCGGTCCTCGCCGAGGCCGGCGTCCTGGCCGGTGACGTACCAGTGGCCGCCGTGGGCGACGAGGCCGGTGGCGTGCAGGGTGCGTTCGCCGGTCCTCCCGTCGCGGGCGGTGTAGCGGATGGAGACCGGCCGGCGGTGGCGCACCGCGTCGGCGACGGTGAGCAGGACCCCGGTGTCCGGGGCGTCGGCATCGGGGGCCCCGGGACCCGGGGCGTCCCGGTCAGCGGGCCGGTCCGTGAAGGCGAGGGCCTCCAGGAGGGTGTCGAGGCGGTGGGCGAGGTGCCCGGGCAGGACGCGCCGGATCTTCGCCGACGCCGTCTCGCTCGCGGTGCGCTGCGCCGGCGTCAGCCCCGCCCGCCGTCCGGCGACCAGGCCGAGCAGGACGGCGAGCGCCTCGTCGTCGCCGAGCATGAGCGGGGGCAGGCGGTACCCGGGGGCGAGCCGGTACCCGCCGTAGCGGCCGCGCACCGATTCCACGGGCACGTCCAGGTCGATCAGCTGATCGACGTACCGCCGCACGGTGCGCCCGTCGACGCCGAGCCGGTCGGCGAGTTCGGCCACCGTCCGGGTGCCGCCCGACTGCAGCAGTTCCAGGAGCGTCAGGACGCGGACGGTCGGTCGGGGCATGTTCGCAGACTAGTACGAATACCGGACCGGTTCTGTCCGGTATTCCTCCTAGCCTGCGACGTGAACGCCTTCCGCACGACCAAGGAGATTCCCGTGGAGTTCGTCTCGATCCGCATCATCACCGGCGACGTGGCGCGCCTCGTCGCGTTCTACGAGCGGGCCACGGGGGCCCCGGCGACGTGGGCCACCGAGGACTTCGCCGAGCTCAGCACCGCGGGCGCCACCCTCGCGATCGCCGGTACCCGCACCGTCCCGCTGTTCGCGCCGGGTTCCGCCCGCCCGGCGGACAACCACAGCGTGATCACCGAGTTCCTCGTCGACGACGTGGACCGCGTCCACCGGGACCTGACCGGTGTCGTCACCGACTTCGTCGCCGGGCCCACCACGATGCCCTGGGGCAACCGGTCCCTGCTGCTGCGCGACCCCGACGGCAACCTCGTCAACTTCTTCACGCCCGTCACCCCTGCGGCCATCGCGAAGTTCGCCCGCTGACGACGCGCACGGCCGACCGGCGGACGACGCACGTCACCGGCCGCCCACTCCGCGGGACCGCGGGACCGCGGGGTGGGCGTCGGGCGCGGGTCAGAAGTCGAGGTACTGCTCGAGCCGGACGGGCTCCCGGCAGCCTGCCGCGAAGACGTCGGCCGTGACGGTGAACCGGCCCCAGGCCGACAGCTCCAGGGCGAAGCCCGTCGACCGGTCGGTGCTCACGCGGTCCGGTTCGGGGAACGTCGGATGGAGGTGGTAGACCACCCTGACGACCCGGTCGAGGGCCTCGGCCGCCCCGTCGAGGAAGACCCGGACCCGGTGGAACGGGCCGTCGCCGCCCGTCGGCACCCGGTCGGGCCGGGCGGTGTGGGCCAACCGGACCCCGGCCACGGGACCGGCCCCGGCCGGCGGTTGCCGGAGCCGCTCGCACACCTCCTGCGCGGAGGCGGGGCGCCGCGCGGGGTCGCGGGCCAGCAGTCGCGCGACCAGCGCGGCCAGGTCCGCGGGAGCGTCCGGCCGTAGGGTCGCCAGTCCGGGGGCGTCCTCGTCCTGTTTGCGCGCCATGACGGCCCAGGCGTTGGGCCCGGTGAAGGGGGGCCGCCCGGTGAGCATCGCGAACAGGACGCCGCCGAGCCCGTACAGGTCGGACCGCTCGTCGCCCCGCTCGGTGCGGAACTGCTCCGGGGCGCCGTACGCCACAGTCCCCGCCGGAGCCAGCAGCGAGGAGCGGACCAGGGAGAGGGTCGTCCGGAGGAACCCCGCGATCCCGAAGTCGAGGACCTTCACCCGCCCGTCCGTGGTGATCATGACGTTGCGCGGCGTGATGTCGTAGTGGATGACGCCCGCCCGGTGGGCGGCGGCCAGCGCCGCGGCGATCTCACCGGCGACCGACAGCGCCCGGGGGAACGGCAGCGGGCCCTCCCGGTCGATGACCTCGGCCAAGGTGACGCCCTCGACCTTCTCCATGACGAGGAAGAGCAGGTCCTCGTGCACACCGCGCTCGTGGAGCGTGATGACGTTCGGGTGGTTGATCCGGGCCGAGGCCACCGCTTCCCGCGCGAAGCGGGCCGGCAGCTCGCCCGCCCCCTCCTCCCCGGTGTGGAGCAGCTTGAGGGCCACCGCGCGGCGGAGGTCCCGGTCGTGGGCGGCCCACACCTCCCCCATGCCTCCCCGCCCGAGCCGGCTGACCAGCTCGTAGCGGCCCGCGATCACGTCACCAGGTCGCATCGCCCACCCCGTCGTCCGACGTCCCCGTGCCGGAACACCCTACGGGCGAAGGCGGACTGACGGCCCCGGCCCGGCGGGATCGCGGTCAGCCCCGCCGGCCCGCCACGGCCCACCACGCCGCCGCCGTGGAGGGCTCCGGCGCGGCCCCGACCGCGCAATGTCCGCGAACGCGGACGAGGTCCGGCACCCTGGTGGGTGCCGGACCTCGTCCGACCGTGGAGCGCCAGGCCCGGGTTGCACGGACTCTCCCTACTGAAAGTAGGACGTGCTCTGGTAGCACCGCTGACGCCTGACGAGGAATCATCTCCCTCGCGACGAGAAGAAGACTAGCAGGTCAGCGGCCCGGCACCGAAACCGGACGGACGATCCCGCCGTACGGCCCGGCCCCGCCGCCGGTGCGCGGGGCCCCGTCCGTGGTGGTCTTCTGGGTGCGACGCGTCGTCCGCGTCCGATCCGAACCCGATCCGGTCCAGCCCGCTCCCTGGAGGAATCCGCCGTGTCCAAGCCCCTGATCGTCATCACCGGTGCCAGCTCGGGCATCGGCGCGGCTACCGCCCGGCTGCTGTCCGCACAGGGCCACCCGTTGTTGCTGCTCGCGCGCCGACTGGACCGGCTCGAGGAGCTCGCCCTGCCCGAGACCCTGTGCCGCAAGGTCGACGTCACCGACCGCGAGGCGCTCCGGGAGGCGGTGCGCGAGGCCGAGGAGCGGTTCGGGCCGGCGGACGCCATCGTCAACAACGCCGGGGCGATGCTCCTGGGCCGGATCGCGGACCAGGACGCCGAGGAGTGGGACCGGATGATCGACCTGAACGTCAAGGGGGTGCTGTACGGGGTGCGCGCCGTCCTGCCCGGCATGCTGGCCCGTGGCGCCGGCACCATCATCAACGTCAGTTCCGTCGCCGGCCGCAAGACCTTCCCGAACCACACCGCGTACGTGGGGACGAAGTTCGCCGTCCACGCGATGTCGGAGAACCTGCGCGAGGAGGTCGCCTCCTCGGGAGTCCGCGTGATCACCATCGCCCCGGGGGCCGTGGAGACGGAACTGCTCTCCCACACCACCGACGAGCGGATCAAGGAGGACTACCAGGCGTGGAAGGAGGCGGCCGGCGGCGCCCTGGACCCGCAGGTCGTGGCCGAGGCCGTCGTCTACGCGTACCGCCAGCCGCCGGAGGTCACCATCCGCGAGATCGTCCTCGCGGCCACCGGCCAGCAGGGCTGAACGGGCCGGACCGCCGGCCGGCAGGGCTGAACGGGCGGGCTCGCCGGCCGGCAGGGCTGAGCGGGCCGGCTCGCCGGCTACGGCTACGGCTCGGCGGGGGCGCTGTCGCTCCCGGTCCGGACCGCGGCGCCGAACCGCCACGCCTCGATGTCGCGGTAGCGGATCGGCCCGGGGCCGCGGCCGAAGTTGCTGCCGACCAGGTGGAGTCGCTCGGCCGGCCACGGCCTGCCCACGAACCCGGCGAGCCCGGCCGCGGCCTCCGGCACGCTGGTGGGATCGTCGCGACGGGAGCGCGCCAGGGTCAGGTGGGGGCGCAGCGGGCGGTCGGCGAACTCGATCCCGCAGGACCTCACCAGCTCCCGGACGTCGGCGGCGAGCAGGTGAAGTCCCTCCAGGTCCCCGTCGATCCCGCTCCACAGCAGTCGCTCGTCGAAGTGGCCGCCGCCGCGCAGGCCCAGCTGCAGGGCGGGGTGCGAGGCCGCCCGGCCGGCCAGCACCGCCCGCAGCGACGGCACTGCCGTGGACGGCAGTTCACCGAGGAAGGCGAGGGTGATGTGCCAGTCCTCGATCCGGTTCCAGCGCAGCTGCGGGTACCTGGCGTAGGCGGGCTGCAGCGCACGGGCCAGCTCGTCCTTGGCCTCGTCGGGCGGGGCCAGCGCCACGAAGACGCGCAGGGTCGAGGGCTCGGGGGAAACGTCCACGAGGGGGGAGGGTAGCCGAGGGCGGGTCGTCCGCGCCGCCGGTGCCCGCCCGGTCCGCCGCGCCGGAGGCGTCCCGACCGCCCGCCCTCGGGTCTTCGGCACCGAGGGGCACGCAGCCCGCCGCACAGGCCGGACACGCCCTACGGCCCGGTTCACGGCCGCCGTCCGCCGGGCCCGCGATGATCGGGGGACGGACCCGCACCGCCCGGCGGTCGCGGCGCGCAGCCACACAGGAGGGACGGCCGATGGCCGACGACCAGGACACGGGCATGCCTGCGTCCCCCGCCCCGCCGGGGCGGACCGCGGCCGGCGGAGGCCGGGAGCCGGGGCACCCCCCGGGCGGGGGCCGGGAGCCGGGGCACCTCGCCCGAGCGGACGACCGGAGCCGCTGGGCGTCGGCCGGTGCCGACGGCGCGGGCCGGCCCTTCGGTCGGGCCCCCGTCGTCACCGAGCGCTGAACCGACCGACCCGCTGTCCGCGCCCCCACCAGATCCAGGCCCGTGCGACCGGTGTTCCCGGCGGGCCAGCCGTCGAGGAGACGATGCACATGCCGGCCCGACCCACCCCCACCGGTCCGACCGGGCCCGCCGCGGCGTCACAGGACCCGTTGGCGATGGTCCGCTCCCCCGGCTACCTGGTGGTGCTGGCGCTCTCGGCCCTGCTCGGCGTCCCGATCTCGGCCGGCGCGTTCGGGTTCCTCGCCCTGGTCTCCGAGCTGCAGTCGCTCGTCTTCGACGACCTGCCGAAGGGCCTCGGCTTCCACGGCACCCCCGACTGGTGGCCGATCCCGCTGCTCGCGGTGGCGGGCATCCTGGTCGCCCTGACGATCCGGTACCTGCCGGGTGGCGGGGGCCACCGGCCCGCGGAGGGGCTCAAGACGGGGGGCACGCCCTCGTTCACGTCGGTGCCTGGCGTGGCGGTCGCGGCGATCGTCTCGCTCAGCCTGGGGGTGGTCCTCGGTCCGGAGGCCCCGCTGATCGCCCTCGGCGGCGGGCTCGCGGTCGGCGCGGTCCGGCTGCTGAAGCGGGACGCCCCGCCGAGCGCCGTCTCCGTGATCGGCGCGGCCGGCAGCTTCGCGGCCATCAGCGAGCTGCTGGGCTCGCCGCTGGTCGGCGCCTTCCTGCTGATGGAGGCGTCCGGCCTGGGCGGGCCGGTGATGGGCGTGGTGCTGGTGCCCGGTCTGCTCGCCGCGGGCATCGGGTCGCTGATCTTCACCGGTCTCGGCACCTGGACCGGCCTCGGCACCTACTCCCTCACGTTGAACCAGGTGCCGGCCGCCGGCCGGCCGACCCTGGGCGAGTTCGGTTGGGCGATCCTCGCGGGCGTGGTCGCCGCGCTGCTCGGGGAGGCGATCCGCCGCTCCTCGCTCGCCCTGCAGGGCGTGGTGGACCGCCACCGCCTGCCGCTCACCGTCCTGATGGGCGTCGCCGTCGGTGTGATCGCGCTGGTGTACGCGGTGATCACCGACCGGCCGGCCACCGGGGTGCTGTTCTCCGGGCAGGACGCCCTGGGGCCACTGCTGGACCAGAGCGCCGGCTACACGGCCGCCACCCTCCTCGTCCTGCTGGTGTGCAAGTCGCTGGCCTACTGCGCCTCGCTGTGCGCCTTCCGCGGCGGCCCGGTCTTCCCCGCCGTGTTCGTCGGCGCGACCGGCGGCCTCGCCCTGTCCCACCTGCCCGGTCTGGGCACCACCGCCGGATTCGCCATCGGGATGGGCGCGATGACGGTGGCGATGCTGAAGCTGCCGATGACCGCCACGATGCTGGCCACCCTGCTGCTGGGCGAGGCCGGTCTGACCGTCGTCCCGCTGGTGATCGTCGCCGTGGTGGTGGCGTACGTCGGCACGCTCCGGCTCGCCCGGGTGCCCGGCGGGCCCGCACCGGAGGCGTCATCGCCGCCCGCTCCCGCACCCGCGGCCTGACGCCGGGGCCGGCCGGGGACCGGGACCCGAGGACCCGCGGACCCGAGGCCTGAGGACGTGCGGCGTGGGCCCTTCGTCCTGCGGGGTGCCGACGGTCAGGCCGCGGTGAAGCGGCTGCTCGCCTCGCCCCGGAGCCGGCCGGCCGGAAGCCTGCGGCCGAAGGCGAGCAGGAGGAGGTCCTGGGCGGTGCCGTACACCGGGACGCCCGAACCGTACGACCAGTCCAGGTCCTCGGCGCACAGCCGCACCCCGTCGACGTCCGCGCCGAAGAACCTGAGGCCGGCGGGGCGGATCCCGTCCAGCAGGACCCGCAGCCGCTCCTCGGGCACGGGCCGGTCCAGGCCGAGGGGGACCGTGACGTCCAGGCCGTGCACCACGTCGTGGCCGAGCGCGGCCCGGATCCCGCCGACCGGCGGCGTCCAGGGGTGGTGGGCGCCCTCCCGCAGGAACGCGGCGAGTTCGGTCGCGGAGCAGGCGGCGGCCTCCCTGCGCGCGACGCGGTCGGTCATCCGGTGCAGGCTTCCCCGGGCCCTGACCAGTTCCCGGATCGTCGCGGGCAGGGAGAGCCGGAACCCCGTCGACAGGTGCGCCGCGGCCTCCCTGACCCGCCACCCCGCGCAGAGGCTGGGCTCCTCCCACTGGTCGGGCCGCAGGCCGTCGAACAGATCGGCCAGTTCCCGGCGTTCCGCCGCGATCATGGCCCGGATCCCGGCCTTCCCGTAGGTGTGAGTCGTCGCGTTCCCCATGGGAGCAACCCTGCGGAAGGCCTGACCATCCGTCCAATAGACGGACATGATGCGGTCCAGCACCAGCAGTGATGGATCCCGCCGGTCGGGCCCCGGCGGTCAGGCCGGCTCGGCCCCGTTCGCGGCCACGACCAGCCACTGGGCGGGCAGGTCGATCCGCCGGCCGTCGGGGGTGAACTCGGTGGTGGTCAGCGGCAGGTCACCGGTGGCGAGGACGGTGAGACGGGCGGTGCGGAAGAGCTCGGCGAAGGCCGCGTCGGCGACCTCCGCGGGAGCCAGGCCGTGGGCGAAGACCGGGCGCAGCTTGGGAGGCGGCCCGGCGGGGCCCCGGGCGAGGTCGGCCAGGACGGCCTTGGCCGACTCGCGGAGTTCGACGACGAAGGCCCGGCCGCGCTCGCCGATCAGGGTGGCGATGGCCCGGGCCACGGGGAGACGGTCGGCCGGTTCGCTCTGGTGGATGACGCCGCGCACGTACACGTTGGCGTCGCCGAGGCGGTCGTGGAGCGCCTGGACGGCCCGGGTGTCGGTGGCGTCGAGGGGCGCGAACTCGGCCCGCCCGGGCGGGTTGCGGCGCCGGGCGAGGTCGAGGGCGGCGGTGGAGAGGTCGACCCCGACGGCTCGGGCGAACCGGTCGGCGAGGAAGTGGGTCTGGGTGCCGTTGCCGCAGCCCAGGTCGACGACGGGCAGACCGGGGTCGGCGAGGTGGCGGTCGAACAGTTCGAGGTGGCGGGCCGCGGTGAGGCCCGGTTCGGCGTCCCAGATCACCGCCCCCGGATCCTCGGGGGCGTCCCGCCAGAAGCCCTCCCAGTTGTCCCGGTACCGATTCGTCACGCTCATGGGTAGACCTCCCGGTTTCACGCACGGTGTCGGGATGGTGTGTAGCGGGCCGGGGCCCGGGAGGCAAACGGGGTTCGGGAGGCGCACGAGGGCGGGGTGGCGCCCCGGTGGGCCGTTCCACGCCGAACCGGATCACTCGAAGTGAGGACGGCCGTTCCCGCCGCACGAAGGGTGACGAAGGCCGCGCGGGAGGGCTCGCACGCGTCGACCGGACCGCCGGAGCCGTCGGCCTCACCCCCGGACGGGCCGGATGCGAACGGGAACGCGGACGAGGTCCGGCACCCTGGTGGGGTGCCGGACCTCGTCCGACCGTTGAGCGCCAGGCCCGGGTTGCACGGACTCTCCCTACTGAAAGTAGGACGTGCTCTGGTAGCACCGCTGACGCCTGACGAGGAATCATCTCCCTCGCGACGAGAAGAAGACTAGCAGGTCAGCGGCCCTCCGCCGAACCGGGTGGACGGACCGCCCGGCCGCGTGACCGAGGCCGGTGGGCGGCACCGGCGCACCGGATGCCGCCCACGGACGTCGTCGACCGCAACGGCCGGCGGACGGTCAGCCCTGCGGCACCGGACCGTACGAGCCCGACTCGACCTCGGCGACCGCGCCCGGACGGTCCGGCCGCCACCCGAGGACCGTGCGGGCGGCGGCGCCGCTGACGCTCTGGTCGAGGGCGAGCGCGTCCGCGAAGAGCGGGCCGAAGACCTCGGCGGCCTTCTCCACCGGCACCGCGTGCGGGGCGGCGGCCACCCCGGCGGCGCGACCGGCGGCCCGGGCGAGGTCCCGGACCGGGACGGCAGACTCACCGACGCCGTGCCAGACGGTGCCGGCCGCGGCGCGCTCGACGGCCGCCACGAACAGCTCGGCCAGGTCGTCGACGTGGACGGCCGGCCAGCGCACGCCCTCCTCGCCGTAGTACTCGGGCGCCCCCTGCGTCCGGGCCCGGTCCACCAGGATGGCGGGGATGCCGCCGCCTCGGCCGTACACGATGCCGGGGCGGACGACGACCGCGCGCACGCCCTCGGCGGCCTCGGCCAGCACCCGCCGCTCGATCCGCGGGCGGTAGCCGACGATGTCGATCGGGTCGGTCGGGGCCTCCTCGCCGACCTCCTGGGCCTCGCCGGTGGCACCGAGCACCCAGACGCCGCTGGTGTAGACGAAGGGCCGGCCGGTGCCCCGCAGCGGGGTGGCGAGCGCCTCGATGACGGCGGTGTCGACCTCGGCGTCGCCGCTCGGGGGCGCGAGGTGGATCACCGCCTCGATCTCCGGGGTGACCGCGCCGGCCAGCGAGGCCGGGTCGGCGGTGTCGCCGACCACCTGGGCCTGCCAGGGCCGGTCGGGCTGCGGCTCGGCGCTGCGGGTGAGCGCGACGACCTGGTGGCCGGCGGCGGCGAGGTGCTCGGAGACGGCGGTGCCGATGTAGCCGGTGGCGCCGGTGAGCAGGACCTTCATCATGTTCCCCCTATGTCGAACATTTCGATGTCGAAACTATAGTCGGGCTCGATCCGCGATGTCAAACACTTCCACGTCGAAATGTTAGACTCGAAACATGACCGACCAGCAGCCGCAGCACGACGGCGTCGACCGCATCACCGCCCAGTGGCGCACGGTCCGCCCCGACCTGGACACCTCCCCCATGGCCGTGATCGGCCGGCTCTCCCGGGCCTCGCGCCTGCTGGAGCGCGGGATCAAGGAGAACCTGGCCGCCCACGGCGTCGAGCCCTGGGAGTTCGACGTCCTGGCCACCCTGTTGCGTTCCGGCGCCCCGCACGTCCTCACCGCCGGCGAGCTCAGCGCCGCCGTGATGGTCAGCTCCGCGGCGCTCACCAACCGCATCGACCACCTCGTGGCGAAGGGCCTCGTCGAACGGGCCGTCGACCCCGCCCACCGGCGCCGGGTGCTGATCTCCCTCACCGACACCGGCCGGGAGCTCACCGACCGGCTCGTCGAACACCACCTCGCCGGCGAGGAACGCCAGCTCGCCGGGCTCAGCGGCACCGAACGCGACCAGCTGGCCGGCCTGCTGCGCCGCGTCCTGCTCACCCTCGGCGACCACGACGAGGACCCCGCCGCGCGGTGACCGGTCGGCGCTGACCGTCGGGGCCGACCGCCCGGCGGTTCGCGGCCTTCGGGTCACGGCCGGCGGTTCGCGGCCTTCGGTTCGTGACCGGCGGTTCGCGGCCGGCGGTTCGCGGCCGCAGGATCCGGTCGGCGAGCGGGTGATTCCGTCACCGGGGCGGGTGAAGCCGGACATGACCGCGGCCGGGGCGGGCAGGCGGACACCATCTGTCCAGCCCTGCTCCGGAGGTGCGCATGTCCGCCGCCATGGTGCTGATGGTCGTCCCGCTCGTCGTCGCCGCCGCCGTGACCGCGGCGTCCCCGCGCGCCGGGGAGCGCCGCGCCGCCCGTTCCCGGAGGGTCCGGCGGGCCGGGGGCCACCGGCCCCGGCACGCCCGGCCCTGAACACCGGCCCCTGAACACCGGGCCCCGCGGACCGCCGTCCGCGGGGCCCGGCGGCTCCCGTCGACACCCGGCTGCCGGCAGCAGGTGGGAGGCTGTTCCGGGGCGACGGCCCGCTCCGGGCGGATACCTGCTCCCGGTGGATATGCGCTCCCGGCGGGGTGAGCCACCGCCCCGTCAGCGCCGTCGAGGCCCGGCCGGGCTCGAGGCCGCCTGCGGGCCCAGCGGAACCAGCGGAACCAGCGCCGGGACGCGAGCGCGGTAGGTCTCGTAGGCCGCGCCGAACCGCCCGGCCATCATGGCGTCCTCGGCCCGGACCCGCAGCAGCAACCAGGGCACGGCGACGAGGAGGTAGGCGATCCACACGCCGAACCCGCAGGCCGCCATCCCCCCGGCGATCAGGCCCAGCAGGCCGGTGTAGATGGGGTGGCGGACCAGTCGGTAGGGGCCGTCGGTGCGCAGCTCGTGCCGCTCCTGGACGGTCGGCACGCTGGCCCACATCGCCCCCAGGACCCAACGGGCCCACAGGAGGAGCGCGGTGGACGCCACCGCCAGCAGCGCGCCCGCGACGGCGAGCACCGGCTGCCAGTAGCGCAGGTGTTGCCAGAAGTCCCGGGTCCGGTCGAGCAGGGCGAACAGCGCGTAGCCGCCGCCGACCAGCAGGACCCGACGGAACATCGAACGGCGCAGCCCGCGCAGCCATCCGCGGAGGCCGGAACGAGCCGCGACCGCGAAGTAGCGGACGCCGGCCGTCCAGGCCGCGCAGAAGATCGCGACGCACGTGTAGGTGAGCGCGGCGGTTGCCGAATGCAGCGAGCCCATGGCCCAAGGCTCCTCCGCCACCGGAGGGCTCCACCACCACCCGCGGGTGGACCGCAGGGCCCTTCTTCCACCCGGAGGTGGAGCCACCCCGGAACGGCCACGGGAACGGCCACGGGAACGCCTCGGCGCGCCGCAGACCGCATCCGGGCCGCGCGCACGCCCGATCGACCGGGCACGCACGGACATCTGACGGCCCGTCACCGACGGTTGCGCCGGACCGCCCCGGCCGGGGCCCCCGGTGAGCGGCGACCCTCCCCCGGTCGGCTACGGCAGCCCGGCGCGGTGGGCCAGTACGCGCAGCGCCTCGGCGAGGGCCGTGCGCTGGTCCTGCGTCAGGCCGGCCGTGAACTCCTCGTCGAGGGTGCGCGCCAGGCCGGTGCAGCGTTCGAGCAGCTCCCGCCCCTGCGGGGTGAGGGTGAGCACCTGGCGGCGGCGGTCCTGCGGGTCCCGGATCCGCTGGAGCGCGCCGAGGCCCTCCAGGGTGTCGGCGAGGGAGACCACCAGGCTCGGCGCCACGCCCATCCGTGCGGCCAGTTCCTGCTGGGAGGCGGCGGCGGCGAGATCGAGCGCGGCCAGCAGGCCGACGTGCTTGGGCTTGAGGCCGAGCCCCTCGACCTCCCGGCCGAACCGGTCGCCGGCCAGCGTGCCCAGGACACCGAGCCGGAACACCGTGGTCGAGGTCAGGCCGCCGGGGGATTCGCCCGCCGCTGCCCCGTTGACATCACTCATGCCGCGAATGATAGCTTCCCCATAATCGTTCACAGCTCGAATGATTCACATGGAGACGCGATTGTGAACCCGTCCACCACCCAGACCCTCCTCGTCGCCGCCAACGGCCTCGGTACCCTCGTCTCGGCCGGCTCCTGCATCGCCGGCATGGTCAGGCCCGGCCTGATCCTGCCGAGGGGCACGGCCGTCAACGGCGGCACGCGTCTGTACGCCCATGCCTACGGGGCCAGGGCGATCCCGCTCGCCGCCGTCACGCTCGCCCTCCTCGCGACCGGCGACCGCTCCGCCGCCGCCCCGGTCCTCGCGATCGCCGGCCTGGCCCAGATCGGCGATTCCGCGATCGGCGTGCGGCAGCGCAACCCGGGGATGGCCGTGTGTGCCGGCCTGCTGGCCGTCCTCCACCTCGCCTCGGCGTGGTGGTTCCATGCACGCTGACCGCAGCCGCGCGCGGGAAGTCGGCGGATCCGACTTCCCGCGCACGGAGGGCCGCGATCACCCGTGGCGGCGGGTGCTTCCGACGCCCGCGGCCGGGGCGCCCCGAACGGACGAAGGGACTCCCCCCGCCCCGCGACGGGCCCGGCTCACCGGCGCCCGCGGCCCGCTGCCGTCGACGGGTCGCGGGCGGGCCGGCCCGGGGCGCGGACTCCCCGGGCGGTCAGGACGCGCAGTCGCGACAGATGGGCTGACCGTTGCGGTCCTCGCCCGCGAGCTGGGCACGGTGGTGGACCAGGAAACAGGTCATGCAGGTGAACTCGTCCTCCTGCATGGGCACGACCCGCACGGTGAGCTCCTCACCGGACAGGTCGGCGCCCGGGAGCTCGAGCCCTTCGACGGCCTCGGGCTCCACGTCGACGGCGGAGCTCTGCTTGTCGTCGCGCTGGCTCTTCAGCGCCTCGATGCTGTCGTCGCTGCTCTCGTCGCCGGTGTCACGCGGAGCGTCGTAGTCGGTTGCCAAGGTGGTGCCTTCTCCTCAGGGATTGCTTCCGGCGGGCGAGCCGTGCCGCCCGCCGGCCGACGGAGTGCCGGCCGGGCAGGTTCTCATGGCCGATCCGCCCCGTGGCGCACCACCATCCCACCTCGCCGACCGTACGGCGCGCGAAGGCCGACACGCGGCCCCGTCGAGGTGCCGTCGCCCACCCCGGTCCACGGCGTCACGATCCGCCGGGCAGCGCCCCGTCGGCCGCGGCGAAGGTGAGCCCTCCGGAGCCGAGCGGCGTGCGCCCACCGGCAGCGCCCTGCCGCGGGACACCGGGCTCCGGGGCCGACGGTTCCCGGAACGGCAGGCGCTCCACCGGGAGGAGCCGCTCGCGCTCCTCGACCGCGGGCTGGTCGACGAGGGGCTCGGAGAAGGGCTGCCACAACGGGCGCCGGTCGGCATTCATGATCACCAGTCTGCCAGTCCGCCCGCCCGACCACCCCCGATTTCCCCACGGCCCCGCCGGGAGGGTGGTGTCGGGGCGGGGTCACTTGCCGGCGGCGGCCAGGGAGGTGACGGCTTCGGGCACGGTGGGGCGGTAGAGGCCCATCGTGGGGTTGAGGACCCGGGTGCCGCTGTCGAGCGGGAAGTTGCGGGTGTTGGCGAGGGGCATGTTGGTGCCGTCCTGGTCGACCAGCACGTTGAATTCGTTGATGTCGGGGGCGGTGCCGGTGGTGGCGCCGCCGGGGTTGAGGTCGATGACGGCGTAGGCGTTCTGGCCGGCGGGGACGGGGAAGCGCGCGGTGCCGCTGGCGAGCACCGGCCGGAGGTTCTTGCTCTGGTCGCGCGCGGTGGAGTTGCCGAGGTCGACCCCCGGGGAGGAGCTCAGGGTGCAGGCGTTCGCGCCCGTGTTGTGCACCTCGATCACCCGCTGGGTCGGCGCCCCCTGGCGTGCGGTCACGCGGATCGTGAGGTTCTGGATGTCGCACGGGTGGGCGGCGGCGGGGGCGGCGCCCGTGGCGGGCGGGGTGTGGGTGGCGGGGCGCGAGGCCGTTGCCGGTGCACCCGTCGCCGGGGGCGCGGCGGGCGCCGACGGAGCGGTGGTGGCCGCCGCGGTCTTCGTGGGGGCCGTCGGACCGGCGGCCTGGTCGGCGTTGTCCGGCCCGCAGGCGGTCAGCACGAGTCCGGCCCCTGCGACGAGGACGGCGGTGGCGAGCAGCGGACGGCGGCGGACGGACATGGGGACTCCCCGGTGGCGGTGTGTGCTGACTGCTTCGGACACACGAGATGACGGCAAATCAGGGGAGTTCGGTGGCACCGGTGGCGTCACAGTCGTCAGGACATGACAGGGACGGGAGCGTGACATTCCGCCAGTCGTGGGGGTGGTGGGGCCGGCGGGGCGATTGGCGTGGCGGGCGAGGCCACGGTCACCGCCATCACCACCGCCATCGCCGCCCCGGCGACCGGCCGTGCCGCCGGCCCCGGAGAACCGGGCCGGCGGCACGGGCGGTCGTCGCGGCTACAGCACGACGAGCAGCTTGGTGTCCGGGACCAGCTTCCGGTTGACGGAGGTCGACTGGACGAAGACGGTGTACGCCGGGTTCTCGCCCGGCTTCACGGTGACCTCCGAGGCCGGCAGCCCGAGGAGCCGGCGGGCGGCCGGGCCGGAGAACACCCGGCCGGTCATCTGCCCGGTGGCCGGGTCCTTCTCCGCCACGGCGAGCTGCTTGCTGCCCTGGATCTTCTCCCGCTTGGACAGCTCGTAGTAGGCGCAGCCCGTCTTGTACGCGTGCCCGGAGCGGGTGACGAAGTCGCGGATCGGGCTCGGCTGGTCGACCGGGACGAGGATGTAGCTGCCGGTGGCCAGGGCGTCGAGGTTGGCCGCGACGTCGGCGGTGTTGAGGTCGTGGCCCATGGTGAAGAGGTTCCTGGTGCCGCGCACGCCCTGCTCGCGGCCGCGTAGGAAGCTCGTGGCGGCGGTCTTGACGGTGCCGATGGCCTCCTCGACGCCCTTGCCCGAGTCGGCGTCCCAGATCGCGATGTTGCCCGCGGGGAAGCCGTACTCCTGGGCGGTGCGCTTGGCCAGGGAGTTCGGCACCAGGATCGCCGACGTCCAGTGCTCGGGCAGGTCGTCCAGGGCGCCCTTGATGCGGTCCTTCCACGCGCGCAGGACGGCGGCGCCCTGGCCGGCCTTCATGCGGGTGTGCATCTGGCCGCTCTCCGAGCAGCCGGAGGCGTTCTCCTCTCCGTCGGTGACGACGACCTGGAGGAAGGAGTGCTCCCCGTAGCCCTCCCAGATGTTCTTCAGGTCGTCGACGGACTTCACGGCCGCCTCGATGAGCGCCGTCGCGCCGTTGTCGACCCGGTAGAGGCCCTTCAGGGAGGGCAGGTGCTTGACGTCCATGTCCCAGACGAGGTTCTGCACCTCGTGGTCGAAGGCGTAGAGGCTGATGCGGGTCTCGTGGCCGAGCCGGTCGGACTCTTCCTGAAGGCCCTTCACGAACTCGTCCACCACACGGACCAGCTGCGCCTCGTGCTGGCGCATCGAGCCGGACTTGTCGACCACCAGCGAAACGTGGTTGACCTTGTGCTTGATCCTGTTCGCGGACATGGTTCTACCCCTTTCCCAACGCCTTTTCGACGCCTTTCCGGCGCCCCCTCCGACGTTGCTCCAACACTATGGGGAGGCACTGACAGTGCCTCCTGACCTGGGGTTTCACGGGGCCGGAATTCACCGGAGGGGAAGGTTCCGCCCCTTGGCGGACCACACGGCCGGAATTGCGCCGGGCGAACGTCGGATCCGCCCGGCGAGGACGAAAGGAGCAATTCTTCGGACGCACTCGCGGGCCGGTTCCCGGGCGCCCGGCGGGCTCCGCCGGGCCGCCGGCGGGGTGCGGCGTGAGAATGGGGAGGCACCTGTTGTTCCACCGTCCCGGGAGGCGTCCCGTGAAGGACCTCGAGTTCGAACAGAAGCGCACGCTGTCGCGTGCCGAGGCCGCCGATCAGCTGGAGGCGTTGGCGGCCGCGCTCAGACGCGGCGGCCAGGCCGAGCTGGAGCTCGGGCCCGGGAAGCTGACGCTGCGGATCCCCGACGAGCTGCGCACCGAGATCGAGGTCGAGCTGGAGGACGGCGAGATCGAGCTGGAGATCGAGTTCTCCTGGCGGACCGGGCAGGCGGACGGCGGTGACTGACGGCGGCGGCTGACGGAAGCCGCCGAGGGGCCCGGCGCGGCCCGCTGCTACTGCGGGTTGCCGTTGGCCGCGAGGCGGGAGCTCATCTCCGCGTGGGCGCGCCCGGAGTGGGCGTTGGCCGGGTCGTGGACGAGCCGCAGGTAGTCGTAGAGCACCTGCACGCACTTGTCCCGGGTCGGGTAGGAGGCGTCGGAGGTCAGCCCGAGGTCGTTGGTGACCTCCATCAGCCGGCCGTCGGCATCGGAGTACACCGGGTGCCAGATCAGTCTGACCGCCGGGTTCAGCGCCATGACCACGCGCAGTTGCGGGACCTCCTGCGCGATGAGGACGCTCTCGGGGTCGTACGCCCGCAGGAAGATGTGGACGGGGCCGCGGGCGCGGCTGACGAAGGCCTTGGACAGGACGTTCCACATGGGCGTCTTGAGCAGCCAGTCCGGGGTCAGGGACAGCTTGTCGACCACGCCGCCGAAGGGCGTGGACTCCAGCGGGGTGTGGCCCTTGGCGCGGGCGTAGTCGCTGACCTCCCGGCCGCCCGACCACAGGGCCAGCGTCGGCGTGTCGATCTCCAGGTAGTCGCCGACGACCCTCACCAGCTCCTGGTACCAGGAGTTCGACGCGCGGTAGTCGCGCTGCTCCTGACGTTCGGTGAACTTCGCCATCGCCTCGTCGTTGAGCTGCCCCTGTTCGGCGATGCCGCCGAGGACGAGCTGCCAGGCCGTCTCGGTGACGTCCGCGGGGAAACCCGCCTGGGCCATCATGGCCCGGAACGTGCCCCACTCACCGTGCGCGGTGGGGTCGGCGGCGTTGCGCCGCGCCTCCTCCCGGACCGCCCCCGGGTCCTGCTGCCGCTGGATCCGGCGCGTCACCGCGGCGTTGCCCACCGTCCGCTGGAGCACGCCGAGTCCGTCGGGCTGCGGCGCCCTGCCGGGGGCGTGCTCCGGGGCCGCCGTTCCCCGGGCGCGGCGTCTCGGGGCCGCCTCGGGTGTCGGCGCGACCGCGGGTGTCTCCGTCTTCCGCACGCTCCCCAGCCCTCCACGCCTCCCGCCGGGCGCTTGCCGCCCTGGACGTTCACCGCCCTGGACGTCGACGTCTACCGCCCTGGACGTTTCGAACCCGGCACGCTTCCCGCCCGGCCCCGGAGCGGCCGAGACTAGGGCCCGGCGGTGGTGCCCACGAGGGCCGGAAGGGCAGATCGCGGGCACCTCTCGGGGGCGGAACGGGCGCCGGCCGGGCAACGGTACGGCGACGGGGCGGCGGCACCGCCCCGTCGCCGGGGCGGTCAGCTCCGGGCGTCCTTGTCGTATGCGACGATCCCGGCCAACGCCAGCCACTGGCGGCACTGCGGGCAGGGCATCCGGACCTCCCAGGTCCCGGGGTTGTTCGCGCTGCGGTCGTAGAGGCACACCGTCCCGATCAGTGCACCCCGCAACGCGCCCCGGTCGATCGCGGTCTTGGCGGCCGCGACGGTCGTGTGGCCGGCCGCGACCAGGAAGCGGTCGAGCGCCGACACCTCCGCGCAGCCGGTCTCGGTCCACTTCTCCTGCCGGTCGACCAGCTGCGGCACCAGCGCGAGGGTGACCGCCGACAGCTTCTCGCTGCGGCCGTTGGAGCCGTGGTACTCGGCGCCGTTCACCACCAGCACCGACTTCACGTCGCCGGGCAGCCGCCGCGCGGCCGGGTCGTAGCCGGGCCCGGCCTCGCCGCGCTTGCGGCGGATCGCGTCCTGCAGGATCTCCTCGTCGGTGCGCACCCGCGGCTGGCGGGCCGCCGCCTGGCGGGCGGCCAGTGCCTGGGCGGCGGCGGCCGCGGCGGCGGTGCGGTCCCGCTCACGCCCCACCAGGCTCTCCACCAGCGCGGCCACCAGGGTGCTGCACTCCAGGCCCGCCGCGTTGGACCACTGCTGGAGCCTGGTCCTCAGTTGGGCGACGGGGGCACCGGTGGTCTCGGTCTCGGTGATCCGGGCGTGCAGCTCGGCGACGTAGTCGGCCAGCGCGGTGAGGTGCAGATCGGGGTTGCCGTCGGAGATCAGGCCGCCCTGGCGGACCTCGTTGTGGGCGTAGCGCGCGATCTCCAGCCGGGATCTGAGGATGTCCAGCGCCTGCGCGTCGGTCGGGGCGGGGGCCGGTGCCCCGAGCGGCAGGCGCGCCCGGTCCTCGATCATCGTCCGGGCCCGGGTGGTCAGTCGCGCCTCGATCCGGCGCAGCGTGCCGTCGATCCCGTCGGTCGTGTCGGCCACGGCCGTCTCCCCCCTGTTCGGCCGGGTCGGGGGCCTGCCCCGCCCCGGTGCGGTCGTCCTCCGGCCGCACCCTAGGCGAGGCGGGACTGCACCGGCAAGGGCGTAGACCGCTGCGAAGAAGGCGTTTTGACGGTACATCAGATCGCGGCGGGCGCCGCCGAGCGCGTCCGGTCGCTCAGGTGACGGGGCCGGTCAGGGTCTCGATGTCCGGCTCCTCCGCCCAGGTGAGGCGCACCAGTTCCGGGGCGGGGCGCTTCCCGCGAGCGACGGCCGCGGTGAAGTCCTTGGCCTCCCGAAGTCCGAGGGCGGGCGCCTGCCTGCGCAGGTACTGCATCGCGGCGGCCGTGCCGCCGGTGCGCAGGACCTCGCGCAGCGCGATCACCAGCGGGTCGCGCCCGGTGCCACCCTTGGTGTGGCGCAGGTAGCGCTCCTGCCAGTCGTCCGTGTACGCGAGCGGGGACAGCCAGTGGACGCCGCCGTCGAAGCGGTCCACCAGGTACGTGCCGCACCAGCCGGTGGTGCGGAGGCTGAGGTCGCCGGTGCGCACGTACGCCGCGGAGTCCACGGCCAGCAGCCAGCCGGCCTCGTGCTCCTGCACACCGGCCACGGCGAGCTCGGGGAAGGACCATGCGGCCGGCACCTCCTCCCGCTGGCGGGTCAGCACGGCTTCGACGAGCGCGACCGCGCGGTCTCTGGTGATCACCCCCTCATGCTCCACGGCGCGTCAACCGGGTTTCCCTGACCGCCGGGGCCGGCGGGACGACAGGCGCGCGGGACGACAGGCGCGCGGGACGACAGGCGCGCGGGACGTACCGACCGGAGGAGGACGGCGGCCGGACGGGTGGTCCTGCGGGTGGAGGGGCAGTCCGTCCTGCGGGCTGACGGCGGGCGGTCGGGCGCGCCGTATCGTCGGTGCCATGAGCCGAGCACTGCATCTGGCCACCTACCTGCTGGCCTTCGACACCGAGGCCCGGACCCTGCAGGACCGCGCCCGCGCCGGCTTCCTGGTGCGCGCCGCGGCCCTGGCCGAGCTCGCCCGCCGGGGCGCCGCCGCCGAGGACGACGGGGGCCGGGTCCGGGTCGTCCGCGCCGACCCCACGGGGGACGGCGTGCTCGACGCGCTGCTCGCCGACCTGGGCGGCGAGCAGCGCACCTGGAAGTCGTGGATCAAGCGCGGACGCGAGGACACCCTGGAGGCCGTCGAGGAACGGCTCGCGGTGCTCGGCGTCATGACCGTGACGGACCGCGACCCCTACGGCCCGGTCGCGCCGCGGCGCGCCGTGGCGATGGTGGACCCGCGCGAGGCCCTGGACCTCCAGGTGCGGGTGGCCGGGCTCGTGCGCGGCACCGCCCCCGTCGCCGGAGTGCCGTACGAGGAGGCGGCGCTCGCGGCCCTGGCCGCCCACGGGCACCTGCGGCTGGTGCTCTCCCGCCACGACCGCAGGGAGCACGCCGACCGGATCGCCGCGTTCACCGACCGGGTCGCCGTCGAGGCCGCCCCGGGGCTGGCCCGGGCGGTGTCCGGGCTGAACCTGACCATGGTCGCCGCCCAGGGCGGGATGGGCGGCGGCTGACGGACGCCCCGGGGTTTCTCCGGCGCCGCGCGCCCGGGTGCGGGTTAGCCTCGGCCGTGGGCCCGGCAGCCCGCCCCGGGCCGCGGGCCTGGCCTGACCAGCACGGCAAGCCACCCTGACCACCGCATCCGGCCGACCGGCCGTCGAGGAGCACCGTGGAGCTCTGGCTGTTGAACCACACCCCGGCCGCGCCCCTGGCGGTGCTGGTGGTCGGGGGCTTCGTGCTACTGGCCCTGGCCGGCAGCGTCCTGGCCGCGCGCCGGTTCCCGGCGCTCGCGGACGGCGAGCACAACGAGATGGTCGGCGTGGTGCTGGGGATGTTCGGCGCGATCTACGGCATCATCCTGGCGTTCGTCATCGTCAACCTGTGGACCGAGCTGCAGGACACGGGCAGGGTCGTGTCCACCGAGGCGACCGCGGTGTCCCAGATCGCCCGCGACGCCCGGGCCTTCCCGCCCGCGACCCGGGAGGCGCTGTACGCGGCCGTCCACGGCTACGTCCACGCCGTCGTCGAGGACCAGTGGCCCCTGATGCGGGCCGGGAAGGGCGACTCCGCGGTGACCACCCGGGCGCTCGACGGGATGTACGGGGCCCTCGCGGACTACCAGCCCGAAACCCCCTCCGAACAGGCCTTCTACGCCAAGGCCCTGGACAGCCTGAACGACGTCGCCGCCCAGCGGCGGGCCCGGATCGCCGTGAGCCACGGCCAGCTGCCGACCCTGCTGCAGGTGCTGATCTTCGGCGGTGCCGTGGTGATCACGCTGACCACCTTCCTGTACGGCATCCGGAGCCAGCGGATGCGGCTGCTGTTCGTCGGTTCGGTGGCCGCGCTCGTCGGCTTCAGCCTGCTCCTGGTCATCGTCCTCGACCGGCCGTTCTCCGGGTACATGAGCGTCTCCCCGCAGCCGTTCAAGGACAGTGCGCTCGCCCGGTTCTGGTGACCTGGCCTTCGGGACCGGCGTGGACATCCCCGATTGACAGATCGTCATATTGCCTTCACGGCAAAGTGATTGCGGACATCCCTCGCCGGAGCCTTCCCTCCGGGACGGGCTGCGTCCACCGGGTGAGGCGGACGCCACCGCGGACGGCGGCCCGGCGTCCGGCGCAGTGTCCAGCCCCGCATCCGGCCCGGCGTCCGGCGCCGGGCCGGAAATCCGGTGGTTCACCGAAGCCCCGAGGTACAGACTGGCCGGATGCCCACGCTGGAACTCCTGCGTCCCGACCACGCCGAGGCCCTGCTGGCGTTCGAGCGCGCCAACCGCGCGCACTTCGCCCGCAGCGTCCCCGACCGCGGCGACGCCTACTTCGCCGAGTTCCCGGCCCGCCACGCCGCCCTGCTCGCCGAACAGACCCGGGGCACCTGCAGGTTCCACGTGGTGCGCGACGCCGACGGGGAACTCCTCGGCCGCGTCAACCTGGTCGACCTCGCCGAGGGCGGCGCCGAACTCGGCTACCGCATCGCCGAATCCGCCACCGGTCGCGGCATCGCCTCCGCCGCCGTCGCCGAGGTCTGCCGGCTCGCCGCCACCGTCTACGGCCTCGACTTCCTCACCGCCGCCACCACCCTCGACAACCCCGCCTCGCAGGCGGTCCTCGCCCGCAACGACTTCCAGCTCCGGCACGAGTTCCGCCTCGACGACCGGGCCGCCCTCGCCTACCGACGCGACCTGGCCGACCTCCGCCCGACGCTCCTGGCTTGACGTCCGACCAGTCGTGTTCGACCACCTGCTGCGCGTGAAGCGCCATCCCGAGGCCCGGGGCGAGCTGACGAGGGGTCTACAGTCCCCGGTCGTGGGTGGCGGCTCAGCCTCGCAGATGGGCCAGCAGTCCGTCGCCCGCCGGGTAAGGGCTCTCTGCGGGGAGGAGTCGGCGGGCGGCGTCGAGGGCTCCGTCCCTGACGTGGGCACGGATCGTGTGGGCGAGCGTGGTGACGTCACTGATCGAGACGATCCACTCGTCCGCGTAGCGCTCGGCGGCCTCACCGGCGAGGCCGAGCTGCAGGGAGCGGTGAGCGAGCGGCTGGAGGTGCAGGTCGCGTTCGGGGTCCCACTGCACGCGCGCCGGGGCACGCTTGAGCCGGCGCTTCCAGCTGGCGCGGTCGGGATGCAGCCCGTGCTCGTAGTGCGACAGGCAGGCATTCTCCAAGGCCCATTCGAAGCCCTCGCGGGTGATCTCGACCGCGAGGACGATCTCCTGGCCTTCCTTGGCGGCCCATCCGCAGCGGTACATCATCCAGAGGAACGACGGCTTGATCCACGTCATCCGGTCCCGCCGCCAGGCCGCGGGGAAGCCGCGGCCGTCGAGTGCGGCGGGCAGGCCGATCTCCGGCGCGTACGCCTGGTAGACCGTCACGGTGGTGGCCGTATGGAGGGCGCGGATCTGGTGCTTGGGCACTGACACGGTGACCAGGGTCGATGGTGGGTGCGCTTCGCGCCATCGAATTACCAGGGGATGGGACTGGCGAGCACCCGGTGAAGTGCGTCCGAGGGCCGGGGCGTCAGCGGGTGGCCGTCTCCTCCGGTCGGACGCCGAGGAGGTCGTGCAGCGCCCGGGTGCCGGACGGGGTGACCCGCAGGGCTCGGCCGGAGCCGATCCGTTCCACCCAGGCCCGGTCCAGCGCCGTGCGGCACAGCGCCGCGCCCAGGGCCCCGCCGACGTGGGTGCGGCGCTCCGTCCAGTCCAGGCAGCTGCGCACCACCGGGCGGGCGCCCCGGCGGCCCGCACGGGGCGGGAGCTCGATGGCCTGCTCGGCCAGCCAGGCGCGGCCGTGCTCGGTGACGGTGAGGCCGGCGTCGTCGGCGAGCAGCCCGCGGTCGAGGAGGGCGTCCGCGACGGCCACGCCGAGCCGGCCGGCCAGGTGGTCGTAGCAGGTCCGGGCACGGGCCTCGGCGCTCAGCCGGGTGGCCTCGCGCAGGGTGCGCGGTGCGGGTGCGCCGCGTTCCGCGAAGGCGGTGAGGTCCTCGATCAGGGTGGCGACGGTCTGGTCGGCCAGCCGGACGTAGCGGTGCCGGCCCTGGCGTTCCTCGGCCAGCAGGCCGCCCTCGATCAGCCGGGACAGGTGCTCGCTGGCCGTGGACGGCGCGACGCCGGCGTGCCGGGCCAGTTCGCCCGCCGTCCAGGCGCGTCCGTCGAGCAGCGCGGTGCAGAAGGCGGCGCGGGTGGGGTCGGCGAGCAGGGCGGCGAAGCGGGCGAGCGACATGCCCCCATGGTCGCGCGGGAACGGTTCGACCGGGGCCGAAACGACGTGCTCCTAGCGTGGCGGGCATGACGGAACCCATCGTGTTCGACCGCTACGACGACGTGATCGCGGCCCTGGCGGACGCATCCCTGGTGCCGCCTCCGGCCGCGGACGGGCCGGCGGGTGGGGTGGCCTGGTTGCGGGCGCGGGTGGCCCGCTTCGGCTCGGGCGAAGTCCACGCCCGGCGCCGGGCCTTGGTCGAGGCCGACCTCGCCTCGCTGGACCCCGGTGCACTGCGTCGGGCCGCGGCGACCGAGTGTGCGTCCGACGTGCGGCTGCGGGTCGTGCGGGCGCTCGCCGCGCAGCTCGGGCTGGCCGAGCCGGAGGCGGTAGCGCGGGACGTGGTACTGGTGGCGCGGGCGTACTTCGCGGACGCGCCGGACGATCCGGAGGCGGACGCGGCGGTGGCGAGGCTGCTGCCCGCGATGGGGTGCGGGGAGGAGGGGGCCGAGCAGGAGGACCCGGGGCAGGAAGGCGCAGGACGGGAGGACACGGGCCAGGAAAGGGCCGGACGGGAAAGCGCCGGACGGGAAGGGGCCGGGCAGGAGCGGGCCGCGAACCGGATCGGTCTGCTCGTCCAGGCCTGCGAGGCCACGGCCGCTCTGGTCGAGCACGCCCGCCGGGGGACGGGCCTGGAGGCTGCCCTGCGGGATGATCCGCCGGTGCGGATGATGCGGCGGGTCGCCGCCCGGGACACCGCCGTGGCCGGGGTCGCGCTGCCCGCCGGGACGCCGGTGCTGCTCGACCTCGTCGCCGCCCAGGAGCCGGACCGCGAACCGCTCACCTTCGGGGCGTCGCCCCGCATCTGCCCGGGCCGAGCGCACGCCCTGGCCATCGCCGGCGGCATCCTGCACGGTGCCTCCGCTCTCGGAGAGGAATCACGATGACCCCGTTCGCCGCCCTGCACCACCGGCCTGGCCGACCGCTGCTGCTCCCGAACGCCTGGGACCACGCCTCAGCGGCGGCCCTGGCCGCCGAGGGGTTCACCGCGATCGGCACCACCAGCCTCGGGGTGGCGGCCGCGGCCGGCCTGCCCGACGGCGCGGCCGCCACCCGTGAGGAGACGCTGCGGCTGGCCCGCGGGCTCGGGCGCGGGGGCTTCCTGCTCAGTGTCGACGTGGAGTCCGGCTTCAGCGACGACCCGGAGGAAGTCGCCGCACTGGCCGTGGAGTTGGCCCGGGCCGGGGTGGTGGGGATCAACCTGGAGGACGGCCGGGCGGACGGCACGCTCGGTCCCGTCACCGTCCACGCGGCGAAGGTCGCGGCGGTGAAGGCGGCCGTGCCGGAGCTGTTCGTGAACGCGCGTACGGACACCTACTGGACCGGGCAGGCCGACCCCGGCCCGGAGACCGCCCGGCGCCTCGACGCCTACCAACACGCGGGTGCCGACGGCGTGTTCGTGCCCGGGCTGGCCACACCCGGCGCCATCGCGGAGCTGGCGGGCCGGCTGACCGCCCCGCTCAACGTCCTCTGGTCGCCCGAGGGTCCGGGTCTCGCCGAGCTCGCCGACCTCGGCGTGGCCCGGGTCAGCCTCGGCTCGCTGCTCTACCGCGCCGCACTGGGTGCGGCCGTCGACGCGGCGAGGGCGGTGCGGACGGGCGCGCCGGTCGGCCCGGTGCCGGGGTACGCACAGGTGCAGGCGCTGGGCGAACGCTGAGGGGCCGGGGCCGGGGCCCTCGGGTCACGCGCCCTGTTCCTCCGTGAGGCGCCGGAGCAGGGTGAGCAGGGTCGTGCGCTCCGCATCGGGCAGGGGCGCGAAGCACGCGGCGAGCACCTCGTCGGCGACCTGGTGACCGGCCGCCAGGACCTGCTCACCCGCAGGGGTGAGGTGGTGCTCCAGGCGCCGACCGTGCCCCGGCCTGCGGTCGACGAGGCCCTGGGCCGTGAGGCGGCCGACGAGCGCCCCGAAGGCCTGCTCGGTCTGGAAGGTCGCTGTGGCGAGCTCGCGCCCCGAGGCGCCGGGCGATCGGCTGATCGCCCGCAGGGCGTCCCACTGGGCGAGGGTCGTGCCGGTGGCCGAGAGCGCACTGTCGAGCGCCCGGTGCTGCCGGTACTGGGCCTGCTTGACCGCCCTGCCGAGTTCTTGCAGCTCATCATGCATGGGGGGAGTCTACCGAACGACCAAGCTAGCTTATATAAAGATATTTAGTTACAGTGGAGGCATGCCCACAGACACCCCGCACGCACCCGCCGACCCGCCCTCGGACCTCCCCCTCCGGCTCGACGAGTCCGGGACCGGCAGGCCCGTCCTCGTCCTCCACGGGGGCGGGGGCCCCGCCACCGTCGCCGGCCTCGCCCGACACCTCTCCCGCACCACCCGCACCATCACGCCCGTGCACCCCGGATGGGACGGATCCCCCCGCCCCGCATGGCTCACCGGCATCGACGACCTGGCCCGCGCCTACCTGCGGCTCCTGCACGACCGAGCGCTGCGCGACGTCCTCGTCGTCGGCTCCTCGCTCGGCGGCTGGACGGCCGCGGAGATGGCCGTGCGCGACACCGCCGGAATCATCACCGGCCTCGTCCTGATCGACGCGGTCGGCGTGCACGTCGAGACGGAACCCATTGCGGACGTCTCCGCCCTCGACGCCCGCGGCCTCGCCGAGCTCTCCTGGCACGACCCGGACCGCTACCACGTCGCCGACCTCCCGGCCGAGGAACTCGCCCGCAGGCAGGCCAACGCCGCGACCATGCGCCTGCTCGCCGGCGACCCCTACATGCACGACCCCGAGCTGCTGCAGCGGCTCGGCGGCGTCCAGGTGCCCACCCTCCTGCTCTGGGGCGCCAGCGATCGCGTCGTCACGCCCGCCTACGGCGCGGCCTATGCCGGCGCGTTCGGCAACGGCCGACTCGAGGTCGTCCAGGAGGCCGGCCACCTGCCGCACGTCGAACAGCCGGAGGCCACCTTCGCCCTGATCGACGCCCACCTGCAGCGGACGGGCACCCGCACCGTCACCACCGGGTAGCCGGCACCCACGGCGGCCCGGGGCGGGCCGGTCGCGCCACCACCGGATCGGTCGGGGCGAGGCGGGGGCGGTCGGGGGAGGTCCGGGCGCCGCCCGGGGCGGCGCCCGGGGCGCCAGGGGTGTCTCGGGCCGACGCCCCACTACGGGCACGCACCCACGGCTCCGCCCCCGCCCCGGCCCCCGTCGCCGCCCCCGTCCCGGTCCCCGCCGCCCGGGATCGGTACGGTGCTCCAGCGGGCCCGCACCACGCCGTCGGGGTCCGGCAGGACTGCGGTGAGCAGCGGCGCACGCTCGTCGACGTACACCGACAGGACGGCGGCGGCCCGTGCGTCGGCGATCCGGGCGGCGACGGCCGCGAACTCGTCCTCGTCGACGACCACCCCGGTGATGCGGCCGTCCCGGTCCTCCCAGACGACCTCGACCAGGGAGTCCTCGCCGGTGAGGGCGGCGGCCAGCACGCCGGCGACGTCCGGGGACAGGTCCGGCCAGACGGCCAGTCGTGCCCGCGGGGCCAGTCCGGCCCTCACCGCGGCGACGGAGCCCTCCGTCAGCCGGTGCCAGCGCGAGGCGTTGTCGACGTGCACCTCCTCCAGCAGCGCCGCCCGGCCCGCCGCCATGCTGCGCCGCACCCGGGCCCAGAAGGCATCGTCGGCCGGGTGCCGCTCGCCCCGGCCGTCCGGTTCGACGTCGTACGGGGACGCGTCCTCCGGCTCCGGGAAGAGCCCCAGCGCGCGGGTGCGGGCCACCGCCGCCGGGCAGGGCCGGGCGCTGCCCACGTACACGTACTGGTCCCAGCCGACGTGGACGGCGAAGGCGCCCTCGGCCTCCAGGCGGCACCAGGCGCCGCTGTCCCGCAGCATGGCCCGCACCAGCTCCAGGGCCACCGGCAGCGGCACCCGGGCCCCGTCGTGGTAGCCGGTGAGGTCGGGCGGGAAGAGGCCGGCCAGGCCGTGGCCCTCGACCGGGGGCTCCAGGCCGAAGTGCGTGAAGCCGGGCGCGACCTGCGGCTCACGGACCTCCAGGTGCCGCACCCCGCTCTCCTCGGCGAAGGCGGCGATCGCCGCGAGGTAGGCGGCCTCGACGGGGCCGTGGTCACTGACCGGGTCGAGCGTCCCGGCGTAGGCGCCGCGATCGTCCCGGTCGGCGGGGTCGTACTTGGTGATCCGGTGGACGTGGGGCAGCACGTCACCACCCCCCGGCGGCGGGGAGGGACGTCGCCGCGCGGGGCGCGAGGGGCTGCTGACGAGCACGGGGAGAATTCACCGGGCCATCGTGCCGGAAACGACCGCAGCACGTCCCGACATATACCCATCGCGAATTGTTCGGGCAGCCCTAACTCGCCAAAACAACAAGGCCGTTCGCGTTTTTACAAGTCAGCCGATCCGCCGGTGGGCGAGGCTTGCACCGAAAGCCTGAACCGTCCCCGACTCGCCTTCGGAGAAACGGATCCCTCATGCGTCTCAGGAAAATCGCGGCCGTCGGCCTGCTCGCCCTCACCGCCACGGTCGCCAGCGTCGGCACGGCCAGCGCCGAGAACGACTGGGTCTACGGCGCCTACGGCTACCACGACCCCAACCGGCACATGTTCGGCATCGGCGACACCGAGGCCGACGGCCAGTACCCCTACGTGCAGTGGAAGGTCAACGGCGTCTCGCAGGACCCCATCCCCAACTACAACGGCAAGGGGAGCTGGCGCGACGAGCCCAACCCCAGCTACATGTGGGGGCAGAGCCTGGCCTGGCGCATCTGCCGCTCGAACGGCGCCTGCTCGCGCTGGCACTACGAGACCGTCTGACGGCCGGCGCCCGCACCGTGCCCGCACCGCCGCTCCCCACCCGGGGCGGCGGGGCGGGCGCTTCGCCGTACGGCGGACTTTCCGCATCCGCATTCGAGGGTCCGTCGGCTTTCGCGTTCGGCGGCTGAATCGACGACGCCGCAGGAATTCCCCCCACGGGACGGGAAGGGGGCGTTTCGATTCCGGATCCGACTGCCGGCCGGATTCGGTCGGGGTGAGAGTCCCGCCCGGCCCCGCCCGGCCCCGCCCGGTCCAAACAGGGCCGGTCCGAACAGGGCCGGTCCGAACAGGGCCGGTCCGAACAGGGCCGGTCCGAGCAGCCGAGGATTCCGGCTGCTCGACGGATTCTGCAGTGGCGCGGGCGACGTGACACGACCGGGCCCGGGGCGCGAGCCGCCCACCGTCGCCGCACCGACCCCGCGCACCGGCTCCCACCACCCCGCACCGCCCGTGGGAGCATTCCTGATCAACGGCAGGCCCGCCCGGACGAGGTGCGGTGACCGCCGACGACACGGCAAGGGGTTGGCAGCACCATGGGGGACATCCCGGCCGAGCAGCGGCGCATCCTGCAGTCACCTCCGCCCGAACTCGTCGCGGCGGCCGCGGCGAACCCCGGCGGGTCGATCGCGGCGATCGACTACGCCTACATCGGCGATCCCGACGGCTACGTTCCGGCCGAGGCCGTCCGGGGCGTCTGGCGGGTCGGTCCGGACGGGAGGCTGACCGGCGAGTTCGAGGAGAACCCGGGCTACGGCCCGCCCAAGGACGACTTCTCCAGGCTCACCGACTCCGACCACTGGCTCGAGTGGCTCGGCGACCCCGCCGCCGCGGTGCGCGGCTCCATCGTGGACTGCCTGACCAGCCAGGCGCCGGGAGCGGTGGTGGAGTGGGTCAAGATCATCGACGATCCGCGCTACCTCACCGGCGGGCCGCGCAGCCCCGAACGCGACGACCTGATGATCGTCCGGCGGGCCGGGCTGGCCGTCTCCTTCGCCCTGGCCGTCACCGCCCCCGGACGCGAGCGGGACGTCCTCACCGGCGTCTTCAGCTGGGTCGCGGTCCGGCTCGACCGGCCCGGGGAGCGGAAGGACCGGGTCTGGCTGGACCTCTGGGCCGACCTGGACCGGGCGGCGGCCGAACTCGGCAAGCGGATATACCTCGTCGACGAGCAGGCCGACGGCGGGCAGTAGGGGGCGAGCCCGGTCACGGCGGTCTCCCTTGAGGCGGTGGGGTGTTGACGTGCCCTACGCTTCCGGGAGCGGTGTTCGCCGTGGTGCGCACGGACGAGGACGAACACCGTCGAGCACACCGTCCTGGGGGTGGAGATGCCGTACGAGGAGGACACCGGGCGGGCGGGCGACGGCCCGCTCGCCGAACTGCGCAGGCACCTGGCCGACGGCCGGGCCCTGGCCGGGCTGGACGTGACCGAGCTGGCCGCCCGGGCTCGGCTGGGCCGCACCACCGTGCACGAGGCGCTGCGGGTCGGCGGGCCCGTTCCGACGGCCGACACCGTCGCGGCGCTGGCGCGCGCCCTTCGTCTGCCGACCCGGGAGCTGCTGGACCTCCGACGCGCCGCGCTGCGGGAGGCGGATCCCGGGGCAAGCACTGCGGCCGGCGCGGGCACCGGCACGGGCATCGGGACGCCCGGTGCCGGGCGGCAGGGCACCGGCGGGGTGTGGGTCCGCAACGAGCTGAGCGGCACCGTCCACGGAATGGTGATCCAGGCCGGGACGGTGCACGTCCACCCCGGCACCGGCGGAACGACGGACCGGGACGGGGACTGACGTGGCGGACACGGCCGACGCGGCCCACGCCGCCGGCGCCGCCGGTGTGACCGG
This sequence comes from Kitasatospora sp. NPDC101176, assembly GCF_044768035.1. Taxonomy (NCBI): domain Bacteria; kingdom Bacillati; phylum Actinomycetota; class Actinomycetes; order Kitasatosporales; family Streptomycetaceae; genus Kitasatospora; species Kitasatospora sp. NPDC101176. Next base: position 72,318 of record NZ_JBIWPA010000013.1, read on the forward strand.
CCTGGGCGATGCGGCCGACCTGGACGTCGAGCGGGCGCGGGTGCTCGCGGAGGCCTTCCTCCGGGCGAGGGTGGCGCGCTGGGAGGAGCTCGGCTGCGAGGTCTTCCCCGCACCGGGGCTCGCCCTGGACGGCTCCCACCTGTTCGCGTTCCGGGCCGCGCCCCACCCCGTCGCGGGGCGGGTGCGGGGGTTCGGCGGGGCCTTCCCGGTGGTCGTCGACCGGGCGAGCGGGGCCTGCCGGTTCGTCACGGGCCCCGAGGAGTACGAGCGCCTGCGGCGCAGGAGGGGCCGACGCGCCCGGGGCGGGGTCCGCTCGCCGGGCCCGACCGCTGGCCCTGAACGGCCCCCGGCCAGTCCCCGACCGCGGGCGCCCGGCCGGCCCCTGCGCGGGGATCTCCGGGAGGAGACCTCCACGAAGGGGCCGGCGGCCTGGGCCGACCGCTACCTGAAGAGACGGTCGCCGCTGGTGGCCATGCGGTGGGTGGAGCTGTGGCGGTTCACCCAGTCGCGCACGAGGTTGACGGCGTTGGCACACTGCCAGCCGTTGTCGTACTCGCGGACTCCGGTGAAGGCGCCGTACCCGGCGATGATGCCGTCCACGCGGGCGTCACCCAGCAGCTTGTCGACGTACCACGGGTCGTTGTAGGTGGTCGTCCAGGACAGCGTGGCCGCGAGCCGCCCCGCCGAGCGGTCGGCGGCGCCCTTCTTCAGCTCCGCACAGGTGTTGTAGGTGGCCTCGGTGCAGTTGCCGAAGCCCTTGGTGATGTCGCTGTCGCCGTAGTCCATCGCCCGGTGGCCGGTCGGGAAGCCCGAGCCGGACCGGTCGAAGGCGCCCTGGGCCTGGTCACGGGTGCCGGTGGTGGTGATGCCCTCCAGCGGGCCGAGCCGGCCCTCCAGACTCTTCCAGCCCCGTCCGCCGACGTCCGGGGTGTTGCCGCCGTGGTACTCGAAGAAGCCGTAGAGCACCTGGATGCCGGCGGCCGTCAGCCGCTGCGCCTTGTCGCGCAGACCGGCGACGCTGCACGTGCGGTTCGGCTGCTCCCCGCAGTAGTTGGGGTCCTTGATGTCCAGCCAGACCAGGCTCAGCCGGCGGCCCGCGTTGGCGTTGGAGAGGATGCGGTCGATCATGCTGTCGAAGCTGGGGCCGTACCGGTTGTCGCCCGCGGAGGAGCAGTCGTGGTACGCCCGCCATTCGTTCGGGTTCCACCAGGCGCAGACGTCGATCTCGATGCCGTTGGCGCCGTGGCCGAGGGCGGCGTCCACGCCGTCCAGGGTGTCGACCCGGTGGGCGATGGCGTAGATCGCGTGGCGCTGGTCGGCCGCCGCCGCGGGGGTCGCCGCGACGGTGGTGGCGCCGAGGATCCCGCAGAGCGCCGCGATCAGGGCCAGTAAGGTCCGCGGGCCTGCCCCGTACCTGGGGTGAGTGGTCAAGGAGGTGCTCCTTCGCGCGTCGGGGGTCCCGGTCGCCGCCGGTGCGGCGGTCGGGCGACGGGAGGCGGCCGGGCGGGGCCCGTCCGGCGGCGGTCCGGCGTGCGGATTCCCGGCCCCGGCGGGGCTGACCATCCGCAGGCAGACCTTCCGTGGACCGACCGTCGGTCCGGGCGTGCCGGCCCTCCCGGTGACGACACCCCGGCTCGGGCTTCGTCATGGACACCTCAGTGTGCCACCGGCGCGAGCGGTGCACGGGGAAACGGCACGAATCAGCCTAGTTCGACCACCGTCGAAAGTCGGTGACGGAGGCTCGGCAGTGCGGTGGCGGCCCCGGTCCCGGGCGCCGGCCCGGGGCCCGGCCGGACCGCGACCGCGCCCGCGACCGACCGGACTGGACCGCAACCAGGACCGCGACCGAACCCCGGGCCTACTCGGGCCAGGCGGAGCCCCGGATGACCTCGACGAAAGGACGTCGGCCTTGACGTTGCCGAAGGTGGCGGCAGGGCGGTCGGCGATGCCGCCGGCGAAGGCGGCGAGGATGCGGTTCTTGAAGTCGGGGCGGGGCCCGGGGTGCGGCACGGGCCGCGGGGGTGCGGGCGGGCGAGGAGCCCGGGCCGGCGTCCGCCGCTCCGGACGGCCGGGGCCGGGGCGCTCCGGTTCAGGCCGACGCCTGCGGGCGGGCCGGGTCGAGGTGGTGCACGGCCGTGTGGTCGGCGTGCGGGGCGAGCAGGCCCCGCAGTCGACCGACCGCGGCCTCGAGGAGGCGGCCGTCACGGGAGGCGTGGAGGGTCTCGAGGAGGAAGACGACGCGGCTGGAGTCCTCGGTGACGCGGGTGCGGTGGGCGTCCCGGTGGTTCCAGTGGCGGGTCAGCACGCCGACGGCGTCCGCGTACACGACCTCGCCGGGCGCGGGGTGTTCGACGGTGCCGGGTTCGCCGAGCGGGGTGAAGGCCTCGGTGCCGTCCGCGCGGCGGATGACGACGTCACCGGTGACCCGGTCCAGGTCGAAGGCGCCCGCGGGCAGGCCGTGCCGGACGGAGACGGCGTTGTAGGAGTCCACGGCCGGGTTGATCCGCGGCAGGGCGCCCCGCTTGGCGAGGCGGCGGCCGAGGGCGTCGACGCTGGGGCGGACCCGGCGGGGGTTGGTGCCGAAGGAACGGTAGGCGAGGTGCCAGGCCCCGATGCGCGGGTCGCTCTCGTCGGCGGGCTGCCAGGTGCCGTCGGCGACCTGCCGCTCCAGGTCCGCCAGGGCGGCTTCGGTGTCGGGCCAGGGGTCGCGGCCGCGCAGGCCGGTGGCGGTGACCAGGGCGACGCGGGCGTCGGGGAAGGCGTCGGCGACGGCGGGGTCGAGGCGGAAGTCGGGCACGGGGGGTCCGTTTCGTGGAGGCTCGCGGGGCGGCGGGGCGGCGGGGCTCGGTTCAGGGCGCGGTTCGGGGCGCGGCGGCCAGGAGTCGGGAGCCAGGACTCGGGAGCCGGGGTCAGGAGTCGGGAGCCAGGACTCGGGAGCCGGGGTCAGGCCAGGGCGAGGAGGCTGACGGCGAGGGCCGCGACGCCCAGGCCGAGGAGCTGGCCGCGGTGGATCCGCTCGCCGAGGACGGCGCGGGCGAGCAGGACGGTGGCGGCCGGGTAGAGGGCGGTGACCACGGCGACGACGGTGAGGTCGCCACTGCGGACGGCGAGCAGGAAGAGCAGGTTCGCCACGGAGTCCAGGACGCCGGCCGCGGCCGACAGCGCGTACGCGGGCCGTTCGGTGCCCAGCCTGCGGCGCAGCAGGGCGGCCGCGGCCAGGGTGACCGCGGAGGAGACGGCCCGGCCGACGATCAGCGGGCCGACGCCGCTGCCCGAGGGAGCCTGGTGCAGACAGACCAGCTGGAGGGCGATGGCGGCGCCCGCCCCGAAGGCCAGCAGCAGCGCGGTGCGGGAGGGGCGCGCCGCGCCGGCGCCGTGTCCGGCGCTGACCAGCACGACGGCCAGCAGCGCGAGCGGCAGGCCGACCAGCCCGGCGGCGCCGAGGTGCTCGCCCTGCAGCAGCCCGACCGCGACGGGCAGGGCGGCGGACACCAGCGCGGTCACCGGGGACAGCACGTTCATCGGCCCGATCGCCAGCGTCCGGTAGAGCAGGGCGAACGCAGCGGCCGAGGCGACGCCCGAGGCCGCGCCCCAGCCGACGGCTCCGGCGTCGAAGGAGGCGCCGAGGACGGGCCAGAGCAGCAGCTCGACCGCGAGGCTGGCCGGGGCGGCGATCAGCACGGTCCGCAGTACGTGGGCCTTGCGGGCGCCGAGGCCGCCGAAGAAATCGGCACACCCGTAGGCGAGGGAACTGCCCAGGGCCAGCAGCAGAGCGATCACGGTGCATCCCCTACGATGTCAGTGGAACGACCACAACGTACAACAGATCGACCGCACGGCACCAACGGAGTGACCGCACGGTGCAGCGGAATGGTCTACGCGAGGAACGTGAGGAAGGTGGCCAGGTGACCGAGACAGCGGCGGCCCTGCGGACGGTCGCGCACAACGTCCGGGCGGCCCGCACCCGGGCCGGCCTGTCCCTGGAGGAGCTCAGCCGGCGCGCCCAGGTCAGCAAGGGTGCCCTGGTCGGGCTGGAGAAGGCCCAGGGCAACCCCAACCTGGCCACCCTCGTCCGCCTCGCCGACACCCTCGGCATCTCCGTGTCCGCCCTGATGCAGGGCCGGGCCGAGGGCCGGGTGCGCGTGGTGGCCGCCGAGGACGTGGCGCCGCTGTGGACCGGCGAGCGGGGCGGCGAGGCCCGGCTCATGCTCACGACCTCCGGGCCGGCCCCCGTCGAGGTCTGGCGCTGGCGCCTGGAACCGGGCGAGGAGTACCCCAGCCACCCCCACCAGGCCGGGGTCGTGGAGACCGTCAACGTCACCGCGGGCCGGTTGACCCTGGTCGTCGACGGCACCGAGTACACCGTCGAGGCCGGCCAGACCGCCACCTTCGACGGCGACGCCGCCCACACCTACCGCGGTGCGGGCACCGGCCCCTGCCACCTGGTGATGACCGTGCACCTCCCGCCCGGCCCCGCCACCATGGGCTGACCCGGGGGTCGGGCACGGGGCGGGGTCGGGCACGGGGCGGGGCCGGGCACGGGGCGGGCCCGGGCGCGGGCACCGGCCGGTCACAGCTGCAGGAGTCCGGCGGTGGTCGGCCGGAACCCGCACCGGGCGTAGAACGACTCCAGGTGCGGCTCGTAGTCGACGTGCAGCCACTGGGCGCCGCGGGCCCTCGCCTCGTCGGCGGCCGCCCGCACCAGCCGCACGCCGAGCCCCCGTCGGCGTTCGTCCGGATGCACCGTCGTGTCCAGGACGAAGGCGTGCAGGCCGCCGTCGCCGGCCACGTTGACGAAGCCGACCAGCCGGCCGCCCCGCCGTGCCGCGACCCACGCCAGACTGCGCGACAGCACCGGCGCGAACGGGACCGGCCGGTGCCCGGGCCACGACATCCCGAACAGCTCGTTCAGCTCGGCGTCCGTCAGCTCCGGACACACCGTCAACACCGCACCCCGCGTCTCACAGCCTGACTCACCCGACGCCTCACGGCCTGACTCATCCCGCGTTTCACCCCGGGCCCCGCCCGACACCTCGTCCACCACCCCGTCGCCGTCCAGCGGCGCATCACCGATCACCATGCGCAGCAGCCTGTCACGCACTCCCGGGCCCCGATGATCACCCCTCCCCCGTTCCCGCCCCGCGTCCGGGGAAGGAGGGACGAGGTGGCGCAGGACGAGGTCGCCGGGCACGACCGGCCGGGCGGTGCCGGCGAGGTGGTCGTCGAGCGGGCCGTGCACGATGCGGTGGTCGACGATCAGGGCGCGTCGTGGTCGAGGTCACCGGGGACGACGAGACCGCCGTCGCGGACGTCCGGGCCTGGCCGGGAGTCCCGATGGCGGTCGTCGGGCCCGCAGCGATCGCGGCGAGCACGGCCGCCGGGAGCCCGGGGTTCTGCAGCGTGGGCCGCGGGGCAATCCCTCGGGGGCCCAGGCGGCAGGAAACACCGCGAGCCCCTGCCGACCGGCACCCTGACCGCCATGGCGGCAGGCCGAGTGTCTGGGTCCGGTTCAACACGTCAGGAACCCCCCGCCGATGGTCCCGCCGGAGTCTCGTCCCGCAGCCCGAGCGGCTTGACGAACCGTAGGAGCTTCGACCCCGCCCACGGGGCCCTCCCCCGTTGCGTTGCCGTCGGGGGATCGGTCACCGGGACCGGCGCCGAGGCGGGCTCAGCCGGCGAGCAGTTCGACCAGGGACGACACCCCCTCCGGGCCGTGGCCGGCCGTGACCGCCCGCCGGGTGAGGGCGAGGGCGGCGTCGAGGACGGAGGTGTCGAGGCCGCGGGACCGGGCGGTGTGGGCGACGTGGGCCAGCCCGGCCTCGGCGGAGGCCACGCTGCTGCGGTCGCCCGGGTGGTGGCGGTCGTCCGCGCGGCGGGCGAAGTCCTCGATCAGGGGAGGCAGCAGGAGCGGCAGCCCCTGGGCGTACGGGGCGAGTTCGGCGCCGCGGATGCCCTCGGCACGGGCCAGGGCCAGGGCGTGGACGTAGCCGTGCACGGTGGTCCAGAACAGGTCGAGCAGGGCCGCGTCGAAGGCCGCCGCCCGTCCGGGGTCGGAGCCCACGTGGTGGACGGTGCCCAGGGCCCGGAGCGTGGCGCCGTGCGCGGCGTGGGCCTCCGGGTCGCCACTGACCAGGATCGTGGCCCCGGGGGTGCCGATGGTCGCGGTCGGGGTGAGGATCGCGGCGTCCAGGAGGCGCAGCCCCCGGGCCTCGGCGTCGGCGGCGTTGGCCCGGGCGTCGTCCGGGGCGAGGGAGGTGGCGTTGACGACGGTCCGGCCGCGCAGCACCTGACCGGCGGCGTCCAGGACGCTGCGGGCGGCCGTCTGGTCGCGGACGCAGAGCAGGACGAGCGGGGCGTCCGCCACCGCGGCCGCTGGGCTCACGGCGGATCGGGCGCCGTGTGCGAGCAGGTCGGCGTCCCGACCCGGCGTGCGGTTCCACACGGTGACCGGATGGTCCGCGGCCAGCAGGGCCCCGGCCAGCGCCCGCCCCATCGGGCCCAGGCCCAGCACGGCAACGTCGGTACGGAAAGGGGTGGTTGAGGAAGATCGTCGGTTCGGCATGGCGGTTACGCTAGACCTTCACGCCGGCGGCAGGGTCAAGTCGGACGTCCGGGTCCGGCGGCCCGGACCCACCGAACCGACGGCCCCGGCAGGCCCGGTGGACCGACAGACCGATGGACCGACAGACCGTCGCCCGACCACGGAGGTGCCACGATGCAGATCGGAGAGCTCGCCCGGCGTACCGGGGCCACCCCGCGCGCCCTGCGCTACTACGAGGAGCAGGGCCTGCTCCGCCCCGAGCGCCGGCCCAGCGGCTACCGCGAGTACGACGAACGGGACGTGGACGCCGTGCACGCCATCCGCACCCTGTTCGCGGCAGGACTCAACAGCGCCACGATCGCCGAGGTCCTCCCGGGCCTGCCGTCCCCGGGGCACCGCCGCCCCGGCCCGACCTGCCCGGAGCTGCTCGCGGGCCTAGCCCGGGAGCGCACCCGGATCACCCGGCAGATGGACGAACTCGCCTCCGCCCAGGACCTGTTGGACACCATCATGGGTGCACAGGCGCCGAGCGAGGTGATCCGCGCCCGACCGCAGGCACCGACCGCGCCGCGCTGACCGACCCCTTCGGGGGGCGCGGGCGGGGCGGCGGGCGACGCGGCGTCGGCGCTGGCCTGCGCCGAGAAGGCCACCGACCTCCTGCGCCCCGTGGAGGAACTCGGAACGGGCAGCTGGTCGGAGACCCTGAAAGCCGCCGCCCTGCTCGGAACCGAGGCACGGCACCGGGCCGCCTCGGACGGCCAGGTCCGGGCCCACGGAGCACCGGTCGACGACACACCGGATCTGACGATCCGATGATGCGATGCTCCGAACGAGATCGCCTAGCCGCGGACCGGGCCGGGCCCGGCGGTGGCGGGTGAGTCGGCCGCCGTGCCGGAGGTGGCGGCGGCCGGGGTGCCGGCGTCGGCGGCGGCCTGGGGAGTTTCGGGCCTGGTGTAGAGCACGTCACGGGCCTGTTCCGCGGCGCGGACGATGCCCTCGGAGACGAAGTCGAGGAAGCGGGCGACGTTCTCCAGCCGGGTGGCAGCCGGGGTGCCGGGACCGAGGACGCCGACGCCCTGTCGGGCGGCCTCGCTGAACGTGGCATTGTCCCGGGCGCTGCGGATCATCGACTGGTACCAGAGGTCGTCGTCGACGATGTAGCGCTCGCGGCGCCGTTCGTCGCGCTGCCGGCGGATGAGCTCCAGGCCCTCCAGGAGCGTGACCGCCTTGGAGACGGACGCCGGGCTGACCTGCAGGCGCCGGGCGAGGTCGGCGGCGGTGAGGCTGCCCGCGTCGGTGGTGTAGAGGCAGGCCAGCACCCGGGCCGTCATCTTGGGCAGGCCCGAGTGCATGAGGATGGTGGTGAGCGACTCCTCGTACTCGCGCACGGCCTCGGGGTCGCGCCCGTCCGGCTGGGGGCCGGACTCCGGACCCCGGGGGGCCACGGGCCGGCGCCGGTGCGCGCGGTGCTCGGTGGCGCGGTGGGCCAGGTCGGCGCGGTAGGAGGTCGGGCCGCCGTTGCGCATCACCTCACGGGTGACCGTCGAGGTCGGGCGGTCCAGGCGCCGGGCGATCTCGGCGTAGGGGAGGCTGTCGGCCAGCCCCAGCGCGATCTGCTGGCGTTCCTGCTGGGTGAGCCTGCCTCCCGGCATCGCGGTCTCCTCGGTGTTCCTCGACGGTCTTCGACCGTGTTCGACGGTTCGTGGCGGCCGTTGGCGGACGGCGCACTTCACGACCCCTGGCGTTGTTCCTCGTGGCCCTCGGCATCCCTCGGCGCCCCCCGGTTCCCCTTCGCCGGGGCCCTGCGCCCTCACCATAGCGTTCACCTCCAACCCATTGCAATGCCGCGAGTCACTGGCGTTGCGTTAGGCGAGAGACCATTGCAATGAAAACTGTCACTTGACCTGCAGAGTAAGAGTTTTTGCGCAACGAGCGTGTTGCCGAGATATGGAAAGCAACGTAGCGTTTCTCTTGTCAGAAAACGGCACGCAGGCAACCGAGCACAGGAGCGCACGATGCAGAAGTTCGACACCCCCGCCCCGATCGCCGCCGTCCTGGACATCCCGGCCGGGCGCGTCCAGTTCATCGCCGCCGACCGCGGCGACACCACCGTCGAGGTCCGGCCCGCCAACCCCGCCAAGGGCCGCGACGTCCAGACCGCCGAGCAGACCACCGTCACCCACGCCGACGGCGTCCTCCGGATCAGCACCCCCGAACCGGCGAACCGGCTCTTCGGCCCCTCGGGAGCCCTGGAGGTCACCGTCAAACTGCCCGTCGGCTCCCGCGTCGAGGCCAGGACCGCCAGCTGCGAGCTGCGCGGCGTCGGCCGCCTCGGCGACGTCCACTTCGACGGCGCGTACCGGCAGATCAAGATCGACGAGGCGGCGAGCGTGCGCCTGACCGCGGTCGACGGCGACGTCGAGATCGGCCGCCTCACCGGCCCCGCCCGGATCAGCACCGCACGCGGCGACATCCGGATCACCGAGGCGGTGCGCGGAGCGGTCGTGCTCGGCACCCAGTCCGGCGACATCACCGTCGGTGCCGCCGCCGGCGTCTCGGCCACCCTCGACGCCGGCACCGGCCACGGCCGCATCAGCAACGCCCTGCGCAACGACGGCACCCCCGGACTCGACATCCGCGCCACCACATCCCAGGGCGACATCACCGCGCGCAGCCTCTGACGGAACACCACCGGGGCGCCCCGGCACACCGGCACGACCCTGCACGACCCGACCCGGCCCGGCGCAACACGGTGCAACGGCAACCCGGCGCGGCCCGACGCAACGCAGCACGACTCATCACGACACGACCAGGGGGAACACCATGGCGAAGAACAGCAGCACCTCGACCGCCCGGCAGTGGACCGGCATGGTCCCGGTCGACGACACGGCCCTGGCCGTCACCGACAGCGGCGGCCCCGGCATTCCCGTGCTCTACCTCAACGGCCAGTTCGCCACCCAGGGGTACTGGCGGCACGTCATCACCGACCTGGGGACGGACTGGCGGCACATCACCTACGACGAGCGGGCCCGCGGCCGGAAGTCCGGGCGCTCGGCCGACTACTCCTTCGAGGCCGCCGTCCGCGACGTCGACGCCGTCCTCGCGGCCCGCGGCGTGGACCGGGCGCTGGTGGTGGGCTGGTCCTACGGGGCGTTCGTGGCGGCGCACTGGGCCGCCAGGAACCCGCAGCGCGCCCTGGGCGCGGTCCTGGTCGACGGCGCCTTCCCGTACGACTGGCTGGACGAGGCCATGGAACAGCGGATCCGCAAGCAGTTCCGGCAGTGGAGCTGGTTCCTCCCGCTGGCGCGCCCGACCGGCCTGACCCCGCGGATGACGGCCGACGAGATGTCGGACTGCAACATCGAGCTCGGGCGGATCTCCCGCGAGAGCGCTCTGGGCCCCGTGCTGGACGGCATCACCGTCCCGGTGCGGTACGTGGTCGCGTCGGGGTCCTCCCTCGGGAGCCGCGGCGACGAGCAGGAGCGGATCCGCACCAGCCTCGACGGCGTGACCACCCGCAACCCGAACATCGAGGTCAGCGCGAAGGTCGCGAGCAACCACGGGGCGATCCTGAAGAAGGACCACCGCGCCGTCGCCGACGCGGTGAGCGAGGTCGCGGCCGCCGACCGTGGCGGGCGCTGACGGTCGGCCCCGCGTCCGACCGCGGGGCCGACCGCGGGGCCGGAGACGGCCGGCCGGTCAGACGGCCGGCCGGCCGGGTGGGTGGGGCGCCGGGGATGCCGGGGATCAGGTGGCGGCGGCCGCGGCCTCCCGGGCCTGGCACTTGTCCACGTACTCGGTGACGGCCGAGAAGAAGCGGTCCGGGTCCTCGAACGGCAGGCCGTGCCCGCCCGGGACCTCCAGGTACTCGGCGCGGGCGATGGCGGCGGCGAGTTCGCGCTGGTGGTGCGGCGGGATGACCCGGTCGTCCGCGCTGGCCAGCACGAGGGTGGGCGCGCTGATGCGGCCCATCGCGTCGCGCAGGTCGACCCGGGCGTCCAGCTCGATCTGGCCGAGGATGCGGTCGTCGAGCATGGCGGTGAAGCTCGCGGCCATCTCGGCGAACTGGGCGTCGTCGAGGGCGGCGAGGAGGTCGGGGCCCATCGCGGTGAGGACCAGTTCGCGGGCCAGTAGGTCCCGGTCGGTGCGCAGCAGGCGTGCCCACAGGTCGAACATGAAGGCCTCGCGCGGGGTCGTCCTGACCCATCCGGCGTGCAGGACGAGCGAGGCGACGGCGCCGGGGTGGCGGGCCGCGACGGCAGTGGCGACGGCGGCGCCCACCGAGTGGCCGACCAGGTGGAAGCGGTGGAGCCCGGCGGCGCGGACGGTGGCGACGACCCGGTCGGCGAGGTGGTCGAGGTCGAGGGGGTCCGGTTCGGGGGCGGTGCCGCCCGCGCCGGGCAGGTTCGGGGCGACGACGGTGTAGCGGTCGCGCACCGCGTCGATGAGGGGGCCCCAGTTGGAGGCGGCCTCGGCGCCGGTGCCGTGAATGAGGACGAGACCCGGTCCGGTGCCGGCGACGATGCGGTCGAGCGGGGCGTGGCTGGTCACGATCGTTCCTCCGGGCGGGGTGGCGCAGCATCAGGTTAAACAGAGACCTTACATGTATCAGGGCCCTGATATGCAATGGGGTGCGACGACGACACCCGGGGGTGGGGGGCGGTACGCCGCCGGGGATGGGTCCGCGACGACGCCCCGGACGGGGGCGGTACGGCGCCCGGCTGACGGGCGGTCATCCGGCGGACGGCCCGGCCACGGTCGGCCCCCGCGTCGAGGCAGGCTCCTCGGCCCATGACCCGCGAGAGGACGACCGTACCGAATCTTGATCATCACCTGGCCCGGGGTTTACCCGTGCCTGCGTAGAGTTCTCGCGCGTCGGCGGTCCGGGCACGTGTCCGGGCTGTGGGGGACGGGCCCTGCGGCACTGTGCCGGGGCCCGGTCCGACGCGGATCCGGGTACCGGGCGTCCGCCGTGCCCCGCCCTCTCCCCTCTCCCCCACGAGCTCCGCCCGCGAGCACTTCCCCAAGGGACCGGTCCGCCTTGACCCTCCGCACCACCTCCCCCCGCGTCCGACCGGCCGCGGCCGCGGTCGCCGCCGGCGCCGCCCTGGCCCTGGCCGCCGCCCTGCCGGCCGCCCCCGCCTCCGCCGCCGGCGGCAGCTTCGGCAACCCGACCTCCAGCACGCTGGTCAACGCCAACTCCGGCAAGTGCCTGGAGATCGCCGACTGGCGCACCGACGACGGCGCCCCCGCCCGCCAGTGGGCCTGCACCGGCGGCGCCAATCAGATGTGGGACTACGTGCCCGACAACGGCGGCTTCGAGCTGGTGAACCGCAACTCCGGCAAGTGCCTGGAGATCGCCGACTGGCGCACCGACCCCGGAGCCCCCGCCCGCCAGTGGGCCTGCACCTGGGGCGGCAACCAGCACTGGAACTACGCCGGCACCCTCGGCGACCGCGGCGAACTCGCCCTCGCCAACTTCAACTCGGCGCTGATGCTGGAGATCGCCGACTGGCGCACCGACGACGGCGCCCCCGCCCGCCAGTGGCCCGGCGCGTACGACGGCGTCGCCCAGGCGAACAAGGCGTGGATCACCGCGATCAAGCGCTACTGAGACGCGGAACCGCGCGACGCGCAGGCCCTGCCGGGACGGCGGATCCGGCAGGGCCTTCGGCGCGCCGGCCCCGCCCGGGCCGGAGCCGGCCAGGACCGGCCAGGACCGCCCGTGCCGGGCCCGGGCGGGTCAGTCCTCGTCGAGACCGGACAGGGCGTCGGTGATCAGCCGGGTGGCGAAGTCCTGGTCGCCGCCGGACATCCGGTTGATGCGCTCCGCGAGCAGGGCGGCCGTGGCCTCCAGCGGATTCATCTCGGCATCGGTCCAGGGCCCGTACTGCGCGCGCCACAGGTTGGGGCTCAGACCACTGCCCGCGGCGACCAGCAGGCCCGCCATGGTGGGGACCACCTCGGGACGGAAGGTCAGGGGCATCATCCGCATCGTGGCCACCATGCCGGGCACCACGTACTCGATGACGTCCTCGTCGTGGTTCTCGCAGACCGTCCGCAGCCAGTTCATGTACATGAAGATGAGCGTGCAGGCGCCGTCCAACAACGCGTCGAACCCATCGGGGCCCAGAGAATCGGCGAACTGGGCGACCAGCCGCTGCTGTTCGGGGTCGGGATCGGTCCTTCCCCCGTACACGGCCCTGAGCCGCGAGTCGATCACCATGAGCGCCGCCCCCACATCACCGACGGGGGCGTCCTGGGGGTCGCAGGACGATGACACGGGCTCCTCCTCGAATCCCTCGGACGGCCTCGGCCGGCACCCGGCCCGCCCGTTCGCAGCGTAGGCCGCCCGGCCTCCGCAGTCCGCCGAATCCCCCTCACACCCCCTGTTCGGGTGACGATCGGCGTGCGGCGGACGAGCAGGGCACCGGGAGCAGAACGCCCTCTGCGGTCCTGCCCGGTGCTACCGGCGTCGCGTCACCGTCATCGCCGCCTTCTCCTTCGGCTCCGCTCCGGTCACTCCGCAGATCGGCGGAGAGGAAGGGGGCGAGGAGCGCGAACAAGGCGTCCGGGCGGTCGAGGGGGATGATGTGGCCGCAATCCTGGAGCTGGTGTCCGACCAGGTCGTCGGCGACGGGACGGAGTTGGCGTTCGAGCCCGGTGCCGACGGGGTGCGAACCGACGGCCATGGTGGGCATGGTCAGCCGGGCCGTCGCCACGGCGTCCTGGATCTGCTGCGCGCTGGTGGGCAGGGCCCGGTAGTGGCACCGAAGCCTCGCAGGTCCGGGGCGATGACCCGGTACCGCCCGGCCAGCCGGCCCATGATGCCGCCCCAGAGCCGCCAGGTGTGCGGGAAGCCGTGCAGCAGGAGGACCGCCGGTCCGTCCCCGGCGATCGCGACGTTGAGCCGGACGCCGTTCGTCCCGCGCTCGCGGGGCTGCGGACCCGGGCGGAGGAGCACATGGCCGAGATCGACCGCGCCAACGAAGCCGTCGGCCAGGAGACCGATGAGGGATAGGCGGGCCGGCACCTCGCGGTGGCCCGTGGGCTCCGGAACGGGCGGGGAGGGGCCGCGGGTCGGGGCGGATCCGTCGGCGCGGCTGCCGGTGGGTGACGGGGTGGTGACGGCCGGGCGCGGGGCCCGCGGGTACGGGCTGCCTCCGGGTGCATTGGGGGGTTAATACCACCGACCCGGGCCACCACGCGCGGTTACTGTCGTCGGGACGGCTCCGGACAGGAGCGGTCATACGGGGTTTTCACGGGACGAACACGCACGATGTGCACGATGTGGGGGGAACTGATCATGGGTCACTACCAGCGTTACGCAGGGGCGCTCGCGGTCGGCGGGCTGGCGGTCGGGGTACTCAGCGCCTGCAACCCGGTCGGGACGAGGTTCGACGACGACGCGACCGTCTCGGACCGGATCACCGCCGTGCGGCTGGACACCTCCGCCGGGGACGTGACCGTCCGCGGCAAGGCCGGCGCCACCCAGGCCGCGGTGCACCGCGCGATCACCTACCGGAGCGACAAGCCCGGCGCGACCACCCGGGTGGAGGGCGGCGTGCTGGTGCTGGGCGGCTGCGGACGCAACTGCTCGGTGGACTACACCGTCGAGCTGCCGCCGGGGCTGCCGATCAGCGGCGGGACGTCCTCGGGCGGGGTCAAGCTCTCGCAGGTCGGAGAGGTCACGGTGCACACCAGTTCGGGCGACATCGCGCTCGACGACGTGGCCGGGGCGGTCGACGTGCGCACCGACAACGGCGACATCAAGGGGACCACGCTCAAGGGCGACAAGGTCCACGCCAAGACCGACAACGGCGGGATCACGCTCACCCCCGGCAAGGCCCAGGACATCACGGCGAGGACCTCCAACGGCGAGATCAAGGTGACGGTGCCGACCGCCGCCTACCACGTCAGTGCCTCGACCGACCTGGGCGAGAAGCACATCGGCGTCCAGAACGACCCGAACGGCAAGTACCGCCTGGACCTCGGCACCGACATCGGCGAGATCACCGTCAAGACGGGCTGATCGGACGGCCGGTGGAGCGGTCCGCCGCCACCGCGGACCGCTCCACCCCGCCCGCGCCACCCGCACGCCGGGGGACCGGTCCGGACGTCCGGACCGCCCCGGGTTCGGCCCGACCGCACGGCATGCGTCGCCGGCGCGCGCAGGATCGCACACGAACAGGAACCTCGTCGTGGTGGCACCCTGAATTCACGCTCCGGGCACGAACCTGCCGGGCACGAACCCGACCTACACCAACTCGACTTACACCAACTCGACTTACACGAACCCGACCGGCACGAACCCGACCGGCACGCACCCGACCGGCACGCACCCGACCGGCACGCACCCGACCGGTGCGAACCTGCCGGGCGCGAACCCAGGGGAACCGGTCAGAGGGCGACCTGGACCTCGGCGCGGTGGCGGATGTACTCGTCGGGGTGCGAACGCGCGATGGCCACCGCGGTCTCCACCAGGGCGTGCAGCTGCGCCGGGTAGGCGCGCGGCACGAGGGGCAGCCCGGGGAGGATGGAGCGCCGGACGTCGAGGTCCTCGTTGGCCACGAACTCCCGCAGCGCGGCCTGGTACCAGGCGTCCCGGACGGTCGACCCCTCGTCCTCGGCGGCCCGGTTGCGGGCGTCCCCGACGGACAGGGACGTCCAGTACCAGGCCCGGGCGGCGCCGGCCCGCTCGGCGTTGGTGCCGGTGTGCAGGTAGCCGAGCAGGGTCAGCCGGACCCTGCGCTGGCCGAAGGCGAGCAGCGCCGGCTCGACGAAGCGCCGGTTGAAGCTCGGGTTGGGGTCGTGGACCGCGGCCTCCAGCAGCGCCTGGAAGTACTCCTCGGGCAGGTCCGACCGGCCCGCGAGCGCCTTGTGGACCTCCCACCGCGCCGCGCTCGGGAAGTCGGGCCCGTAGGCGGCGTCGACCCCGAGCAGGCCCAGCAGCCGGGTCAGCCGCAGGTCGAAGTCCTGCGCGGCGTCCGCCGGACGCCCGGGCAACGGCTGGAAAGTCCGCACCTCGCCTGCCGTGTCCTTCGTTTCCACGACCATCCTCCTCATCCTGAGTCACCGGCAGACTACTCGCGGATACACCAGTTCGGAGGACGTTTTCGGGCAGGCTGAAGGCCGAATCATTAACATTCGGCCAGACTTTGACGATTTCTCAGATCAGGATTCGACCGTGTCGCGGCGGGTTATGTCACGGCGGTGGTGCCGCCACGGAAGCGGTGGTGCCGCGCCGGTGGTGCCACGGCGACGGCCGGCGCCGGTCAGCTCGGCCGGCCGGGCGGAACCAGACCGGACTGGTAGGCGATGGCCACGAGTTGGGCGCGGTCCCGGGCGTCGAGCTTGGCCATCGCACGGTGGACGTGGGTCCGCACGGTGAACGGGCTGACGAACATCCGCTCGGCGATCTCCTCGTTGGTGAGTCCGGTGGCGGCCATCGCCATGACCTCGCGCTCGCGGGCGGTCAGCACGGCCAGCCGCTCGGAGGCGCCGCCGGCCGCCGGATCAGGCTGGGCGAGGAGCTGGTCGATCACGGCGCGGGTGGCGGCCGGGGAGAGGAGGGCGTCCCCGGCGGCGACGGTGCGGACGGCGGCGAGCAGCTCGGCCGGGTCCGCCCCCTTGCCCAGGAAGCCGCCGGCGCCCGCGCGCAGCGCCTGCGCCACGTACTCGTCGATCTCGAAGGTGGTGAGGATGAGCACCCGGGTGCCGCTCAACTCCTCGTCCGAGCAGATGGCTGCGGTCGCACCGAGGCCGTCGGAGCCCGGCATCCGGATGTCCATCAGGACGACGTCGGGGCGGGTGGCACGGGCGAGCTCGACGGCCTGGTGGCCGTCGGCGGCCTCCCCCACCACCTCCATGTCCTCCTCGGCGTCGATCAGGACCCGGAAGGCACCGCGCAGCAGTGCCTGGTCGTCGGCGAGCAGTACCCGGATGGTCATGCGTGGCCCCTGTCGTCTGGAACGGAACGGACGGGTCGAACGGCTCGGACGGACCGGGCGGCTCGAACGGACCGGGCGTCCTGGTCCTCGCCCCCGCCGGCGCACCGCGCGACGCCGTCCCGCAGCGGGCCCCGCCGAACGGCGTCACCGCCGACGCCGCCCTCCCGGGCCGGGCCGTCGTCGCGGGCACCGGTGCGCAGCGGGAGTTCGGCGGTGACCAGGAATCCGCCGTCGGCGCACCGGTCCGCGGTGAGGCGGCCGCCGACAGCGGCGGCCCGCTCGCGCATGCCGATCAGGCCGAAGCCGCTCTCCCCCGGGGCCGCGTGCGGCGGCAGGGTGGGCCGGGTGTGCCCGTCGGCCGGCGGGCGCCCGTTGGCCACGGTGACGGCGACCCGGCTGCCGCGGTACGCCAGGGTGAGCTCGGCGCCGGCGCCCCGGGCGTGCCTGGCCACGTTGGTCAGCGCCTCCTGGACGATCCGGTAGGCGGTGAGGTCGACGCCGGGCGACAGCGCCCGGGCCTCGCCCTCGACGGTGAGCCGGACCGGCAGGCCGGTGCGTTCGAAGGCGCCGATCAGCTCCGGCAGCCGGTCCAGGCCGGGGGCGGGTTCGAGCGGGGCCCGCTCCTCGGCGCGGCGCAGCAGGCCGACGGTGGCGCGCAGCTCCTGGAGTGCGGAGCCGGTGGCGTCGGTGATGTGGCTGAGCACCTCGCGGGCCTGGGTGGGGTGGCTGTCCATGAGGTAGACGGCGATGCCGGCCTGGGCGTTGGCGAGGGCGATGTGGTGGGCGACGACGTCGTGCAGGTCGCGGGCGATCCGGATCCGCTCGTCGGCGACCCGGCGGCGGGCCTCCTCCTCGCGGGTGCGCTCGGCGCGTTCGGCGCGCTCCTCGATGGCGGCGAGGTGGGCGCGGCGGTTGCGGATGGAGTCGCCGAGGGCGCCGGGGAGCAGGGCCCAGGCGAGGACACCGAGCCGCTCGCCGATCGGGCCGACGCCGTCGGCCAGCACGGACAGGCCGGTGAGCAGCGCGGCGGTGGCGATGGAGGCGCGCAGCGCGGTGGCGCGGTCGGTGCGGACCGCGAGGAAGTAGAGGGCGACGAGCAGGGGGGTGGCGAGTCCGGAGGTGAGCCGGGGGCTGGTGAGGGTGAGCGCCATCGTGCAGAGCAGGGTGACGGCGACCACCGCGCGCGGGTGGCGGCGGTGGGCGAACACCGTGACGGCGGAGAGCAGCGCGATGATGCTGGTGAGCGGTCGGAAGCCGGTGTAGTGGCCGGTCTGGTCGACGGTGGCGCCGACGCCGGTCATCAGGATCAGCGTGGCGCCGCCGGCGACGTCGAACAGCCGGGGGTGGTCGCGGCGCAGCCGCTGCCAGGTGTCGCTCATCGTGGTGCTCTCCGGGTCGGGGGTGCCCTGGCGGCACCCTCGCCGGGGTCTGCCAGGTCGTGCCGGGCCGCGCCCGGGTGGGCGGGGCGGGCCGGGTCGAGGGGGGCTGCCGCGGTGGCGCCCCGACAGCAACGGTAACGGTACGGGCTCGAACCGGTGTCCGGGCCGGGGCCCGCCCCCGTGAGGAGGGGGCGGGCCCCGACGGAGGGACCGGAGGGACCAGAGGGACCGGAGGGACCAGAGGGAAGGGTCAGCGGGCCGGACGGGCCCGCGGATCAGAACGGACCGCCGGGTCGGGCAGGGCGGGACGGGCCCGCCCCACCCGGAGTGCGGCGCTACACGCCGACGGACTCCCGGACCGGGGTCGGCTCCGGGGCCGCCGTCTGCAGCTTGCTGCCCTCGACGTCGACGTCCGGTATCAGCCGGTCCAGCCAGCGCGGCAGCCACCAGGCGTGGCGGCCGAGCAGGGCCAGGACCGCGGGCACGATCGTCATCCGGACCACGAAGGCGTCGAAGGCGACGGCCGCGGCCAGACCCAGGCCCATCATCTTGATCATCGGCTCGCTCATCCCGATGAACCCCGCGAAGACGGCGATCATGATGAAGGCGGCGGCGGTGACCACCCGGGCGTTGTGGCGGAAGCCGGTGACGATGGCCTCGGCGGGCCGCTCGCCGTGGACGAAGCCCTCGCGGATCCGGGTGACCAGGAACACCTCGTAGTCCATGGCGAGGCCGAAGACCACGCCGATCATGAAGATCGGCATCATGCTCATCACCGGCCCGGTCTGCTCGACGCCGATGAGGTCGGCCAGCCACCCCCACTGGAAGACCGCGACGACCGCGCCGAGCGCGGCGGCCACCGAGAGCAGGAACCCGAGCGCCGCCTTCAGCGGGACGAGGACGGAGCGGAAGACCACCAGCAGCAGGATGACGGCGAGGCCGACGACCACCGCGAGGTAGGGCACGAGCGCGTCGGTGAGCTTCTGCGAGACGTCGATGTTCATCGCCGTCGTGCCGCTGACCAGGACCGTCGCGCCGGTGGCCGACCTGAGGCCGTCGGCGTGGCCGCGGATGGCATGGACCAGGTCCTTCGTCCGGGCCTCGCTGGGACCGGTGGCGGGGACCGCGTTCAGCAGGGCGGTGTCGCCCGCCTTGTTGAACATCGGCGGGGCGACCGAGACCACGCCGGGCAGCGCGGCGACCGTCTTGGCGACCTCGCCCGCAGCGGCCTTCGGGTCGGCGGTGCCCTTGGCGTCGACCAGGACCGTCAGCGGCCCGTTGAAGCCGGGGCCGAAGCCCTCGGAGAGCAGGTCGTAGGCACGGCGCTGGGTGGTGGAGACGGGCTTGGACTCGTCCCCCGGGAGGCCGAGCCGCAGGTCGAGCGCGGGGGCGGCGAGCACGCCGAGGCCGATCACGCCGCCGAGCAGCACGGCGAGCGGGCGGCGCAGCACGAACCGCGCCCACCGGGAGCCGCCGTTCTCGCGCTTCGGCTCGACCGCGCCCCGGGCCGTGCGGACCTTGCGGGGCAGCACCCGGCGGCCGATGAAGCCGAGCAGCGCGGGGACCAGGGTGAGCGCGACCAGCACGGCGACGACCACGGTGCCGGCGGCCGCCATGCCCATCTTGGCGAGGATCGGGATGCCCACGACCGAGAGCCCGGCGAGGGCGATGACCACGGTGAGACCGGCGAACACCACCGCGGACCCGGCGGTGCCGACGGCCCGGCCGGCGGCCTCCTGCGGGGTGCGCCCCTCGGCGAGCTCGGCCCGGTAGCGCGAGACGATGAACACCGCGTAGTCGATGCCGACCGCGAGGCCGAGCATCATCGCGAGCGTGCCGGTGGTCGAGGAGAGACCGAGCATGCTGCCGAACGCGGTGATCAGGGCCATGCCCAGGCCGACGCCGACCACCGCGGTGAGCAGCGGCAGCCCGGCGGCGACCAGCGAACCGAAGGTGATCACCAGGACCACCGCGGACAGCGCCATGCCGATCGCCTCGCTGCTGCCGCCCGCCTCGGGCTTGGCCGTCAGCGCGTTGCCGCCGACCTCGACCTTCAGCCCGGCGTCCCGCCCGTGCTGGGCGGCCTGCTGCAGGGCGTCGGTGGCGCCCGTGGACAGCGTGCCCGCCTTCACCGAGTAGCTCACCGTCGCGTAGGCGGTGGTGCCGTCCTTGGAGACGGCACCGGCCTTGAACGGGCTGACCGTGCCGGTGACCTCCGGGGCGTGGGCGAGCTCGGCGACCGTCCGCTCCACCGCCTGCTGGTTGGACTCGGCGGTGATCTTCTGCCCGGACGGCGCGACGAAGACCAGCCGGGCCGAGGCGCCGTCGGCGTGCCCGCCGGGGAAGCGCTCGTTCATCAGGTCGAAGGCCTGCTGCGCCTCCGTGCCGGGCATCGCGAAGCCGTCGTCGGGCGCGGCGGGCGCCTTGGCCGCCAGGACTCCGCAGACCGCCAGCACGGCGACCCAGAGCAGGGACACCAGCCGGCGCCGGACGAAGGCCCATCGGCCCAGGCGGTACAGGAACGTGGCCACGGAGAGTGGACTCCTTCGGGATGTCGGGCACAGTGCGCGCCGCGGCCGGGTCGACGCCTCACGGCGCGGTCCGCCCGCAGCATGACCAATCCTTGATCGCCGGCCCCTCCTCCGTCGTCGTCCCTGCGCAGGCCGTTTGCGTACTGCGGACGCAGTACACCCCTCCCCCGTACGGCGGAGCGCACAGCCTGCGGCGGAAGCAGTCGTACCTACTCCCGGAGATGTCTCCGGCGGCCCCGCGGGGCCCCGGCGGGCGGGCCGCCGCGGCCCCGGCGTCACCCGTGCGGGCGGCGACGACGGGCCGCGGGCAGCCCGGCGAAGTAGCGTGATGTGCCTGGCCCGGACCGATCTGCCCCGGTCCGGAGCGACCCGTCCCGATCGGTGCTGACCCCAGCCCGCCGCCGGAGGTGCCCATGGGCGTTCCAGCCGCCCGCATCGTGTTCGACGAGAGCGACCGCGCGGCCGTCGCGGACGCGGTGACGGAGATGCTCGCCACCGGCGCCCTCACCCTCGGCCCGTGGACCGAACGCTTCGAACAGGCCTTCGCCGCCGAGCACGGCGCCTCCCACGCCGTCGCGGTGAGCAGCGGCACCGCCGCGCTGGAGGTGATCCTGCGCAGCGTCGACGTGCGGGGCCGCGACGTCGTCGTCCCCGCCGTCACCTTCTACGCGACGGCCGGCGCCGTGCTGCACGCGGGCGGGCGCCCGGTGATCGCCGACGTCGACCCGGCCACGCTCGCCCTGTCCCCCGCGACGCTGTCCGCGGCGCTCACCCCGGACACCGCCGCCGTCGTGCTGGTGCACATCGGCGGGCTGGTCACCCCGGAGGTCGGCGCGCTGCGCGCGCTCTGCGACCGGCACGGGATCCCGCTGGTGGAGGACGCCGCGCACGCGCACGGCAGCAGCCACGACGGGCGCGCCGCCGGGACCTTCGGCCTGGCCGGGGCCTTCTCCTTCTACCCGACCAAGGTCACCACCAGCGGCGAGGGCGGGATGGTCCTCACCGAGTCGCCGGAGCTGCGCGACGAGGCCCGCACCTACCGTGACCAGGGCAAGGGCTCCTTCACCACGAACCACCACGTACGGCTCGGCTACTCCTGGCGGATGAGCGAGCTGCACGCCGCCGTCGGCGCCGTCCACCTGCGCCGGCTCAAGGAGTTCATCGAGACCCGCCGGGCCGTCGCCCGCCGTTACGACGAGGCGCTGGCCGGGCTGGACGGCCTGGAGCCGGTGCTCGAACCGCCCGGCTCCCGCGGCAACTACTACAAGTACGTGGCGCTGCTGCCCGCCGGGGTGGACCGCGCGGCCTTCAAGCGGGCGGTCGCCGAGGAGTACGGGGTGCGGCTGTCCGGCGAGGTGTACGACCTGCCGCTGCACCTGCAGCCCGTGCTCGCCCCCTACCGGCGCGAGGCGCTGCCCGTCGCCGAGGACGTCTGCGCGCGGCAGGTGTGCCTGCCGGTGCACTCCGACATGACCGGGGACGAGACCGAGCAGGTCATCGAGGCCGTCTCGGCGGTCCACCGGCGGCTCGCCGGGTGACCGGACCGCCCGCGGCCCGACCGCCCGGGACCGAAGGGACCGCCGGGACCGCCCGGGCCGCCCGGCTCGCCGGACAGGCCCACCGGACGGGACCGCCCGGACCTCCGACCGGGCCGACCACGCTTCGACCACGCAGAGACCACGTACCGACAAGGGCTCGACAAGGAGAGAGATCGTGCGCATAGCCGTCACCGGGGGATGCGGATTCATCGGCTCACACGTCGTGGACCACCTGATCGCGGCCGGCCACGAGGTCCTCGCGGTCGACACCACCGACAAGTACCTCAACCCCGACGCCGAACACGCCAGGATCGACGTCCTCGACCTCCCGGCCCTCACCGCCGCCCTGGCCGGCAGCGAAGTGGTCTACCACCTCGCCGCGATGGCCGACGTGGAACAGGTCTCCGCCGACCCGGTGCGCGCCGTGCGCACCAACATCGACGGCACCGAGACCGTCCTGGAGGCCGCCCGGCGCAGCGGGCTCAGCCGCACCGTCCTGGCGAGCACCGTGTGGGTCTACGGCGCCGCCCTCACCGACGAGCAACTCGACGGCGGGGAACAGGAGCTGGACGAGCACGTGCCGATCGAGCTGGAGCACAGCGGGCACCTCTACGTGGCCACCAAGCTCGCCGCCGAGATGCTCGTGCACAGCTACCGCGAGCTCTACGGACAGCACTTCACCATCCTGCGCTACGGCATCCCGTACGGGCCCCGGATGCGCGACGAGCTGGTCGTCGCCCGGTTCGTCCAGGCGGCGCTGACCGGACGGCCTATCACCATCGCCGGGGACGGCCGGCAGAGCCGCAACTTCGTCTACGTCGAGGACCTGGCCGACGCCCACGTCCGGGCGCTCTCGCTCGCCGCCGAGGACCAGACCTTCGCCCTGGAGGGCTCGACGGCCGTCTCGGTGCGCGACATCGCCGACACCGTCGACGAGCTGCTCGGGCCCGTCAGCATCGAGCACATCGACGGCCGCAAGGCCGACTACGCCGGGCGGCGGATCTCCTCCGCCCAGGCCAAGCGGCTGCTCGGCTGGTCCCCGCGGACCAACTTCGCCGAGGGCGTGCGGCGGTACGCGGACTGGTACCGGGCCACCGCCGCCACCCCCACCGCCTCCTGACCGGAGCCGTCCGTGCCGCACGCGCTGCTGGTCTCCGGCTCCCTCGGCCAGGGCCACGACGTGATGGCCCAGGCCTGCGCCGACACCCTGCAGGCCCGGGGCTGGACCACCTGCACCGTGGACGCGATGGCCCTGCTCGGCCAGCGCTCGGGTGCCGCCGGGGAGGCCGTGTTCCGGCGGCTGCTCGATCTCCCCGGCGTGTACGACGCCTTTCACTTCTCGGCGCTGCGCCCGGGCGCCCGGATCGCGCTGCTCGCCGACGCCGCCGCCCGCGCCCGGCTGGTCCCGGCCCTGCGGGAGCTGGTCGCGGCGCAGCGGCCGCAGCTGGTGGTGTCCGTCTTCGCCACCGCCACCTCGGCCGTCAACCGGCTGCCGGAGCGCGGCTTCCGGCACTTCGTGTTCTGCACCGACGTGACGCCGCACCGGCTCTGGGTGCAGGAGGGCACCGACCTCTTCCTGGTCACCTCGGAGGTCGCCGCCTGCGCCGTCCGCCGCTACCGGCCGGACGCCGACGTCTCCGTTCTGCCCGCGCCGCTGCGGGAGCCGTTCTACCGGCCGCCCGCACGTGCCGCGGCCCGCGCCGAACTGGGCGTCCCGGCGAACGGGCCGTGCGTGCTGCTGATGTCAGGCTCCTGGGGCCTCGGGCCGCTCGCCCGCACCGCCGCCTCGCTCGCCGCGGCCGGCCCGCACGTGCTCGCCGTCGCCGGCCGCAACCGGGAACTGGAGGACCGGCTGCGGGCGGCCGCCCGCCGGGAGCCGCGGCTGCGCCCCTTCGGGTACACCGACCGGATCCCGGCCCTGATGGCCGCCGCCGACCTCGTCGTCACCAGCTCCGGCGACACCTGCAGCGAGGCCCGCGCGCTCGGCCGGCGGCTGCTGCTGCTCGACGTCGTCCAGGGGCACGGGCGGGACAACCTGCAGCACGAGCTGGAGCTCGGGCACGCCGACGTCGCCACCGCCCGGCCCGCCGACGTGGTCCGCAACGCGCTCGCCGCCCTCGACCGCCCGGAGCCGGCCCCCTCCCCCGGAGCCAGCCCGGACGGCTGGAACCGGGGCTTCGCGGCCGCGCTCGAACGAGTCGGGCTCGACTGAGGGGAGCGTCGGTACGCCGTCGGGTCACGCGAGTCGACGGCACCGGCTCCGGACCGGGTGAACCGGACCCGGCCGTTCAGGGCAGCGGGATGCCGTGGTCGCGCAGCGGACCGAGGGTGAGCCCGTGCTCGCGACAGTGGGCCGCGATCAGCGGGAGCGCGTCGAGCGTGGCGCGCCAGGAACCCGGGGCGGAGGTGCAGTCGGAGTCGTGCAGGAGGAGGGTGGCGCCGGCGGTGAGGCCGGGGCGGGCGGTCTCGAGGACGGTGCGCCCGGTGGCCTCCGCCGTCCAGTCCCGGCCCCACACCGTCCAGAGCACACTGCGCAGGCCCAGGCGGCGGGCGGCCAGCGCGGGCCCGGCGGTCAGCACCCCGTACGGCGGGCGGTACCAGAGCGGGCGGGCCCCGCACAGGTCGGTCACCGCCGCCCCGGCTCGGCGCAGTTCGCGAAGGTCACGGGCCGGGGCCGGGTACCACTGGGAGCGGTGGAACCAGCCGTGCACGGCCACCTCGTGACCGCGCGCCACCAGCTCCGCGCCGAGGGCGGGGGCGCGTTCCAGCATCGAGCCGAGCAGGAAGAAGGTGGCCCGCACCCGGCCGGGCCCGGCCAGGGCGTCCAGCGCGTCCAGGACGTAGGGAGTGCTGCGCGGGTCCGGGCCGTCGTCGAAGGTCAGTGCGACGTGCCCCGGGGCGGTGCCGTGGCCGGCGGTGCGGCGGGCCAGCGTGCGGCGCAGCACCGGCAGGCGGACCGCGGCCGGGGCCAGGTGCAGGAACTCGGCCGCCGCGGCGGCGCCGAGCACCCTGGTCGCCGTGCTCACCCGGAGCTCACCCGAAGCGGGAGGCCATGCGCCGGAACACGCCCGGCGCCACGCCGTGGATCCGGGCCGGGAACCCGAGCCAGTGCGGCACGTACAGGCGGTCGCGCTCGGTGGTGATGGTCGCGACGACGGTGGCCGCGACCCGCTCCGCCGGGACGGGCCGCGGGCGCTCCCGCTGGTACGGCGTGCCGCGCCGGTCGAAGAACGGCGTGTCCACCGCTCCTGGCAGCACCAGCCGCACCCCGACGCCGGTGCCGCGCAGCTCGTACCAGAGGCTCTCCGCGAACATCGCCAGCCCGCCCTTGGTCGCCGCGTAGCCCGACTCGTCGCGCACGCCCACCTGGCCGGCGATCGAGCCGAGCAGCACGATCCGGCCGTGGCGGCGCTCCAGCATGCCCGGCAGGAGGAGGCGGACCAGCCGCAGCGGAGCGGCGAGGTTGACCTCGATCATCCGGTCCAGGGTGTCCGACGGGGTGTCGGCGAAGGCGCCGCGCCACCCGAGGCCGGCGCTGGCCACCAACGCGTCCACCCGCCCGGTCTCGGCGACGGCGGCCTCGGCGAGGCGGGCGGGGCCGTCCGGCTTGCTGAGGTCCTCGGGCAGGGCGACGCCGCCGGTGCGGGCGGCGAGCTCCTCGAGGCGGGTGCGGTCGGTGCCGGAGAGCAGGGTGTGCCAGCCGGCGTCGGCCAGCCGGACGGCGGTGGCCCGGCCGATGCCGGAGGACGCCCCGGTGACGAGGGCGACGGGGCGCTCGGCGGGCCCGGAGCTCCGGGGGCCGGGTCGGAGGTCGTCCCGGTCTTCGTCCGCCATCGCGCACCTGCCGATCCGTGGGCGTCTCGCCGTCCGATTTGTCCGGCAAGTCACCTTCGCACGGCGGCGCCGTCCGGGCTACCGGGGCGGAACGGCCCGCCTTGCCCGCCGGCCCCCGTCCGGCCGCGGACCGCCGTCGTCGTCCGCGTCCCCGTCCGGCTCCGGACCGCCGGCCGCCTCCGGATCGCCGGCCGCCTCCGGGCCTCCGTCCGCACCCGTCCCCTTGCCCGTGCCTGCGCCCGCACCCGTCCCCGTGCCGGCATCCGTGCGACCACCGGCGTCACGGGCCGCGCCGGCGAACGCCTCGGCCGACTCGCCCTCCAGCTCGCCGAAGCGGGACAGCAGGAAGGTGCCGCCGACGGCCACCGCGAAGCCCGTCAGCGCGCACCACTCGAATCCGGGGCGCGCCGCGTCCCCCAGCGCCGCCACGCCGACCAGCGCGGGCCCGAAGGTCTCGGCGACCGTGCCCGCGGCGGTCGCGGCCGTCACCGTGCCGCGCTGCAGCGCGAGCGCGTACGCGAGGTAGCCGCCGAGGCCGCCCACGGCCAGCGCGTACGCCGCCGGATCGGTGAGCACCCCGACCGCACCGGAGGTGTCCAGCACCCGCACGGCCAGGCTCGTCACCCCGAAGCCCACCCCGGCCAGCAGCCCGAGACCAGCCGCGGCCGCGTTGCCCTCCCGGCGCACCAGCACGAGGGTGAGCAGGACCATCACGGCGGTCGTCGCGAGCAGCGCCCAGTGGAACGCAGCCGGGGCGTACTCCCGCCCCTCCCGACCGGAGCCGAGCGCGAGCAGGCTCAGACCGACGACCACGCCGAGGATCCCGGCCGCGTCGCCCCGGCGCAGCCGGGCGCCCAGCAGCCAGACGGCGGCGAGCGCCGTCACCGCCAGGCTGGCGTTGGTGACGGCCTGCACCAGGAAGAGCGGCAGGCTGCGCAGCGCCACGATGCTCAGCAGGAAGCCCACGATGTCCAGCACCGTCCCCACCAGGAACTGCCAGGACCGCACCAGCGCGGCCAGCAGCCCGGCCCGCACCCGGTCCGCCCGCGGCGCGGAGCGCGCCCCGCGGGCCTGGAACACGGCCCCGAGGCCGAAGCAGACGGTCGCGACCAGCGCGGTCGTGAGTCCGAGCAGCATGCCTCTCCCAGCCTCGCCGGCGGCATCGGTCCACCACCAGTCTGGGCCCGCGGGGGCACCGCCGCACGGGCCCGCCCGGCGGGCCGCGGGGCGGCGCGCGCAACCGGCCGCGGGGCGGGGGGCGGGTCGGCCGCGGGGAGGCGCCGGAGTCAGGGCCGGAGGGCCACCGCGGCGTAGGCGCAGGCCTCGGCGGCGCTGACGGGCGGGTCGGCGGGGGTGGGCCGCCAGTGCGGGGTGGGGACGGCGCCGGGGGCGATCAGGGTCCAGCCGTCGAAGAACCGGGTGAACTCGGGCAGGGTGCGGGCCTGGGCCGCGGTGCCGGCGGACTCGTAGATGCGCACCAGCCGGCCGATCTCGTCCGGGGCGAACTCGGGGGTGACGTGGGTCATCACCAGGGCGCTGCCGGGGGCGAGCGCCGACTTGAGGTGCTCGACGATGCCGTAGGCGCCGCGCGCGTCGGGGACGAAGTGCAGGAGGGCGTTGAGGGAGAGCGCGACCGGACGGTCGAGGTCGATGGTGTCGCGCACGCCGGGCGAGGCGAGCACGTCGGCCGGGTCGGTGACGTCGGCCTCGACGTAGGCGGTGCGCCCCTCGGGGGTGCCGGTGAGCAGCGCCTGGGCGTGCGAGAGCACGATCGGGTCGTTGTCGGCGTAGACGACGCGGGCGCGCGGCTGGACGCGCTGGGCGACCTCGTGGAGGTTGGGCGAGGTGGGGATGCCGGTGCCGATGTCGAGGAACTGGTCGATGCCGGCCTGGGCGAGGACGCGGGTGGAGCGGTGGACGAAGGCCCGGTTGGCGCGGGCGGCGGCGCGCAGCCAGGGCGCGACGGCGAGGGCGTGGCCGGCGGCCTCGCGGTCGGCGGCGAAGTTGGTGAAGCCGCCGAGGTAGTAGTCGTACATCCGGGCCGAGTGCGGCACGTTCAGTCGCAGGTCGACTCCGTCGTAGAGGCTCATCGCGTTCCCCCCTTGGGCCGGTGCGGGCACCTGACGATTGCTGCCCACCGTATCGAAGGGCCAATCCCGCGCCACGCTGCTCAACTGGTCACCAGATACCACGAGATGACAATCTGTATTCGGATTGCAGCCTGGAGTGACAGGCCTGGTGGAATGAGGATGGGCACGGACAGCCCGACCCTCGAGTGGCCCGGCGGGCAGCCGTCGGCCACGGAAAGCAGGCTCGATGACGATCGACAGGGGTGCGCCCGTGCGCGGGTACCGGGGAGCCGCCACGGTGGAGCGCACCGGCACGGCCGGGCCGGACCGGGGGGCCGGCACCGACCTCGGCCAGCGCTTCGACCTCACCTACGCGGCGTTCTGCGAGACGCACGAACCCGCCTGGCACGCCCTCGCGTTGACCCGGATAGGCAGCCGGACCGACGCCGAACTGCTGGTCGACGCCGTCAAGGCGGACCTGGCCCGCTGCTGGCCGCAGGTCCTGCGCTTCGAGGAGCCGGCCGCGTACGCCTGGCGGCTGGCCAACCGGCACGTGGCGGACTGGGTGGCCGCCGAGGAGCCGGTGGCGGTCGAGGCGGTCACCTTCGCGGCGGTGATCGGCGCGTTCAAGCAGGTCGCGAACGGACTGCTGCACAGCGAGGCGGACGAGGTGCGGCTGTACGCGGCGATCCTCGAACTGCCCGACCGCCAGCGGGACGTGGTCATCCTGCGCTACCTGCTCGGCTTGCACGTCAAGGTGATCGCCGCGTACCTGGGACGGCCGGTGGCGACGGTGCACTCGAACCTGCGGCACGCCCGCGAGCGGCTCGCCCGGCGGCTCGGGGTGGGCGAACTCCCGGACCACGCGGGGGACCTGTGACCCGCCGCCCGACCACCGGCCGGCCCGACGGGAGGCTCGGCGACGACCCGGCGGAACCGGCCTACCCGACGGAACCGGCCGACGGGACGGTACCGGCCCACCCGGCGACGCCGGCTGACGGGACGGAACCGTCCGACGGGATCGAACCGGCCGACGGGGCGCAGGCAGCGGACGGGCCCCGTCCCGCCGACCGCGTGTGCACCGGGGACGGGGCGTGCCCCAACGCCGGGGGGCGCACCCCGCTCCACGTGCCCCGGCCCGAGCGGGCCCACGCCGAGCGGATCGCCGCGGTGCGTCAGGCCCGGCTCACCGCCGCGCCCGCACACCTGCCCTCGGAGCACGAGCAGGCCGCCTTCGAACTGGGTCTGGTGGTGGCCCTGGTGCTGGGTGCGCCGGACGCCTCCCGGGGGCTCGACCTGCTCGTCAACGCACGGCGGATCCAGCCCGAGGGGGCGGAGGTGTTCGCCGCGCTGCTCTACGCCACCGGCCGCGAGGAGGGCGCGGAGTTCTGGTGGCGCTTCGCTGCCGGATCCGGCAGCGGGACGGCGGCGTACTGCCTGCACCTGCACCACCTGATGCTCGGCGAGACCGACGACGCGGACTACTGGCGGGCCTGGTCCGACCAGCTCGCGCGCACCGAACGCCCCCCCGGGCCTGGCGCGTTGCGGATGAGCCGACCGCTGCTGCCGGACGACGTCCGGCGCGACATCCTCTCCCGGGTGCACCGCGGCCTGGCACCGCAGCTGCCACCGCGGTTGGTCGCGGTGATCGACCGGCTGCCGGTGCGGGGCGACCCGGACGAGGAGGAGGTGCCGAGTCCGTGGGGGCTCACCTCCGGCGCCACGTCCGCGTGTTCGTGGCAGCTGGGGTGGGAGGGCGTCGACGACCCGTTGGAGTGAGCGGCCGACGCCCGCCCCCGCTCCCCCGTTCAGGTGAGCGCGGCCACCCTGGCGATGACCTCCGGGTCGCGGCCGTCGCCGGCGACGACGCCCTCCGACCCCCGGACGACGTAGCGGTGCGGCGCCACCGCGGTGTCCCGGCCGGGCAGGGCCGCGACCACCGCGCGGTGCACCTCGGCGGGCTCGACGGACGCGCCCGAGAACGTCAGCGTGGCGACCAACTCGCCACTCTCGACGTCCACTTCCACGGACGCCCGGGAGCCGATGGCCTCCTCCAGCAGGCCCCGGACAGCACTGAGGTCGACCCATGCGCCGTCGACCGGCCGCCACCCTTCGCCCCGCTCGGGCGTCGGGACCTCCGCGAGGCCCGGCAGCGCGTGCAGCGGCACCGGCCCGTCGGCCGCGGCCGCGAGGACGGCGAGCAGCGCCTGCGCGAAGCGGTCGGTCTCGTCGGCGTCGAGCACCTGCGGACAGGCGATCAGGGCGAAGTCGAGGCTGCCGCTGATCCGCAGGATGGTGAACATCAGCCGGACCCCGAGGGGCGGCGCGGGCAGCCGGGTCAACTCCGGGTCGACGGCCGGGACGGGCTGGATGTCGGCGACGGCGGTGGGGATGGTCAGACTGAGGTCGTTCACCACGACCTGCCGGGGGAAGCGGACCCCGCGCACGTGGGCGGCGTCCTCGACCAACTGCCACACCTGCTCGGCGTCCAGGGTGCTGTGCCAGTAGCCGTTGAAGGAGGCGGACTTGGCGCGGCCGATCAGCTCGTCGAAGTCGGCCGCACCGGTGTCCAGCCGGATTAGCGCGTCCTGCGCGAGGGTGCCGACGTGGTCGACCAGCGCCGCGCGCTGGCGGTTCGCGGACAGCGCGGCGATCGACAGGTCCGCGCGGCCGGCACGGCGGGCGACCAGGGCGGCGAAGGCCGCGAACAGCACGACGGACGGGCTCGCGCCGGTGCGCCGACAGACCGCGGCGAGGTCCGCGGCGGCGCCGCGGGAGCGGACCAGGACGGCCCCCAGGTCGTGCGGCGGGCCGGCGATCCGCGCGTCGGCGAACACCGCCTGCGGGCCGGTGGTCAGGATCCTGGCCCAGTGCCGCAGGGCGGTGGCCGACCGCCGGCGGCCCTGGGGGCTGCGCTCGGCCTCGGCGATCCGCAGCGGCGTGGGGGCGGTGACCGGCGGGAGGTCCTTGCCCGCGGCGAGCGCCACCCAGTCCTGGATCAGCAGCGCGATGGCGGCGCCGTCGGCACCGGCGTGGCAGACCACCGCGACCAGCCTCAGCAGCCGCTCACCGTCGGCGAGCAAGGTGCAGCGCAGCCGCGGCGCGGACGCCAGGTCCACCGCGACGGCGACATCCGTCCGACCGAACTCGGCCGCGAGCATGTCCAGTTCGGCGTCACTGCGATCACCCGTCTCGACCACGGTGACGCTGAACCGGCCCTCCGGGTGGACCACCTGCTGCTGCGGGTAGCCGTCCGGCCCCGGCCCGGCCGGGAAGGAGGTCCGCAGGGACTCGTGCCGCTCGACGAGCCTGCGCAGGGCGGCCAGCCCGGCGGACACCGTGGTGCCGTCCGGAACCGGCCAGGCCGACTCCTTGTTGATCTGCTCGGGGGCCTCGCGCCGGATGCACCGGATCATGTTGTCCTGACCGAGCGTGAGCGGCCCGGAGCCGCCGCCCGGGGCCGCGTACCGGACCTCGACGCTCCTGCTGCTCGGGGTCGCGTCGGTCGGGGTCGCGCCGGTAGGCGCCGCGCCGGTAAGCGTCACACCGTTCGGGGTCACCTCGTTCGGGGTCGCGCACTTCGGGGTCGGGTCGTTCGGGTTCACGTCGCACGCGCCTTTCGGCTCGCCGGGGGAAGGGCCGGGAGAAGGCTGAGGGGGGAGCCCGGAGAGGGAGCCGGGAAGCTGGTGGAGCCGGGTGGACTCGGGAGAGGGTGTTCCCGGGACGCTACCAGCGGTCCGACGCATTGGTCCAGACCAAGCGTGTTGCGATGCGCTGAAACGTCAACTCGCCGTCCACGCGCGCACGTTGACATGAACAGGAGCATCGCCGCGGACCGCCAGCGCAGCCCGGAACGGCCCCGGAACCGGCACGTCCAGGAGCCGGAGCGGCCCCCGGCCGAGCGGGCGCGGCTCCGCCAGCACCAGCGGGGACGGGCCCGCCACCGGCAGCCCGAAGGACTGGACCAGCCGCCCGCCGTACGCCTTGACGCACGCCTCCCGGCGGCACCACAGCGCCGTGCAGCGCGCCGCCCGCCCGGCCGCCGTGGGCGCGGCGGCGACGTAGCGGGCCTCCGCCCCGGGGAAGAGACGCGCGGCGATCAGCCCGGCCGCCCGATCGCCGAGCAGCCCCTCGACGTCGACCCCGAGCTGCCGCCCCTCGGCCACCGCCAGCACCGCGAGCGGCCCCGAAGCCGACCAGCTCACCCGCAACCGGCCGGCGTCCGACGGCTCCGGCTTGCCGTTCCGCCCCCGCCGCCAGACCACGTCCGCCGCCGGACGGCCGAGCCGTGCGCCGACCAGCTGCCGGACGGCGCCGCGCACCACCGTGAAGCGCCGCCGCAGCAGCTCGTCCGCCCCCGCCGCCCGGGCCCGCTCGTCCTCGTCGAGGAGTCGCCACAGCCCGGACACCACCTCCGGAGGCTGGTCGGCCCCGACGGTCCAGAGGTCGACCAGCGTCGCGAAGGGACCGGCCCCGGACGGACGGGTCCGGGGCGAGCCGCCCCGCGCGGATCCGGCCCCGGGAGGGCCGGCCGGAAGGGCGGTCACGGCATGGTCAGGGTGCTCAGCACGCCGAGCCTGCGCTCCAGGCCCGCCACCAGGACCGGTCGCCGCCGCTCCCGCCAGGCGGGCAGCTGCTCGGCGAGTTCGGCCCAGACCCCGGTGAAGGGCTGGGCCGCCGGCCCCTCGGCGCCGTCCAGCCCGGGGCCGAGCACCAGCGCCGCGTCGGGCCCCAGCTCCGCCGCCCGTGCCCGGACCGTCCGAGAGGGCGATTCGGCGCCGGGCAGCTGATCGACCGTCATCCCCGGCCGGTCGGTCTCCTCGCAGACCAGCACGACGGCGGAGTGCCGCTGCGGCAGTACCACCGGCCCGGCCGGCCGGTAGTGCAGGGCCGTCTGCTCGGCGAGCACCACGACCGCCCGCCGGCAGGACCCGGTGCGGTGGTGGTCGGCGGCCAGCCGCAGCGCGGTGAAGGCCGCGGCGGCGCCCTGGTCGCAGACCGCGTAGGCGAGCGGCGTCCCGGGGCAGGACCGGCTGAGCGCCAGCGAGGACGGCGCGCCGGGGCGGACGTCCGGGGTGTCGAAGGCCAGTATCAACAGGTCGACGGGCTCGTCCGGGGCGAGCACCTCACGCAGCAGGCCGTCGGCCAGCTCCTCGAAGGAGTGGCCGACGCCCTCGCGCAGCAGGTCCTCGCGCAGCGGCAGCCCGTACGGGCGGACCAGGTCGGAGACGAAGACCCGCAGGTCCGGGTCGAGCGAGCGCTCCGAACGGCCGTCGAAGCGCCGTGCGAGCGCCCGGGTGATCCGCAGGCCGTGGCCGGCCACCTGGTCAGTCCTCGGGGATGACGTGTCCGGCGACGTAGTCGGCCAGGCTGGTGACCGAGCGCAGGTCGCCCTCGGTGATCTGCTCGACGTCCACCTGGATGTCGAGGGACTCCTCGAGCTCCAGGATGAGTTCGATGGTGCCCGCGGAGGTGAGGCCGAGGTCGTCGAAGAGACAGGCGTTCTCCGGGATCTCCGGCAGCTCGCGCTTGAGCACGCGGGGCAGCAGCTCGCCGATGCCGTGGCGGATCCGCTCGCGCAGCTCGGGGTCAGTGGTCTGGACCACAGGTTCTGACATGGGTGTCCCGTCCCGTCGTACGTGGGAGTGCGGTGTGGCAGTGGAAGGGGGACCGGCGGAACGCCGGTCGCAGGGTGACGGCTGGTCAGTACTGGACGACCATCGCGGAGAAGGTCGCGCCGACACCGGCGGCGGCGATCAGGTAGTGGTCGCCGCGGCGGAGCAGCCCCCGCGTGGTCGCGGTGTGAAGATTGATGAGGCTGTCTGCAGCGAAACTGTGCCCGACCGACAGCACGTTGTCCAGCACCACCTTGTCGAGCGGATAGCCGATCCGACGCGCGATCATCCGCCAGGAGGCCTGGTTGACGTTGTGCGGAAGCACCGCGGCCAGGTCGGACAGGTCCAGACCGGCCTCGGCGAGGGCCGCCTCGATCGCCTCCACCATCACGTTCGGGTACTCGCGCTGGTAACGGGCGAGCAGGTCCGGGTCGTCGGCCAACCGGCCGTCGAACTCCGGCCGCTGGCGCACCACGAAGGAGCGCACCCGGTGGCTCCCGCCCGTGGCGCTCACCAGGCAGGCGGCCGCGCCCTCGGCGAAGATGCCCGTCTCGGGCACCACCTGGGCGTCCTTGGTGAAGGTCTTCTCACCGGCCAGGACGAGCGCCAGCGCCTCCGGGTCGGGGTCGCCGGCCAGCAGCCGGCCGGCCAGGTCGATGGCCAGCAGGCCCACCGCACAGGCGTGGTGGGTCACGGTGAAGGCGTTCGCGTGGGCCAGGCCGCGCCCGGCCAACAGGTCGTGCAGGGGGTTGAGCGGGTAGGGCACCGCCACCGGCATGCTGCGGGCGTGGATCACGAAGCGGACGTGCCGCTCGCGTCCACGCAGCTCCGGCAGGTCGTCCAGGGCGGCTTCGAGCAGGTCGGGCAGCGTCCCGGCCGGGTCCAGACGCAGCTGGTCCAGGCCGTGGAAGCGGCGGAAGAGACGAAGTTGACGTGGGGTCAGGCCGATCCGCTCACCAACCGCCTCGATGGGCACGGCGTGCGGGGGGAGGTGAACGGCCACTGCCTCCAGTGCTGTCACGCGGGCTAGTATTCCGACGCCCGCCGGGTCGCACAAGTGATCTCGGGCCATTCCCCGTCGCGTTCGCCCCCGGGGCCGTCGCCGCAGGCCGACGCCCTCGCCCCGGCGCCGTCGCGCCTCACCCCCGTGCCGTCGAGCAGGTGGGAGCCACCCATGCCGGACCGTGAACCGCCCTACCCCGTCGAACCGTTGACCCCCGGAACGCCGCAGCCCGCCGCGGGCCCGGGCCCCGCAGCGCCGGACCCCGCAGGCCAGGACCCCGCCCCGAACGCCGCAGGCCCAGCCCTTGCAGCACCACCGGACGCCGGCAGGCCGCACCCCGTGCTGGTCGCGCTGCTCGTCGAGGCGGCCGGCGCGCCGCCCGGCTGGGCCGAGCGGCTGACCCCGCACGCCCGGCTGGACGGCGACCTGCTGCTCGACGAGTGCGAACTCGCCGCGCTCGCCGCCGCGCTGCGCGACCGTTTCGGGCCGGCCGCCGACCTGGCCGGGCTGCGGGCTCGCCTCGACCTGCCCGGGCTGGAGGCCCTGACCGTCGCCGACCTGCAGGAACTGCTCCCCGAGGAGGGCCCCCGATGACCCGTTTCCTGCTGGTGATGCCCCCGCTCACCGGGCACGTCAACCCGGCGGCCGGCATCGCCGCCGAGCTGACCGCCCGCGGCCACCAGGTCGCCTGGACGGGCACCGAGTCCGTGCTGCGGCCGCTGCTGGGCCCCGACGCCGTGGTGCTCGGCACCGGAACGCGGGCCTTCCGGGCGCAGGGCGGCCACGGGCTGGCCGCGCTGCGCTCGCTCTGGGAGGGCTTCATCGTCCCGTACGCGCGGTTCACCGCGAAGCCGCTGGACAGCGTGGTGCGGGAGTTCCGGCCGGACGTGCTGCTGGTCGACCAGCACACCCCGGCGGGCGCCCTGGTCGCCCACCGGCACGGCCTGCCGTGGGCGAGCTTCGCCCCGGGCGCGATGGAACTGGGCCGTCCGTACCGGGCGTTGCCGCAGGTGGAGGCATGGATGACGGGGTTGCTGCGCGGACTGTGGGAGCGCGCCCGGCTGCCCGCGGAGGAGTACCTGGACCCGCGCTTCTCCCCCGCCCTGGTGCTGGCGACCACGGGCCCCGCGCTCACCGGCGACCCGGCCCCGCCACCGGAGCACGCCCTGGTCGGGCCGGTGTTGCCGGCACGCCCGGCCGACCCGGACTTCCCGTGGGGGCGGCTGCTGCCGGGCCGGCGGCGGGTGCTGGTCACCATGGGCACGCTGGCGGGCGAGCTGGGCGCGGACTTCCACGCCCGGGCTGCGCGGGCGCTGGCGCTGTGCGGGCCGGACGTCCAGCCGGTGATCGCGGCTCCGCGCGCCCTGCTGCCCTCGTTGCCCGAGCTGCCCGCCGGGGCGGTCCTGGTGGACCGGGCGCCGGTGCTGGAGCTCATGGGCCGCGGAGAGCTGGACGCCGTGCTCTGCCACGGCGGGATGAACACCGTGGGCGAGGCCCTGGCGCACGGCCTGCCGCTGGTCACCGCGCCGATCCGGCACGACCAGCCCTTCGTCGCGGCGCAGGTGGTGGCGGCCGGGGCCGGACTGCGGCTGCCCTTCGCCCGGGTCGGGCCGGAGCGGCTGGCCCTGGCCCTGCGGGAGGCGCTGGACGCCCCCGGCCTGCGCGAGAACGCCGGACGGGTCGGCCGGGCCCTGCTGGCCGGGGGCGGTGCGGTGGCGGCGGCGGACCGGCTGGAGGCGCTGGCGCCCTGAGGCGTCCCGGCGCCACGCGCCGCCCCGTTCCAGGGCTTGAGCCCGCGTCAGGTGGGCACGGACCGGGGCGCCCTAGCAGACCGGGTGATCACACGTCCATTGGTCTAGGCCATTGTTTCCGGGCCGGGGTTCACCCTAGGGTGGCGCGCAGCACCGCCATCGCAGGTGCCGAGCACCGCCTTCCCAGGTGCCGTGGCAGAGCCCATCCCCGCACGGGAGTTCCGGTTGATCGAGACCACGGGACTGCGCAAGTCCTACCGCAAGAAGACCTCCCGCAAGAGCGCGGAGGACCCCACCGTCGACGCCGTCCGCGGCATCGACCTGTCCGTCGCCGCAGGCGAGATCTACGGCTTCCTCGGGCCCAACGGCGCCGGGAAGACCACCACCCTGCGCATGCTGGCCACCCTGATCCGCCCCGACGGCGGCCGGGCCACCATCGCCGGGGCGGACCTGTTCACCGACCCGGCCGGTGTCCGCCGCCGGATCGGCTACGTCGCCCAGGGCGGCGGCACCACCGACGGCGTCAGCGCGCGCGAGGAACTCGTGCTCCAGTCCCGGATGTACGGCGCCCCCAAGGCGCGGGCCGTCCGGGCCGCCGAGGACGCGCTCAAGGCCTTCGACCTGGGCGAGTTCGGCGACCGGCCGTGCGCCACCTACTCCGGCGGCCAGCGCCGGCGGGTGGACATCGCGCTCGGCGTCATCCACGAGCCGCGGGTGCTGTTCCTGGACGAGCCCACCGTCGGGCTCGACCCGGCCAGCCGGGCGTACGTCTGGGAGGAGATCCGCCGGCTGCGCACCGAGGGCATGACGGTCGTGGTCACCACCCACTACCTCGACGAGGCCGACGCGCTCTGCGACCGGGTGGCGATCGTCGACCACGGCCGGGTGGTCGCCGAGGGCACGCCCGAGGCGCTCAAGCGCGAGATCTCCGGCGACGTCGTGCTGGTCGGGCTGGAGCCCGCCGAAGGCGCCGCCGAACGGGCCGCCCGGGTGCTGCGCCCGCAGCCCTACCTGCACCGTCTGGAGGTCGAGGGCGAGGACGGACTGCGGCTCTACCTGGACGACGGCGCCGCGGCCATCCCGCAGCTGCTGCGCGCCCTGGACGGGGCCGGTGTGACGCCCGGCACCGTGCAGCTCCAGCGGCCCAGCCTGGACGACGTGTTCCTGGCCCGCACCGGCCGATCGCTCCAGCAGTCCTGACCCGCCCACCCCTGGGGAGACCATGAAGCTCGCCCGCGACACCTGGCTGGTCTTCCAGCGCCAACTGCTGCTGATGATCCGCACCCCGGTCTGGATCGCCGTCGGCATCATCCAGCCCGTGTTCTACCTGCTGCTGTTCGCCCCGCTGTTGAAGAAGGTGCTCGCCCCGGACGGCGCGAGCAGCTATGCCGACGCCTACCAGGTCTACGTGCCGGGCCTGTTGGCGGTGCTCTGCATCTTCGGCGGGCTGTTCACCGGCTTCAGCCTGCTCGGCGAGCTGAAGGCCGGCATCATCGAACGGTCCAGGGTGACCCCGGTGAGCCGGCTCGCGCTGCTGCTCGGCCGGGCGATGCGGGAGATGGTGGCGCTGCTGGTGCAGGCCGTCCTGATCACCCTGATCGCGCTGCCGTTCGGGCTCCGGGTCAGCCCGCTGAACCTGTTGCTCGCCTATCTGCTGCTCGGGCTGCTGGCGCTGATGACCTCGGCGATCTCCTACGGGATCGCGCTGATGGTGCCGACGGACGCCGCGATGGCGCCGGTGGTGAACACCATCGCGCAGCCGATCGCGCTGCTGTCGGGGGTGCTGCTGCCGCTCACCCTGGCGCCGGAGTGGCTGCAGCAGACGGCCAGGTGGAACCCCTTCTACTGGGCGGTGGAGGGCATGCGCGCACTGTTCTCCGGGCACGTCGGGGACAGTTCGGTCTGGCAGGGCCTGCTGGTCGTCGCGGTGATGACCGTGCTGTCGGTGTACTGGTCGGCCCGGCTGTTCTCGACCCGGGTGCGCTGAGCGCCCGGCACGACGCGGAACCCCGGCACGACGGGGGGAAGCCCCGGCACGACGGGGAAGAGGGGTGAATGGGGAGGGGCCCGGCTCTCGAGCCGGGCCCCTCCCCGTTCCACCTTCGGCCCGTACGGTCCTCAGCCGGTGGCGGACCCGATGAACGCGGCCAGCTTGGCCACGCCGTCGATGATCTGCGCCTGCGTCAGCGAGCTGATCGACAGCCGCAGCCGCCGCTCCCCGCCCCCCGCCGGGTAGAACGGCGCCATCGGCGTCCAGAGCACCCCGTACGCGCGGGCGCAGTGCTCCATCGCCGTGTCGTCGGCGGTGAAGGGCACCGTCAGCACGGCGAAGAAGCCGCCCTCGGGGCGGTTCCAGGAGACCCCGAGCCGGCGCCGCTCGGAGGCCGGGAAGTGCCGGTCCAGCTCCCGTAGCAGGGTGTCCATGCCGGCCGCGTAGTGGGCCGTGGCGGGGGCGTTGGCGGCGCGCAGCCGGCAGTCGTGGCGCAGCAGCATGCCGGCCACGACGGCCTGGCTGAGCGCGGGCGTGTTGACCGTCGTCATGCTCTTGAGCTTGGCCAGCTCGTCGGCGAGCAGGGTGCGGCGCCCGCCGGGCCCCGCCACCTCCTGGTCCGCGACCACGTAGCCGAGCCGGGCGCCGGGGAAGCAGGTCTTGGCGAAGGAGCCCAGGTAGACGACCTGGCGGCGGCGGTCGAGCGCCTTGAGGGTCGGCCGCCCCCCCGGGTCGCGGGCGAAGAAGCCGTACGGGTTGTCCTCGACGACCAGCAGGCCCTCCGCCGCGGCGGCGTCCAGCAGGGCGGTGCGGGCGGCCACCGGCATGCTGGTGCCGGAGGGGTTGGCGAAGTCGGGGACGACGTAGAGGGCGCGCGGACGCCGGCCGTCGGCCCGCACGGCCCGCGCGGCGGCCCGGACGGCCTGCGGGTCGGGCCCGCCGCCCGGGCCCTCGGGCACCGGCAGGGTGGTCAGGTCGAGCAGCCGGGCGGCGCCGGTGACGCCGACGTAGCAGGGCGAGCTGACCAGCAGGACGTCGTCCGGGGTGGCGCACAGGGCGCGCAGCACGAGCAGCATGCCCTCCTGGGCACCGACGGTGAGCACCAGGGCCTCGGGGTCCACGCTCAGGCCCTCGTCGTGGGCGAGGGTGCGGGCGACCAGGTCGTTGACGACGCCCTTGGTGGGCCCGTACTGGAAGAGCCGGGTGCGCACGGCGTCCCGGTCCAGGCCGCGTTCGGCGAGGTGGGCCAGGTAGGCGTCCAGGTGGGCGGTGACGTCCTCGGGTTCGAAGAAGCCCTCGTACGGGCGGCCGGGGGCGAAGGAGACGGCGTCGGGGTAGCGCGTGGTGACCTCGTTGAGGAAGGTCATCGCGTCCAGCAGCGGGTCGGCGAGCGAGGCGTGCAACTCGCCGAGCGGCAGCGGGACGGGCCGGTCGGCGGCGCTCACCGCAGGGCCTCGCGCAGCCGGCCGGCGGCGTAGTGCTGGGCGTCGGCGGCGGCGTCCAGGGTGCCGGTCATGGCGAAGAAGCCGTGCGGCATGCCCGCGTAGCGGCGCTCGTCCACCGGGACGCCGGCCGCGCGCAGCGCCCGGGCGTACTGCTCGCCCTCGTCGCGCAGCGGGTCGTACTCGGCGGTGATGACGGTCGCGGGCGGCAGCCCGGCCAGGTCGGGGGCGCGCAGCGGGGAGGCGTGCGGGTGGGCGCCGTCGGCCGGGTCGGCCAGGTAGTGGCCCCAGTACCAGGCGACCGAGCGGCGGTTGAAGAGCAGCGGGTCGTCGTGCTCGGCCAGCGACGGGGTGTCGGCGGCGTGGTCGGTGTTGGGGTAGACGAGCAGCTGGTGGCGCAGGGTCGGGCCGCCCTCGTCGCGGGCGAGGAGGGTGACGGCCGCGGTGAGGTTGCCTCCGGCGCTGTCTCCGCCGACGGCGAGCCGGTCGGGGTCGACGCCGAGCCGCCCGGCGTTCCCTGCGAGCCAGGCCAGCGCGGCGCGGCAGTCGTGGACGGCGGCGGGGAAGGGGTGTTCGGGGGCCAGCCGGTAGCCGACGGAGGCGGTGACGCAGCCGACCTCGGCGGTCAGCCGGCGGCAGATCGCGTCGCTGGTGTCGGGCGAGCCGAGCGTCCAGCCGCCGCCGAACAGGTAGAGCAGGGCGGGCAGCGGCCGGCCGGGCGGTTCGGGGCGGTAGAGCCGCAGGGCGAGCTCGCCGCCGGGGCCGGGGATGCGGTGCTCCTCCACGGCGGCGACCGGTTCGGGGGTGCCGGCGGCGGCGCGGATGTCGGCGAGGTCGGCGGCGCGGGCCTCGGCGAGGGTGAGGGTGTAGAGCGGCGGTGCGCCGCTGCTCGCGCGCCGGGCGCGCAGGGCCTCGGCCTGGGGGTGCAGGGGCATGGGGGTGGGTCCCGTTCGGTGCGGAGTCGGTACGGGTTCGGGGCGCTGCCGGGGCCGCCGGCGGGCGGCGTCGCCGCGGACGGCCTGCCGGCGACGTCGGGCCGCCGCTCGGCCGGCGGCCAGCGGTCGGCTTCCAGCGGTCGCGGGAGGCGGCCGGCGATCAGCGGCTGCCGGTCAGCGGTCGGCCTCGACGTAGACGGTCTCGTCGGTGCGGAACGCGGTGTCGAGGTCGGCGACGTCGGGCCGCACGCCCTGGCGGTAGGCGCAGGGGCGGATCCGTCCGGCCTCGAAGCCGGCCAGGGTGAGGACGTGGCGCAGCTCGTCGAGGTCGTAGATCCACTGGTGCCCGTAGTGGCGGAAGATCTGGTTGACCAGGAAGGCCGGGCGGGCGGGCATCGGCGGGCCGAAGCCGAGGGTGGTGAGGCGGCGGCGGTGTTTGGCGAGGAAGCCGTCACCGGTGGCGTAGCCGACCAGGTAGCGGGCCAGGTCGGGGGTGGTGAGGCGGAGCACCCCGCCGGGGCGCAGCACGCGGTGGACCTCTCGCAGCCAGCCGACGGCGACGGGCATGGTGACGTGCTCGATGAGGTGCTCGGCGTACACCCAGTCGACGCTGGCGTCGGCGAGGGGCAGCGGGCGGCCGATGTCGAGCTGGGTGAACCAGCGGTCGCCGTCGACCCGGTAGAGGGTGCCGGGTTCGGTGGCCGCCGAGGGGCTGCGCAGGGTGGCGAGGTCGGTGCCCAGGCCCTCCGGGTGGTCGGTCCGGAAGGCGGCGAACTCGATCCCGGTGATGCCGAGTTCACGCAGTCCGGCGTGGTCGCGGGGCAGCCCGCCGGGGTGCGCCGCGAGCTTGTCGCAGGTGGCGACCTGCGCGCTGAAGGCGTCCAGGCGGGTGGCGAGGTCGTCGGGGTCGTCCCAGTCCCAGCCGGGGAAGGGGTCGGGTCGGGCGGTGGTCGGGCGCGGTTCGGTCATGGCTCTCTTCCTTTGACGACGTGGTGCGGGTGGTGCGCGGTTCAGCCGACCGGACAGGGCCAGGGGGCGAGGACGGTGCGGTCCAGGTCGGCGAGCCGGGGGCGCCCCAACAGGGCCATGGTGTGCTCGAGTTCCTCGCGCAGCAGGTCGAGGACGTGGTGCACGCCTGCTTCGCCTCCGGTGGCCAGGCCCCAGAACACCGGCCGGCCGACCAGGACGGCGCGGGCGCCGAGGGCGAGGGCGAGGGCGACGTCGGTGCCGGTGCGCACGCCGCCGTCGAGCAGCACCGGCAGGTCGGCCGGCACCGCGTCGACGACCTCGGGCAGTGCGGCCAGGGCGGGCAGGGCGCCGTCGAGTTGTCGGCCGCCGTGGTTGGAGACCAGGACGGCGTCGGCGCCGTGTTCGGCGGCGAGCCGGGCGTCCTCGGCGGTCAGCACGCCCTTCAGGACCAGTGGCAGCCGGGTGCGCTCGCGCAGCCAGGCCAGGTCGGCCCAGGTCAGGGTGGGGTCGAACTGCTGGCGGGCGTGCTCGGCGATGCCCGAACTGCCGCCACTCGCACGGTGGCTGGCGGACATCAGGGCCGGGTCCAGGTTGACGGCGCGCACGCCCGGCGGGATGGCGAAGCCGTTGCGCAGGTCGCGCAGCCGGCGGCCGATCCGGGGGGCGTCGACGGTGAGGACGAGCGCCCGGTAGCCGGCCGCCTCGGCGCGTTCGACCAGGGCGGCGAGCGCGGCGCGTTCACGCAACCAGTACAGCTGGAGCCAGAGCGGGCCGGTGGCGGCGGCGGCGATCTCCTCCAGGGTACGGCTGGCGAACATCGCGGCGACCAGCAGGGCGCCGGCGCGGCCGGCGGCGCGGGCGGTGGCGGTCTCGCCCGCGGGATCGACCAGCCGGTGGTAGGCCATCGGGGCGATCCCGACCGGGAGGGCGAGCGGGGTGCCGAGCAAGGTCAGCGCGGGCGAGCAGGACGAGACGTCGACCATCGTGCGCGGGCGCAGCGCATAGCGTGCGAACATTTCCCGGTTCGCCGCCAGGGTGCGTTCCGCTCCGCTGCCGCCTTCGATGAAGTCCCAGATTTCCGGGGGAAGGTGCGTGCGCGCGGCGCGCTCGATCCCGGCCAGCGTGAGTTCTCCCACGGGCATCCTCGATTCCCGGACGGCCACGCGCGGGCCGGTCCCGGTCGGCAGCGTAGGAGCAACCGGCACATTGGTATAGACCTTGATTTGACCAATCGTCTGTGCAATGGTCTGGCAACGGAATTGACCGTTTTGGTTGTGAACGGCGTTCATGTCAAATCCCCTCACTTGCGTGGAGTGGTGTTGACCCGCTTTTCCCCCTCCTCACTTCCGCCCTCCGAACCGCCGCACGCCGACGCCCCGGACTCCTGGGTCGACCGGC
This sequence comes from Kitasatospora sp. NPDC101176, assembly GCF_044768035.1. Taxonomy (NCBI): domain Bacteria; kingdom Bacillati; phylum Actinomycetota; class Actinomycetes; order Kitasatosporales; family Streptomycetaceae; genus Kitasatospora; species Kitasatospora sp. NPDC101176. The sequence continues at coordinate 115,263 of NZ_JBIWPA010000013.1, forward strand.
TGCTGCTGGCCGGCCCCGGGGGCGAGGAGTGCCTGCACCTCGGAGCACCGATCGACCGGGACGCCCTGCGCGCCCTGGTCGACGACCAGGCCGAGCGGCTCGCCGCGGCCGGGCTCGCACCGGGCGGCACCGCCGCACTGCGGCTGCCGCCCTCGGTGGCGTTCGTCGCCGCGCTGCTGGCATGCTGGCGGCTCGGCGCCCAAGTCGCCCTGCTCGACCACCGGTTGACCGACCACGAGGTCGACTCGGCGGTGGCGCGGCTGGCCCCGCAGGTGCTGCTAGGCTCCGCTCACCGGCCCGCGGCGGCGCTGCGCGGCTTCTCCGAGGTGGAGCCGGTGGCCGTCCGCCTGCCGGACGGGCTCCCGGCCCGCAGCGGGCACGCGCTGATCCAGCTGAGCTCCGGATCCACCGGACCGGCCAAGGTCATCGCCCGCACCGCCGGCGACCTGCTTCGCGAACTCGACTGCTACCGCAGGCTGGAGGAGTTCCCCGGCGAAGGTGAACGGGTCGTCCTGCTGTCCTCGGTGGTGCACGTGCTCGGCCTGGTCGGCGGACTGCTCAACGGTCTGCACGCCCGCGCCGCGGTCACCGTGCCGGAACGGATGACGGCGGCGGGCATCCTCGCGGCCGTCGCCGCCGGCGACCGGCCGACCACCCTCGTCGGAGTGCCCTTCCACGCCGAGCTGCTGGCCGGCGCGGTCGCTCCGCCGAGGCTGCCGCAGCTGCGCCGGATGATCGTGGCGGGCGAGCTGGTCCGACCGGGCCTGCCCGCGCTGTTCACCGGCCGCTACGGCGTCCCGCTCGGCACCATGTACGGGATGACCGAGACCGGGGTCATCGCCACCGACCTGTCCGGCACGCTCCACCCCGCCAAGCAGCCCGTCCACGGGATGCGGCTGCGGATGGTCGCGGGCGAGCTGCAGATCGGCGCGCCGGCCTCGCCGTACCCGGGGCTGGACGACCCGACCCGCTGGTCGGAGGGCTGGCTGCACACCCGGGACGCGGCCGAGCTGGACCGGGCCACCGGCCGGGTCACCGTGCTCGGCCGGCTGGACTCCCAGGTCTCGATCGGCGGGCTCAAGGTCGACCTCACCGAGGTCGAGCAGACCCTCACCGCACTGCCCGAGGTCCGCGAGGCCGTGGTGGTCTTCGAGGACGGCGCGATCGAGGCCTACCTCGCCACCGAACCCGACGCCGACCTCGCCCTCGTCCAGGACGGGCTGGCCCGCCGGCTCGCCGCCTACAAGCGGCCGCGGCGGATCGCCCTGCTGGCGCAACTGCCCCGCACCGCCACCGGAAAGCTGCTGCGCGACCCGGCCGCGCTGCGCACCACCGCCACGGCCGCGGCCACCGCCGCACGCTGAACCACCCCGGCGCCGCGCACCGCACCGACGCTGCACGAACGCCGACGTTTCACGAACCCCGACGCCGCACACCGCACACCGCACACCGCACACCGCACCGACGCTGCACCACCCCGACAAGGAGCCACACCATGCAGGACCGCATCCGCGAGTTCGTCCTCGCCTCCCTGACCGAGATGCAGTACGACGTCACCGACGTCACCGGGGACACCGACCTCGGGCCGGCCGGGCTGGACCTCGAGTCGCTCGCGCTGGCCGAACTGTCGGTGCAGGTCGAGGACGAGTTCGGGATCAAGTTCGACCTGGACGAGATGGAGACCACCGCGCTGATGACGCTCGACGAGTTCACCGCCGACGTCGTCAAGCGGATCGCCGCCACCGCCGCCGCCACCACCGGCAGCGCGGCGTGAGCGACTCCGGCCTCCCCGACCGGGCCGAGGTCCGCACGATGCTGGCGGCGTTCGGGCAGCGCGCCGCCGACGATGTGCCGGAGGATCTCGGATCCCTCGAACTCACTTGGCTGATAGCAGAGTTCGAGCAGCGCTACGGCATCCAGCTGGACCTCGACGACGACCGCTTCGGCGCCGTCCGGACGGTCGACGAGGCCACCGAACTGCTGCGCGCGGCCGTCCTGGCCGAACGCTCGGCCGCACGGCCATGACCGGTACCCCGACCGCCGGCACCCGGCCGGTGGTCACCGGGCTCGGGGTGCTCAGCGCCGCCGGGCGCGGACCCGACCCGCTGACCGAGGCCGCCGTCCACGGCAAGGCCGCGTTCGGCCCGGTCACCCGCTTCGACGTGAGCGCCCGCCGCACCACCCGGGCGGCCCTGCTGCCACCGGGCGTCCCGCTCGCGCACACCTTCCCGCTGGCCCGGGCCGTCCTCGACGCCATCGGCCAGGCCTGCCGGCAGGCCGGACTGACCGGTGACGACGGCGGGCGGATGCCCCTCCTGCTCGCCCTGCACAGCGACGAACGGACCCGCAGCACGGCCGACGCGGTGGCGGCCGGCGTCAGTGCCGTCTGGGGCACCCGGGGCCTCACCCGGGTGTACACCGGCGCCTGCGTGGCGGCCTCCACCGCCGTCGCGGACGCCGCCGCACTGGTCGCCGCAGGACGGCACGAACGGGTCCTGGTCGCGGCCGGGCACCTGGTCGAACCCGGTGTGTTCGCCGTCTTCGACGCCGGGCGGGCGCTGGCCCGCGACGGCGAACTGCGACCGTTCAGCGCCGGCCGCACCGGCACCCTGCTCGCCGACGCGACCGCCGCCGTGGTGGTCGAGGCCGCTCCGGCCGCCGAACGGCGCGGCGCACCCGCGCTCGCCCGGCTGGCCGGCTGGGGGCGGGCCGGTGACGCCCACCACGTCTGCCGCCCCGAGCCCGCGGGCGACGGAGCCGTCCGGGCGATCGAGGCCGCGCTCACCCGCGGCGGCGTCGCCCCGGAGGAGGTCGGCTACGTCAACGCCAACGGGACCGGCTCCACCCTCGCCGACCAGGCCGAGGCGAGCGCGCTGCGCCGGGTGTTCGGCCGCCACACCGCCGAACTGCCGGTCAGCTCCAGCAAGTCCGTGCACGGGCACGCCCTCGAGGCTTCCGCCCTGCTCGAACTCGTCGTCACCATCGGCGCGTTGGGCCGCGGCCTGCTGCCGGTCAACGCCGGCTGGCTGGGCCCCGACCCGGACGTCGGCCTCGACCTCGTCCTGGACGGCCCGCGCGCCGCCGGCCCCCGCTACGCGCTCAACCTCAACTCCGCCTTCGGCGGCGCCAACACCGCCCTGCTGGTGGCCGCCGCATGAACCGCACGAGCCCAACGCGCCGCCCGTACCCGCCCCCCTCCCCGGCTCCGACACCGACACCGACACCGACACCATGATCACCGACCGCACCCCCGACCCGGCCGCCCGCGCCCTGCGCGTCCTCGCCGAGGCCCGCCGACCCGGCCCCGGTCTGACCGGCCCGCCGCCGCCCCTGCCCGGCTTCGCCGGATCCGGCTTCGGCCCGCTCGTCGCCGACACCGCCGACCGTTGTCTGCAGGCGCACCACGGACCACCGCCCGCCCCCGGGCGGACCGCCCTGCTGCTGGCGAGCGCCGGCGGCGACCGCGCCACCGCGCGGGCCATCGACCGCACGGCCGAACCCGGGCGACGACCGGCCCCGCTGCTGTTCTTCCAGTCCAACCCCAACGCCGTGCTCGGGCACATCGCCGCCCGCTGGGGCCTGACCGGCCCCGTCCTGGCGATCAGCCCCGCCGAGGCCGCCCCCGGAACCGTACCCGCGGACGCCCTCGACCTCGCCGCGCTGCTCCTCGCGGACGGCGACGCCGACCTGGTCCTGGTCGTCGCCGCCGAGCAGACGGACGACGGCGACCACGCGGTGGCCGTCCTGGTCACCGGCTGAACCGCCGGGCCACCACCAGCGGTAGCCCCCGGGGGTAGCCGGCGACGAGGCCGGCACCCGCGCGGGCCGCACCCGGCCGGACCGGCTCCGCCGCACCGGAGGCCCACGGCCCGCGGCCGGCCGCCGCACCGGCCGGTCCCCGCGGGCCGCCCGCCGAAGCCCCGCCGCCACCCAGCCGCCACCCGCCGAAGCCCCCGCCGCCCGGGCGGCCGCACCGCCCCGACACCCGATCAGCCGCCCGGGCCGCCCCCGGCCCCGGCCCCGAGGGAGGGATCCACCCCCGTGACCATCCGCAGTCTCCGCACCCTGCTGGCGGACGACCCCGACGTCGGCGCCGGCAACGTCCTGACCACCCGGCTCGCCCTCGGCCTCGGCCTCGACGAGCCGCTGCTGACCTTCGACACCGCGGTGGACGGCCACCCCGCCTGGCAGCCCTTCACGCTGCGCGAGCTCGACCGCGCCGTCCGGGCCCGCGCCGCCGCCCTGCACGGCCTCGGCATCACCCGCCGCGACCCGGTCGTCGTCTACGCGGGCGACGCCGCCGACCACGTGCTCGCCTTCCTCGCCCTGGCCCGGCTTGGCGCCGTCCCCGCGCTGCTCAACCCCAACCTCGACGGCGAGCGGGCCGCCCGCTACATCGCCCGGCTCGGCGCGGTCGGCGTGCTCGCCGACCCCGCGCACCTGGCCGCCCTCGCCGACCACGACCCCGGCGCGCCGCTGCTCCCCGAGATCGGCACGCTCGGCACCGCCGACCCGGACGACGCCCCGGCGCCCTACCGGCACTGGTCCGGCGACCCGGTCGCGATCACCCACTCCTCCGGCACCACCGGCATGCCGAAGGCCGTCGTCCACTCGCACGCGAGCCTGTACGCGGCGATCCGCCACCGGCTGCGGCTGCCCCGCCCGCAGGGGCAGGAGCGGATGCTGAGCGCACTGCCCGCGCCGCACGCCGCCACCCTGATCGCGCTCAACCTCGCGCTCAGCTCGCACACCCGGCTCGCCGTGCTGTCCGGGCAATCCGGCGCCGGGGTGCTGGACGCCGTCGAGCAGTGGCGGCCCACCGGCGTCGTCGGCTTCGCCGCCACCTGGGCCGACCTCGCCCACCACGACCTCGCCGCCCGTGACCTCTCCTCCGTCGCCCTCTGGTGGAACACCGGCGACTGCGCGCACGAGGTGCACATCCGCCGCCTGATCGCCACCGGCAGCCGGGAGTCCGTCACCCGCGCCGGCCGCACCCGCACACCCGGATCGCTGTTCGTGGACGGGCTCGGCTCCACCGAGATGGGCCACTCGCACTTCTTCATCACCCACGGCCCCGGCACCGAGCGCTACGGGCGCTGCGTGGGCCGCCCGCACGCCTTCGTCGACTGCGAGGTGGTCGGCCCGGACGGCGAACCGCTCGGCCCCGGCGAGGTCGGCGAACTCGCCACCGCCTCACCGACCCTGGCCCTCGGCTACTGGAACGACTCGGCCACCACCTTCCGCACCAGGATCCGCGGCCGCTTCCTCACCGGCGACCTGATGTACCGGGACGAGGAGGGCTACTACTACCACGTCGACCGGGCCGTCGACTCGGTCGAACTCGGCGACGGCAGGCGCCTGTTCACCGCCATGTCGGAGGAGCGGGTGCTGGCCGCCTGCCCCGACGCGGCGGACTGCACGGTGGTGGCCGTCCGCGACGGCGAACGGGTCGTCACCGACGTGCTGCTGATCCTGGCCGAGGGCGCCGACCGGGACGCCGACCGCACCGAGGCGGTCGTCGCCGCCCTCGACGAGGCCGCCGCCGCCACCGTCCGCCAGGTACTGGTGGTCTCCGGGAGCGACATCCCGCTCGGCCCGACCGGCAAGGTCCGCAAGGTGCTGCTGCGCGAGCGCTACCTGGCCGCGGTGCAGGCATGAGCGCCCGCCCGGGAGCCGTCGTCACCGGCATCGGCCTGGTCTCACCGCTCGGCCGCAAGCCCGCCGAGGTGTTCGAGGCGCTGACGGCCGGCCGCTCCGGCCTGCGCGCCGTCCCCGAGGGCCACCCCGCCCACGGCTGGCTGCCCGCCGCCGGGATCGCCCCCGCCGTGGACGGCCGGGAGGTGCTGCCGCCGACCGAGACCCGCTGCGTGGACCGCTTCGTCCTGCTCGCCCTGGCCGCCGCCGACGACGCGCTCGCCGACGCCGGCCTGGTGGTCGGCGAGGGCGTCGACCCGCACCGCACCGCCGTGGTGCTGGCCACCGGCGGCGGCGGGCTGGAGACCTTCGAGCAGCAGTCGCACCGCCGCCTGGAGCGCGGCCGCCCCGGCGTCAGCCCGTACCTGCTGCCGGGCATGCTCTCCAACATGGCCACCGCCCGGATCGCCATCAAGCACGGCATCCGCGGCTACAGTTCGGCCGTGGTGACGGCCTGTGCGGCCGGCGCCCAGGCCGTCGCCGAAGGGCTGCGGCTGATCCGCTCCGGCGACGCGGACGTCGTGGTCTGCGGCGGCACCGAGTCCTCGCTGCACCCGACCATCGCCGCCGCCTTCACCAACGCCCGGGCGCTCGCCCAGGGCTGGGAGCAGCCCGAGCAGGCCAGCCGCCCGTTCGACGCCCGGCGCAACGGCTTCGTGCTCGGCGAGGGCAGTGCCGTCCTCGTCCTGGAACGCGCCGCGCACGCCGACGCCCGCGGCGCCGCCGGGTACGCCGACGTCATCGGCTGGGGCGCCTCCACCGACGCCCACCACCCCACCATGCCCCGCCCGGACGGCGCCGGCGCCGCCGACGCGATGCGCGCCGCGCTCGCGAACGCCGGTCTGGCCCCGGGCGACATCGACTACGTGAACGCACACGGCACCGGCACCAAGCTCGGTGACGTGGCCGAGACCGCCGCGCTGCACGCCGTCTTCGCCGGCCGGCCGCCCGCGGTCAGCTCCACCAAGGGCTCCACCGGCCACCTCCTGGGCGCTGCGGGCGCCCTGGAGGCGGCGGTGACCGCCCTGGCGGTGGCGAGGGGGACGCTGCCGCCGACGCTCAACCTGCACGACCCCGACCCGGCCTGCGACCTGGACCACGTCCGGGGCGCGGCCAGGACCGCACCGGTGCGCGCCGCGCTGAGCAACGCCTTCGCCTTCGGGGGCCACAACCTCAGCCTGATCCTCGGCCCGGCGTCCACCCGGGCCGCCCGCTAGGGCTTGTCCGGCGGACCGGACCGGCGTCCACCCGGACCGCCCGCCGGGGCCCGTCCGACCAGCCCGAGCCCGCCCTTCCCATCCCTCCGGGGGGAGATCCCGTTGTCCATCCAGACCATCACCCACGTCGAGTACCACTGCTCCGACGCCGACAAGACCGCCGCCGGCCTCTGCGCCGACTTCGACTTCACCGCCGACCCGCCGGTGACCGGGCCGGACGGCACCCGCACCGTCCGGCTGCACCAGGGCTCGATCCGCGTGCACCTGGCCTCCGCCGCCGACCCAGGCCACCCGGTGGCCGAGTTCGTCGCCCGGCACGGTGACGGCGTCGCCGTCCTCGCCCTGTCCTGCACCGACCCGCAGGCCGCGCTCGAGCGCGCCGAGCGGCACGGCGCCCGCGTGCTGGACCGGGCCGGCGGGCTGATCGCCGGTTTCGGCGACACCGCCCTGCGCCTCGTCCCGGAGCGCCCGGCCGACGCCGGAGAGGCACCGGGCCTGCTGGACGCCCTCGACCACGTCGCGATCTGCGTCCCGGCGGGCGAACTCGCCGACGCCGTACGGTTCTGCGAGGCCGCGCTCGGCTTCCACCGGATCTTCGGCGAGTACATCGAGGTCGGCGAGCAGGCCATGGACTCCAGCGTGGTGCAGAGCGCCTCCGGCGAGGTCACCTTCACCCTGATCGAGCCGGACACCAGCCGCCGGCCCGGCCAGATCGACGAGTTCCTGTCCTCCCACGACGGCGCCGGCGTGCAGCACCTCGCCTTCCGCACCCGCGACATCACCACCGCCGTGCGCACCGCCCGGGCCCGCGGCGTGGAGTTCCTGAGCACCCCGGGCGCCTACTTCGACGCCCTCGCCGAGCGGTTCGGCACCACCGCCATCCCGGTGGAGACCCTGCGCGACCTGCACGTGCTGGTCGACCAGGACCACGGCGGCCAGCTGTTCCAGATCTTCGTCCGCTCCACCCACCCGCGGCGGACGTACTTCCTGGAGCTGATCGAGCGTCAGGGCGCCGGCACCTTCGGCACCGCGAACATCAAGGCCCTCTACGAGGCCGTCGAACGGCAGAGCTCCGCCGCCTCCGTCTGACCGCCGGATCCCGAAGAAGGAGGCACCACCCGTGACCACCGTCACCGAGTTCCACCTCACCGACGCCGAACGCGACCTGCTGCCCACGCCCGAGGAGGTCGCCCACTACCGTGAGCACGGCTGGTACCTGTCCCGCCGGCTGTTCTCCGACGAGGAGCTGGACACCCTCCAGGCCGCCACCGAGCTGTACTACGCCGGCGCACGCGACCGCGAACTGCCCGTCCGCCCGCCCAGACTGGCCTCATGGGAGCCCTCGCACGGCCCCGTCCAGCGGCACAACGACTACGTGCACTACGAGAGCGACGCCATCGGCGCGATCCTGCGCAAGCCCCTGGTCGGCGCGGTGGCCGCGCTGCTCGCCGGGGCCGAGGAGATCCGGATCTTCCAGGCGACCCTGATCTACAAGCCCCCGGTGCCCGGGGAGCCGAGCAACCGGGTGCCCTGGCACTTCGACAAGCACTACTGGCAGACCTCCACCTCCGAGGAGATGCTCACCGCCTTCATCCCGTTCCACGACTGCGGGGAGGAGAACGGCACCATCACCATGGTCGACGGCAGCCACCGCTGGCGTGAGCTGGACTCCGGCGAGGACTCCACCCGGCACTTCGCCGACCGCGACCGCGGCGAGCTGGACGGCATCCTGGCCGCCAACGCCGCCCACAACGGGCAGCAGGTGCGCACCGTCCCGATGGAGATCCCGCGCGGCCACATGTCCTTCCACCACTGCCGCACCTACCACGGCAGCGGCCCCAACCTGGCCGCGTTCCCGCGCCGGGCCGTCTCGCTGCACCTGCAGGACGGTGCCAACGCGTACCGCCGGCACGCCAGGGCCGACGGCGAGCCGGTGGTGTACAACCACGACGTGCTGGTGCGCCGCACCGCGGACGGCCGACCCGACTACGCCGACCCGCGGTTCTGCCCGACGGTCTGGCGGGGCACCCGGTGACGGCCTCCCCCGGTCCGGCCGCCGGGGCGGCCGGACCCCGCAGGACGGCGCCGCTCGGGACGCCCGCCGAGCGCTACCGGATGCTGCGGCTGATCCGCGGCTTCGAGGAGCTGGCGCTCGGCCTGGTCCGGGCCGGCGCGATCCCCGGCGGCATCCACCCGTACATCGGCCAGGAGGCCGTCGCGGTCGGCGTCTGCGCGGCGCTCGGGCCCGGCGACCGCCTCACCAGCACCCACCGCGGTCACGGCCACGTCCTGGCCCGCGGCGCGGCGCCCGACCGGCTGCTCGCCGAACTCGCCGGCCGGGTCGACGGGTTGAACGGCGGCCGGGGCGGCTCGATGCACGCGGCCGACCTCTCGCTCGGCATCCTCGGCGCCAACGGCATCGTCGGCGCCGGCGCCCCGATCGCGGTCGGCGCCGCCTGGGCCGCCCGGCAGGCCGGCGACGGCCGGGTGGCGGTCGCCTTCTTCGGCGACGGCGCGCTCAACCAGGGCGTGCTGCTGGAGTCCTTCAACCTCGCCGCGATGTGGCGCCTTCCGGTGCTGTTCGTCTGCGAGAACAACGGCTACGCCACCACGCTGCCCGCCGCCGCCGCCGTCGCGGGCAGTGCGACCGGGCGGGCGGCCGCCTTCGGCATCCCCGCCGAGGAGGTGGACGGCATGGACACCGAGGCCGTGCGCGCCGCCGCGCTGCGCGCGGTCGACCGGGCCCGGGCCGGCGGCGGCCCCGGCTTCCTGGAGTGCCGCACCTACCGCTACGAGGGCCACCACACCATGGAACGCCGGATGAAGCTGCACTACCGCACCCCCGAGGAGGTGGCGGCCTGGCGCGCCCGGGATCCGCTCCCCCGGGCCGCCGCCCTGCTGGACGCCCGGGCCGTCGCCGGGATCGACGAGGAGGTCGCCGGCCGGCTCACCGCCGCCGAGGACTTCGCGCTGGCCTCCGCGCACCCCGACCCGGCCGGCGCCCTGGACCACCTGTACGCCGACGGGCTGCGGCCCCGGGCGGGGGCGGTGGCATGACCAGGCTCTCGTACACCAAGGCGCTCAACCGGGCGATCGCCGACGAGCTCGCCGCCGACCCGGCGGTCTGCGTGTTCGGCGAGGACATCGGAGCCGGCCTGGCCGGGCCCACGCTCGGTCTGCTGGACCGCTTCGGCCCCGGCCGGATCGTCGACACCCCGCTGTCCGAGCAGGCCTTCACCGCGATGGCGATCGGCACCGCGCTCGCCGGGCGGCGCCCGGTGCTGGAGTTCCAGATCCCTTCGCTGCTGTTCCTGGTCTTCGAGCAACTCGTCAACCAGGCACACAAGTTCTCGCTGATGACGGGAGGTCAGGCGGCCGTCCCGCTGACCTGTCTGGTGCCCGGGTCGGGCTCCCGGGACGGCTGGGCCGGGCAGCACTCCGACCACCCGTACAGCCTGTTCGCGCACGCCGGGGTGAAGACCGTGGTGCCCGCCACCCCGACCGACGCGTACGGGCTGCTGCGCTCGGCGATCCGCGACCCGGACCCGGTGGTGGTGTTCGCCCCGGCCGCCGCCCTGCCGGTGCGCGAGACCGTCACCCGGGACCTCGAAGCCGTCCCGCTCGGCAGGGCCCGGATCCACCGGCACGGCACCGACGTGACGGTCGTCGCGGTGGGGCACCTGGTGCACGACGCGCTCGCGGTGGCCGAGGAGGTTTCCGGGACGATCTCCGTCGAAGTCCTCGACCCGCGCACGCTCCACCCCCTAGATTGGGCCGCGCTCGCCGCCTCGCTGGAACGCACCGGTCGGCTGGTGGTCCTCGACGACTCGAACCGCAGCTGCGGCTTCGCCGCCGAGGTGCTGGCCACCGCCGCCGAGGAGATGCGCCTGATCGCCCCGCCCCGCCGGGTCACCCGCCCCGACGGTGCCGTCCTGCCCTTCGCCCCCGCCCTCGACCGTGCCCTGCAGCCCGGCCGCGAGCAGCTGCGCCACGCGCTGCACGCCGTCATGAAGCAGCCCTGAAGCAGCCCTGCCCCACCCCCTCTCCCCCGCATTCCCCCCGAACAGAAGGAGTCGACGTGTCCACCAACCGCTACCACTGGGACCGTTCGCACCCCGGCCTGACCAGCCTCCAGCAGGCCATCGACCCGCTGCGCCGCGAGGTGGTCGGCCACACCGTCTACGGCGGGCTGACCAGCATCGGGCGCGTCCGCACCTTCCTGGACAGCCACGTGTTCGCCGTCTGGGACTTCATGTCGCTGCTGAAGAGCCTGCAGCGCGACCTCACCTGCGTGGACGTCCCGTGGGTGCCGAACGGGCCCACCGCCAGCCGCCGGCTGATCAACGAGATCGTGCTGGTGGAGGAGAGCGACGAGCTGGGCGAGGGCTACACCAGCCACTTCGAGCTGTACGTCGAGGGCATGCGGCAGGCCGGCGCCGACCCGCGGCCGGTCGAGGAGTTCCTGGGCCTGCTGGGCACCGGCACCGCCGTCCCGGAGGCGCTGAAGGCCGCGGCCGTCCCGCAGGCCGCGGCCGACTTCACCGGCACCACCTGGTCGATCATCGAGAACGCGCCGGTGCACTGCCGGGCCGCCGCCTTCGCCTTCGGCCGCGAGGACCTGATCCCCGACATGTTCGCCCAGGTGGTCGGCATCGACGACCCGGACGGCGTGCTCACCGTCTTCAAGGACTACCTGGCGCGGCACATCGAGGTGGACGGGGAGCAGCACACCCCGATGGCGATGCAGATGCTCATCGACCTGTGCGGCGACGACCAGGCCAAGTGGGACTCCTGCGCCGAGACCGTCCGCACCGCACTGCGCGCCCGGGTCGCGCTCTGGACGGCCATCGAGGCCGCCTTCGTCTGACGCACCGCCCCCGAGGATGCCCTGACGATCCATCAGATCACTTTGGGGAACGCCGCGGCCGGCGCGGGCAGCTCGTCGGCCGCGGCGCGGAAGCGGTGCAGTGCGGCCCGCCCCTCCGCCCCCCGCACCCGGGCGGCGAGCCGGGCCGGCAGCACGACGGTGGTCAGGAAGCCTGCGCCACCGAACCCCTCGACCGTCCAGCTCACCCACGGGAGCGGGTAGTTGGCCGTCGGGCTGAAGAACACCGGGCGGTGGCCCTGGAAGCTCACCCGGTAGGCGCCGAAGCGGCTCCAGTTGGAGAAGCTGAACCGGCGCGCCTGCGGGTCGAAGCCCAGCGGGACGCAGTCGCGCAGCCGGTCACGGCCGAGCGAGGCCAGGAAGTCCAGGTTGGCCCGCAGGTTGAGGTGGGCGGTCGGGAACTCCTCGACCGCCGCCCGCAGTGCGCCGGCCAGCGCCGCCGGGCCGTCCTTGGGCTGGTGCGGCAGGTGGACGTCGCCCAGCAGGTTGCCCACCAGGGCGGGCGAGAGGCCGAGCCAGCGGCGGGCGTTGACCGGGACGGTCAGCCAGCGCTCGGCCCCGTCGCCGTCCAGCTCCCGCAGGGTGCAGACCACGTGGGCGCAGAGCACGTCCCCGGAGGAGAGCCGGCGCCCGGCCGCGGCACTGAACTCCTCGCGCATCCGCTCGACCTCGGCGTCCGTGAAGAGGATCTGGACGGTCCGGTTGGCGCGCGGCCCGGCCGCCACCTCGCGGGCCAGCAGCTGCGCCTCCTCCTCCCCCGGCACCCGGAAGCCGGGCCGCCCGCAGTCCGACTCCGGCAGCACTCCGGCCAGCAACGCGTCCTGGTCCTCGACCAGTTCGGCCTCCGGCAGCTCCTCCCCCTCGACCGCCGCCGACCAGATCCGCAGCAGCAGCATGAAGCTGTGCAGGTCGCCGACCGCGTGGTGCCAGGAGCAGCCCAGCACGGTGCCGCCGTCGCCGGTGCGGGTGACCCGCACGGTGAACAGCGGGGCGCCGCCGGTGCGGGCGGCCGGGGCGTCCACCGGGTCGGCCAGGTCGGAGCCGGGGGCCGTCACCCGGCCCATGGCCTCGGCGAGCGTGCCGTCCACGGTGTAGAGGTCCAGCGGGACGCCGGAGTCGTCGCAGACCGCCTCCAGGACGCCGTCCACGGTGCGCAGCCGCCCGGCGAAGACCGGCACCCGCTCCAGGGCGCGGGCCAGGCCGGCGGCGAGCCGCTCGTCGTCCAGCGGCCGGTCGAAGCAGAGGACCACCGAGACGGCGAGGTCGGCCAGCATGGTGTCCATCAGTCCGCAGCGCAGCACCGTGCCCGGGGCACGGCCGGCTCTGATGGTCCGGGACAGGCGCAACTGCGGCCAGATACTCATGCGTTCCGTCCCCGGTGGTTCGGCGGGTGGCTGCGGGCACGCCGAACGATAGTGCCGCGTCGTCGCAGTGGTCCAGTCCAATCCCGCGATCCGGGAGGCCCGCCCTCCGGAAGGCCGCGAGGCCGTCCCGGCGATAGAATCCGACCATGGGAGAGCGCCCCGGCGCGTCCGTCGCGCCGCCCCTCGTCCTGGTCACCGACACCGAGTCGCAGCTGATCGAACCGACCCGGGCCTACCACCTGGGCCGCGACCCGACCAGCGAGATCGTGCTGGACGACCCCCGGGTCTCCTGGCACCACGCGGTGCTGCGCGCCGACGACGGCCACTGGCTGCTGGAGGACGTCGGCAGCACCAACGGCACCTTCGACGAGGGCCACCGGGTCGACCGCGAGGACGTCGGCCCCGGGACGAGGCTGCGCTTCGGCGACCCGGCCGACGGCCCCTCCGCGACCTTCGCCGGACTGCCCCGCCCGGACCCGGGCGAACGGACCTCGCTGCTCGCCCCGCAGTCCTCCGGCACCTTCCGCAGCCCCAGCGCGGTGATCCAGCTGCCCGACCGCACCGTGCGGATCGGCCGCTCCGACGACAACGACCTCGTCCTGGACGACCTGGTGGTCTCCCGCCACCACGCCGAACTGCGCGAACTGCCCGACGGCGGGCACGAGATCGTCGACCTCGACAGCCACAACGGCACCTACCTCAACGGCCGCCCGGTGCGGCGCGCGCCGGTCGGACCGGCCGACATCGTCGGCATCGGCCACTCCGCGCTCTGCCTCGCCGACGGCCGCCTGGTCGAGTACACCGACACCGGCGAGATCTCCCTGGACGTGCAGCACCTGGTGGTCAGGGTCGGCCCCGACCACCGGGTCCTGCTGGACGACATGAGCTTCCCGCTCCCCGAGAAGGCCCTGCTCGCCGTCGCCGGACCGAGCGGCGCCGGCAAGTCCACCCTGCTCAACGCGCTCACCGGGCTGCGCCCCGCCGACGAGGGCACCGTGCTGTACGACGGCCGCGACCTCTACCGCGACTACGCGGAACTGCGCCGCCGGATCGGCCTCGTCCCGCAGGACGACATCCTGCACACCCAGCTGACCGTGCGGCGCGCGCTCTCCTACGCCGCCGAACTGCGCTTCCCCGGCGACACCGCCAAGCACGAGCGCGAGGCCCGGGTCACCGAGGTGATCCAGGAACTCGGCCTGGCCGAACGCGCCGACCAGGTGATCGCCAGCCTCTCCGGCGGCCAGCGCAAGCGGGTCAGCGTCGCGCTGGAGCTGCTGACCAAGCCCTCCCTGCTCTTCCTCGACGAGCCGACCTCCGGCCTCGACCCCGGCATGGAGCGCTCGGTGATGCACATGCTGCGCGGGCTCGCCGACGACGGCCGCACGGTGGTCGTGGTGACGCACAGCGTGCTGAGCCTCAACGTCTGCGACCGCCTGCTGGTGCTCGCGCCGGGCGGCCGCACCGCCTACTACGGCCCACCCGGCGAGGCCCTGGAGTTCTTCGGCTTCGAGGAGTGGCCGGAGGCCTTCGAGGCCTTCGAGAGCGAGGACCACGAGGCCTGGCAGCGCCGCTTCCGCGCCTCCCCGCAGTACCGGCGCTACGTGGCCGCCGAGTCCGTCCCGGCCGTTCCGGTGCCCGCCGTGCCGCCGCCCGGCGCGCAGGCACCCTCGATCGGGCGGGAGAAGCCGCAGGGCTGGTTCGCCCAGCTGGGCACCCTCGTGCGGCGGTACACCGCCGTGCTCGCCGCCGACCGGCTGTTCCTCACCATCATGGTGGTGCTGCCCTTCGTGATCGGCCTGATGTGCCGGGTGATGGCCGGCAGCCGGATCACCCCGGACAACGCGGTCAACTGCCTGCTCACGCTCTGCATCGGCGGCCTGCTCACCGGCGCCGCCAACTCGGTGCGCGAGCTGGTCAAGGAGCGGGCGATCTACCGGCGCGAACGCGTGGTCGGACTGTCCCGGTCGGCCTACCTGGTGTCCAAGGTGGTGGTGCTCGGCACGGTCACGGTCGGTCAGGCCGTGGTGCTGACCGTGGTCGGGCTGGCCGGGGTCGACCTGTCCTTCGCGGTACCGACCGGAGTGGTCATGCCGCAGCTGCCCGAGCTGATCATCGCGGTCGCACTGCTCGCCTTCTCGGCGATGATGCTCGGCCTGGTGGTCTCGGCCGTGGTGGAGAAGGAGGAGGCCACCATGCCGCTGCTGGTGCTCCTCTCCGTCGTCCAGATCGTCTTCAGCGGGCTGATGCTCAAGCTGCACGGGGTGCCCGGGCTGGAGCAGTTCGCCTGGCTGATCCCGTCCCGCTGGGGACTCTCCGCGATGGCCCGCACCATCGAGCTGCACAGCATCTTCCCGACCAACATCACCGTCGACCCGATGTTCCGGCACGAGCGCGCCGGCTGGCTCCTCAGCATGGCCGTGCTGCCCGCCCTGTCCGTCGCCTACGGCCTCGCCGTGCTGGCCCTGCTGCGGCGGCACGAGCCCGCCATCATGCGGCGGTGACGGCGGCCCCGGGCTGGACCGGACCGCCGCCGGTAGAGTGGGAGACAGACCTGTGCTGCGAATCGTGCCGCGCGCGGCCGCGGCTCGCGCGGCGGAGGAAATGTAGCCGCCCATGGACGAGTTCGCGTTCCGCCCCACCCACGTCGCCCCGCCGGCCGGGATGGCCACCTGGACGGCCCCGGACCCGGCCCGGCCCTCCGCCCGGCTGGACGCCCTGCTCCCGGTCCGCCTGCTCTCCCGGCAGGGCGACTGGGCGCAGATCCTCTGCTCCAACGGCTGGTCCGCCTGGGTGGACGGCCGGCTGCTGATCACCCTGCCCGACACCCCGCCCGCCGTCGGCGGCCCGCCCGCCCGCACCGCCGACCCGCGCCCCGCGCTCGCCGACGCCGAGTCCGCGCTGGCGCGCTACCGGACCCTGCTGGAGGACCTCGCGGCCGGTTCGCTGGACCTGGAGACGTTCCGGGACCGGGCCCGCGGCCTGCGGATCGGGCTGGTCGTCGAGGGCGAGGCGCTCTGGGTGTTCGACCCGGTGCACGACCGGTGGTGCTACTGCGACGGCCTCCAGCTGCAGACGTACGCGGCCACCGACCGGCCCGCACCGACCCCCGCGCCCACGCCGCGGCCCTCGCCCGCCCCCGGGCCCGCCCCGCAGGAGCCCGCGCAGGGCCCGTACGCGCCGACCAGGGCGGTCGACCTGTGAACCCGACCGAACCGGCCGACCGGCGGCCGCCCGACCCGTCCCCCGACCCGTCCCCCGACCCGCTGCCGGAGGGGCCCGCCGGCCGTCCGCCCGGGCCGCCCCCGGAGGGGCCGCCGGACGGGCCGACCGACCAGCTGTCCGCCCCCAGCCTGCCGGCCGGCATGGTCGGGCGCCGGATCGCCGGCTACCGGCTCGACGGGGAGATCGGCCGCGGCGGCATGGCCGTGGTGTACCGGGCCAAGGACCTGCGGCTGCGCCGGACCGTCGCCGTGAAGCTGCTCGCCCCCGAACTGGCCCGCAACGAGGTGTTCCGCCAGCGCTTCATGCACGAGTCCGAGGCCGCCGCGGCGATCGACCACCCGCACATCATCCCGGTGTTCGAGGCCGGAGAGCACGAGGGCATCCTGTTCATCGCGATGCGCTACGTCGAGGGCGGCGACCTGCGCGGCCTGCTCAACCGGGGCGGGCCCTTCCCGATCGAGCGGGCCGCCCGGCTGGCCCTGCAGATCGCCTCCGCACTGGACGCCGCGCACGACCACGACCTGGTCCACCGCGACGTCAAACCGGGCAACGTGCTGGTCGCCGCCGGGACGGACAGCGAGCACCCCGAGCACCTGTACCTGGCGGACTTCGGGCTCACCAAGAAGTCCCTCTCGCTGAGCGGGCTGACCAGCGTCGGCCAGATCGTCGGCACCCTCGACTACGCCGCGCCCGAGCAGATCTCCGGCAAACCGCTGGACGGGCGCTGCGACCAGTACAGCCTCGGCTGCGTGGTCTTCGAGATGCTCGCCGGCACCCCGCCGTTCCGCCGGGAGAGCGACCTCGCCCTGCTCTGGGCGCACCTCAACGACCCGCCGCCCGAGCTGCGCACGCACCGCCCCGACCTGCCCGCCGCCGCGGCGGCCGTGATCACCCGGGCGCTCGCCAAGGCGCCCGCGGAACGGTACGCCAGCTGCCTGCAGTTCGTCGCCGAGCTCCGCGCGGCCAGCGCCGCGGCGCCCGGCCGGGGCGACGGCGCGGAGCCCTGGAACGGGGCCGGGCCGCCCACCCAGGTCGTCCCGGTGGCCGCCGGGCCCGGCCCGGGGCCGGGCTCCGTGCCCGAGCCGCCGGCCTGGGCCGCACCGGTGGTCCACCCGCCGCCGCGGTGAGCGCTCCCGACCCCCGCCCCGGCCGTCCGCCCGCCGGGTCGCCCGCCGCCCGCACCGCCCGCCGCCGTCCCGAGGAGTCGCACCCATGAACGCCGTGAGCCAGGTCTTCGCCATGCTCGCCGCCGCGATCCACCTCATCGCGTGGCCGCTGGAGAGCTTCCTGTACGGCCACCCCCGGGTGCGGTTCCTGCTCACCGGCAGCACGGCGGACGCCCCGGAGGTGCGGCTCTGGCGCTTCAACGTCGGCTTCTACAACCTGTTCCTGGCGCTCGGCCTGGTCGCCGGACTGGTCCTCCTGCACACGGACGGCCACACCACCGCGGGGCGGGCGGTGATCAGCTACATCGGGGCCTTCCTGGTGGCCGGCGGCATCACCCTGTTCGTCTCCGAGCGCCGGCTCTGGCGGGTGGCCCTGGCCCAGGCCGTCCCGGCGGCGGTCGTCCTGCTCGCGCAGGCGTTCTGAGCCACCCCGCCCGCCGACGCCACCCCACCGGCCGGCGCCACCCCACCGGCCGGCGCCGCTGCGCCCGGCGGCCTCCCGTGCAGCGCGTTTCGCCCGCCCGCGCCGCGGCAACAATCCGCCTGCCCCCGCGACGCGCGCGGCGGCGGACTCCCGGGGGTGGCGGGCATGGCGCGGTCGTCGATCGGCGAGCGGTACGTGGTGAGCATCGGCTGCCGGGTGGCCGTGGAGCGGGGGCCGGCCACCACGACCGTCCGGTGGAGCGTGTCCCACCTGCCGCCCGGCGGATCGCCCCGGCCGGCCGCCGGGCGCCGGGACGTCGGACTGATCTGCCCCCGCTGCACGCAGGCCTTCTCGGTGCGGGTGGAGAGCGCGGGCCGGGCGCGGGGCAAGCAGCTGGTCCAGCGGGTGCTGGGCTGGCTGCTGGTCCTCTCGCTGCTGGTCACCCTCCCGATGCTGGTCCACCTCGGCGGGCAGACCGTCGAGGAGGGCGACGACCGGGCCGTCGACACCATCGGGGTCCTGGTCGCGCTGGCGGCCGCCGGGGTGGTCGTCGGGCCGTCGCTGCTGGCCACCGCGAAGCTGCACAGCGGGGTCGGCCGGCTCCGGCGGATCCGGGAGGGCGGCGGCCGCACCGTCCGGGTCCGGGGCCACCGGCTGTTCTGACGCCGGCACCGGCCGCCGGGCCGTCAGCCCGGCGGACCCGCCGCGTCCGCCGGCCGCGCCGGGTCGGCGACCTCGCCCCGGCGGCCCGTCCGGGCGGCCAGCAGCGCGCCCAGGGCGCCGGTCAGCAGGCCCCAGCCCGCGGCGAGCGGGACGGCCGTCAGCAGCACCGGTTGCAGCGTGAGGCTGCCGCTGCCCAGCCCGGACAGTGGGTTGGTGCCGCCGAGCACGCTGCCCAGCAGGTCGCCCAGACCGCCCTCGCCGACGCCCACCCCGAGGACGGACAGGCCGTAGCTCGCGTCCACCCGGGTCCAGAGGCCGACCAGGAGCATCGTCACCGCGGCGGCCAGGGCGAAGCGGACGGCGTGTTGCCAGAGCGGGACGCCACGCGGCGAGCGGTGGGCCGCCAGGAACCCGGCGGCGAGCATCAGCACCGCCGCCAGCGGCAGCAGCCACCAGCTGCGGGCGTCCTGGTCGGCGAGGGTGCCCAGGTCGACGGTGGCCGTTCCGCCGCCCGGGGCGCGCAGCACCTCGGCGAGCGGTTCGGGCACCGGCAGGCCGAGCGCGCCGTCGAGCCGCCCGTGCCACTCCGCGCCCAGCCCGACGCCGAAGGCCATCCAGACCAGATTGGGCAGCGCGAGCAGCACCACCGCCATGGTCTGCTTGGCGTTCCCGTGCACGACCGCGGTCAGCACCCCGGTCACCACCCCGATCGCCACATAGCCGAGCAGCACCGCCCAGAGCGCGAACGCGGCCGGGCGGACGGCCGGTTGATAGCGCACCAGGGAGCGCGGCAGCGGTGCCCGGCGGGACACCGCGAAGGTCCCGGCGAGGACGGCGAGCAGCCAGGCCAGACCGATCCCGATCGTGCTCGGGGCGTCCGCGTGGAAGCCGACCTCAGGGGTGAGCCCGAGCGCGCCGCCGATGGACTGCACCAGGTCGTTGCCGAGCGGGACGGTGAAGGTGTGCCGGGCGCCGAGGGTCAGCAGGACCAGGGCGACCAGCCAGAGCGCCACCGTCCGGGCGATCCGGCCGAGCAGCTCACCGCCCGCCGCCACCGCGCGGAAGCGCAGCTGACGCAGGAACACCTCGGCCATCACCACCGCGCCGGCCAGCGAGACGGACAGCGGCATCGCACTGATCCCGGCGTCCAGCGCGGCGAACTGCCCCGCACCGCCGTCGAGTTGGACGGAACCGCCGACGGCCAGGGCCAGTGTCGCGGCCAGCACCGACGGGAACCCACCGCCCGGCAGGTCGTTCGCACCGGCCAGCCAGAGGCCCAGCGCGGCCACCGCCGCCATCGCGGCGACCCCGGCCAGCACCACGGCGAGCGCGTCGAGCCAGCCGCGCAGGGCGCCGGGCGGGCCCGCGACGCGGGGCGTGGGCTGCTGCATGGGGCCTCCTCGGTGCATGGGGCTTCGCGTCCCAGAGTGGCCGACGCCCGCCGGGCACGCTCGGCGGGCGGTCCCGACGGGCGGTGCCGACCGGCGGTACCGACCGGCGGTGCCGACCGGCGACCCCCGGCGCCCCCGGCAGGCGGTTCGCGGGGCGCGACCGGCGGCGGCACCGACCCGGACGGCGGGCACGCTCGGCGACGCCGGCCGCACCTGCTGTTGCGGCCGCCGGGGAGCCGGGGGGAAATGGAACCCCAGTGGCAGGAGATCCCCTTGTCGGCGCGCCCGCCGGCCGCCTGCGAAACGGAGCCCCGATGAGTTCCCAACCGCCCCCGCCCGGCCCGCCGAGCGAGCCGCCCTTCGGCCCGCCGTCCGGGCCCCCGTCCGGCCCGCTGTCCGGGCCCCAGTCCGGCGGGGGCACGGCCGGTCCGCCGTCCGGCTCCTCCGGCTCCTCGGGGATGTCCGGGCCGCCGTCGGGGCCGGGCGGTCCGCCGTCCGGTGGCGGCCGCGGGCCGCACAGGCCGTGGTGGCGCTCCGGGAAGGGCCTCGCGCTGGCCGCGGGCACGGTGGTGGTGGCCGTGCTGGCCACGGTGCTGATCGTCAACAACCAGGGCGGCCACAACGACGCCGTGCCGGCCGCGAACGAGGTCGCCCTGCAGGCCCCGTCGGATCCCGGACCGGACCCGTTCACCCCTTCGGTGGAAACCCAGGCGGTCGCCGCGCCCGCCCCGCAGCCCGCGACCTCCCAGGGGCAGCAGCCGGCGCAGAGCGGCAAGCCGACGAGCGGCTCCCCGGCCACGCTCCACAGCGTGGAGGGCAGCTCCGCCGGGCTGTACGGCGGGACGATGAACAAGCCCAGCTGTGACACCGAACGCCTGATCACCATGGTCTCCGCCGGGGACGGCGGGCGGGCCTGGGCCTCGGCCGCGGGCATCGAGCAGTCCGCCATCCCCTCCTACCTGCGGTCGCTCACCTCGGTCTACCTGCGGGTGGACACCCGGGTGACCAACCACAGCTACAAGTCCGGCGCCGTCACCGAGTACCAGAGCGCGCTGCAGGCCGGCACCGCCGTGCTGGTCGACGCCCAGGGAGTGCCCCGGGTTCGCTGCTCCTGCGGGAACCCGCTGAAGCCGCCCGTCCTGGTGAGCAACGCCAAGTACACCGGGAAGGCCTGGACGGGCTTCCAGCCGACCACGCTGGTGGTCGTGGTGCCGGCGCCGCAGCCGGTCACCGAGATCGTCCTGGTGAACATCGAGACGGCCGGCTGGTTCGCCCGGGTGACCGGGCAGATCAAGGTCGTCGACAAGCGCGTGGAGCAGCCCAAGGGTCCGCTGGCCCCGGGGGTGCCCCCGCCGTCGAAGATGACCCCGACCACGGCGCCCGCGACGTCCTCGTCCTCCTCCGGGACGACCTCCGGGTCCGGCTCCCCCAGCACCTCGGGCGCGACGTCCTCCGGCGCCACCTCCTCGGGTGCGACGAGCTCCGGCGCCACCTCCTCGGGTGCGACCAGCTCGGGTGCGACGAGCTCCGGCGCGACCAGCTCGGGTGCCACCTCCTCCGGCGCGACCAAGTCCGGTGCGAGCAGCTCCGGTGCGACCTCCTCCGGCCCCACCTCGTCGACCTCCTCGGCCTCCAGCGTCAAGACCACCGCCACCGGCAGCACGTCCGCGGGAACCGCCGCCGGCAGCACGAAGGCCACCGCGGCGGCGACCACCGGAACCACCACGGCCCACACCCCCACGGCGACCTGCGTGACCAGCGTGCCCGCCACCGGGACGACCCTGCCGCCCTGCCCCACCACCTCGGCCGCGACACCCTGACCCGGCCCGGCCGGACCGCCCGCACCGCCGCCACCGACCCCACCGCGGGCCGGTGGCGGCCCGCGGTGGACGGAAGTTGACAGTTCGTCAGAGCCGCCACCCTGGCCCCTGCGGCGCGATGTGCGGCCGGTATCGTCCGGGCCATGAGGGAACTCTTGGCGCGGGCGTGGTCCCTTCCCCTGGCGGGCTCGGCGGTCTCGCTGCTGGTGCTGTGCTGGAGCCTGTTCGCGGCCTCCGCGCAGTGGCGGGCCGCGAGCCGCATCGACGCCGCGCCGTTGCGGGTGGACGGAACGGTCAGCGCCGTGACCCTCCGCAAGGGCGGTTGGCTCTACACCGTCACCTACACGGTCGGCGACCGCGGCTTCAGCACCACGGCGCTCGGCCTCAAGCGGGTCGAGCACCCGCAGGTCGGCACGACCGTGCCACTGGAGGCGGCGGCGGACGACCCGGCGACCGTCCGGGTGGTCGGCGACCGCTACCCGAACGAGGACATGCCGGCGACCTACGTGCTCGCCGCGGTCGCCGCGACCGCCGTCCTGCTCTGGTCGGCCGGCCGGCTCGTCCGCCGCGCCCTGACCGGGCGGGGTCCGACTCCTATCCTGTGACGGCCAGTTCGGCCACCACCGCGCGGTGGTCGGCGCCCGGCACGGTGTGCTCGGAGACCGAGACGGCCGTCAGCGCCGAGCCGTGCAGGACGTGGTCGATCTGGATCACCGGCGGCAGGTAGGGGAAGTCGGCGTTGTCCTCGGGCCAGGTGGGCCGGATGCCGCCGCCCAGCTCCTCGTGGGTGTCGGTGAGGCCGGTCGCGAGCAGCTCGCGCATCGGGGCGTGGTCCAGGGTGGCATTGAAGTCCCCCAGGAACACCGCGGTGCGGGGGGCGCCCCGGGCCGCCGCGCGCAGCCCCGCGAAGTCCTCCCCCCAGCGGCGGGCGTCGCCCAGCGGGTAGTAGGTGTGCACGGCGGTCAGCCGCACCTGCCTGCCGCCGACCGTCACCTCGGCCGCGAGCTGGGCCCGGGCGGCCGCCGGGGCCGAGGCGTCGACCGGGGCCAGCGGCAGGCGCGAGTACAGGGCGGTGTCGCCGTCGATGCTCCGGTGCGGCAACAGGTCGGCGATCCCCGCCCGGTCCATGGCCTCGGCCGTCGCGGTCCGCAACTCCTCCACCGCCAGCACGTCCACCCGCTGCTCACGCACCAGCCGCACCAGCGCGGCCGCGTCGGCCTGCCCCAGGTACGCGTTGCTGGTGGCCACCCGCAGCCGCGGCGCGTCGGCCGCCACGCTGCCCCCGTCGGCCACGAACCTGGGCGCCAGCCAGCAGAGTTGCACCACCGCGAGCAGGCCGGCCACGGCCGCCACCCACCAGGAGCGCAACGCCAGCAGCACCCCGAGCAGCAGCAGGGTGCCGAGCGCGGCGTACGGCAGGAGCACCATCGGCAGGGCCAGCACCGTCCCGTCGTCCGCCCCGGTCGCCCGCACCGCGACCAGCCCGGCCGGCAGCACGAGGGCGACCCCGCACATCCCCACGAGACCCGTCCGCCACCAGCTCCCACCGGCCACCACGTACCCCTCTCGTCACCGTTTCCTCTCAGGACGAAGGGTCTCCGGGTGCGGTTCCGGTCGCCGGCCGGCCCGGCGGGCGGCGGGGCGGAAGGCAGCGGGGCGGCGGACGGCCTTGCGGCGGACGACGGGGCGGTGTCCGCCGCACCGCCCGCCCCGCAGCCCGGTCAGTCCACGCACGGGATCCCGCCGGCCTTCACCGCCGGCCCCTGCATCGGCAGGCCGGCGGCCGGGTCCGCGGCGGGATCGGCGGGCGGCGTGGTGGCGGCGCCGGGGGCCGGGGTCCGGGTGGCGGCCAGGGTGAGGAGGACGTGGCCGGGCGCCACGCCGGTGCCCGGGGCCGCGGTGACGCCGTAGCGGGTGGCGAGCTGCTGGGCGTCGGCCTTGGCACCGGTGCCGTAGGTGACGGTGGTGGTCCTGGCGCGGGCGGCGGTGTCCCCGATCCGGCCGGCCTGGTAGCCGAGTTCGGTGAGGGCCCTGGACTCGGCGGCGGCCGCGCCGGCGCCCGCCGCGGCGTTGACGTCGACGACGGCTCTGGCGGCGGTGCCCGGCGTGGCGGCCGGTGTCGTCGGGGCGGCGGGCGGCGGGGCGGTGCTCTCGGCGGCCGGCTCGGAGGGCGCGGGCGCGGCCGGGGCGGGGCCGGGCTCGCGGGTGGAGAAGAGCTGCCGGACGATCTTCCGGATCAGGTCCGGGTTGACGGTGTTGACCTCCTGGCCGCCGACGTTCTTGAACCCGGTGATCGGCAGGGTGTTGAACTCGACGTTCCCGCCGGTCAGGTTGGGCGCCTGCTGGGCGAAGTCCAGGATGTTCCACTCGTTGTCGATGACGACGTCCTTCTTCACCACCCCGAAGAGCTTCTGCATCTGCCCGAGGTCGTTGAGGACGCCCTGCTGTTTGAGCCGGTACTCGACGGAGGAGATGAACGCCTGCTGGCGGTGGGTGCGGTCGAGGTCCCCGTTGGTGAGGTGGTGCCGCTGGCGGACGAAGGACAGGGCCTGCGCGGCGTTCAACGAGCTGATGCCGGCGGGCAGTTTGAGCCCGGTGCCGCCGCCCTCGTGGGTGGCGGTGCGAGCGGTGATCGGGTCGTCGACGGGGTGGTTGAGGCAGACCTTGATCGGCTCGACGGCCTTGGCGATGTCGTAGAAGCCGATCAGGTTGACCTCGGCGAAGTGGTCGATCGGGACGTCGAGGAGGCTCTGCACGGTCTGGATGGTGGCGGAGCGCCCGGCCTCGCGGCTCTGCCGTTCCAGGTCGGCCTTGGAGAGGCCCTTGCCGGCGAGCTTCAGTTCGGCGGCCTCCTTGGCGATGCCGTAGGCCTCCTTGATCTTGTGCATCCTGCCGTCGGCCCCCACGGTCTGCACGTAGTCGTCGCGCGGGACGGAGAGCGCGGTCACCTTGCCGCCGTCGGCGGGGATGTGCAGGACGATCAGGGCGTTGGTGTTGTAGCCGCCGATCTCGCTGGAGCCGGCGTGCAGTTCCTCCTCGACGAACTGCTTGGGCAGGTCGTTGCCGTCCATGTCCTTGCGGCTGTCGAGGCCGATCAGCAGCAGGTTCACCGACTTGTCGAGGTGCGGCGGAGCGTTCTTCTTGGCCTCGCCGAGCGCGGCGGACTTGATCATCCCGTCGTCGAGGCTGCGGTACTCGTACCAGGTGAAGCCGCTGGCGCCGAGCACGGCGATGGAGACGGTGCAGGCCAGCGTGCGGCCGGCCACGGTGAGCGGGCCGGGGCCGCGGCGCGGGGCACGGCCCCGCGGGCGGGGGCGGGGGCGCTGAGTGCGTTCAGCCACGGCGGCTCCTTCCGGTCGGGGGGTTCACGGCGCCGGTCCGGGCGCGGTCCAGGGCGACCCGGACGGCGACGGCCAGCAGGGCGGCCCCGACGGCGGCGGCCATCACCGGGAACGCCCCGACCACCCAGCGCAGCGCGCCGGTGCCCAGCCGCCGGCCCTGGTAGGCGTCCGGGTGCCACAGGTACTCGGTGCCGGACGCGCCGAGCAGCACCACCACCGGCGCGGCGGTGACGACCCACCAGCGCCCGGCGCGGCTGCACAGCGCGGCCGCCGCCCCCGTACCGGCGACGGCGCCGAGCGCGAACAGCACGCCGACGCCGGGGCCGCCGAGCTCGTCGAGGGCGCCACCGAGCAGGGGCAGGCCGACGGCGGCGAGCGGCACCGGCCAGCCGCCGCCGCGGCGGACCGGCGGGCGGCGCCGGGTCGCTCCGACGCGCCGGGCGCGGGCGGCGGCCGGGCCGGGCCCGTCCGGGTCGGCCGCCCGGGTGCGCTGCGCGGGGACGGCGGGGTCGTCGGTGCGCCGTCCCGCGTTCTGGTACGGCGTTCTCGCCCGCTGCCCGGCCATGCGCACTTCCCTCGGTCGATTCGGCTGCCACGGCGCGTGCACGCCGTCCTGCGTGCCGGGACGCGGTCGTCCCGGCGGCGACTCCCACCGGCTCCGGTCCGGTCGAGCCCGGACCGGAGCCGACCGACCCATTTCAGCAAAGTCACCCGCCGACTTCCGGGAGGGCGAAGCGCCTGGTGGGCCGTCGTGAGGACGGGCATGATCCCCGCCACGTCGGCACACCATCAGGAACGCGCCAGAGGAGCGGAGCGTCACCATGTCGGAGGGTCCGGAGGACCTCGCGGACGGGGCGGCCGGCCTCGGCCGCTGCCACGGCGGGGTGGTCGGGCGGCGCCCGGCGGAGGTCGGCGACGTGGGCGACGACCGCACGGACGGCAGGTCCGGCGGCGACTTCGACACCGTTGTCGAGCATCCGCGGGAGCTCCCGGGCGGCCTCGACCGGGGCGCACGGGCCCGCCGAGTAGCCTGCAACAGGGCACGATCACCGGTGCGAGGGCCGCACACGGGTACGGGACGACGGGGAGGGCCGGAAGCGGTGAGCGAGGAGCAGCAGGGGCCGCGCTGGGGGCGCTGGCTGGTCGTCGGCGTCCTGGTCGCGGCCGGCTGGGGCATCGTGCGCGGCGGTGGCCATCCGACCGACCCGGTGCCGTCCGGTGCCCCGTCGACGTCCGCGTCCGCCGACGCGGGCCGGGCCCCGGGGGCCGCCGACGGGCCGTCCGCGTCCGCCGCGCCGACGAAGCCCTCGAAGCCGTCCGGGCCCTACGACCCGGCCGACTACGCGGCCCCGGTGCGCCGGTTCGCCGCCGAGGCCGGGGTCAACCCCCAGCTGCTGATGGCGATCCTCTACAACGAGTCCTACAAGCCGCACGACCCCGAGCTCGAACGGGCCTGGCAGCGCGGCAAGCCGGACGCCTCCTTCGGCATCGCCAACATGCACCGCGCCGCCTTCGACGACACCAAACCGGGCCGCCCGTTCGCCTCCCGGCAGTGGGAGGAGCTGCCCGACGACCGCGGTCTGGCCGTCCAGGCCGCCGCCTGGCACCTGCACGACCTGGCCGCCCAGCTGCCGGCCCGCGTGAGTGCGCCGCTGAACCACGACGAGCTCCTCGCGCTGGGCTACAACGCCGGCGCCGGGAACATGCTGGCCTTCGCCCGCGGCGTCAAGGTGGGCGCGCAGGCGCAGTCCTACCTCGACCGCCTGCACGACAACTGGGCGAAGTCGGGCACCGCCGTGCAGTGAGGCCTGCCGGGGCCCGCGGGGCGGACCGCCCCGGGCGCCCGAACGCGGGGCCCGGGGCGGGCGGCGCGGCGGCCCCGGGCCGGGGCCGGGGCCGCCGCGGTGTCCGTCAGCTGGCGCCGAGGCGGGCGGTCCACGCGGCCCGCCAGGCGAGGGCGTCGGCGACCCCCTCGGCGATGCCGCGCTGCGGCTTCCAGCCGAGCAGCTCGCGGGCGGTGTCGACGGCGGCGTAGCAGCCGATCACGTCGCCGGGGCGCGGCCCGGCCTCGCGGACGTCCAGCTCGGCGCCGACGGCCTGCTCGAAGGCGGTGACGAGCTCCCGGACGGTGGTGCCGTCGCCCGTCCCCACGTTGACGACCCGGTAGCGGTCCGCGGCGCCGTCGGCGATCACCTCGTCGAACCGGGTGAGCGCCGCGACGTGCGCCTCGGCGAGGTCCTGGACGTGGATGTAGTCGCGGATGCCGGAGCCGTCCCTGGTCGGCCAGTCCACGCCGGTGACGGTGAACGGGGTGCCCTCGGTGTGCGCCTCGATCAGCTTGCCGAGGACGTGGGTGGGCTGCAGGTTCTGCAGGCCGGTGCGCAGCTGCGGGTCGGCGCCGATCGGGTTGAAGTACCGCAGGGCGATCACCCGCTGCCGCTCGGCGCCCTCCCCCCGGGTCCAGTCCTCGAGGACCTGCTCCATCATCTGCTTGGTGCGCGCGTAGGGGCTGCCGGCGTCGACCGGGCTGCTCTCGTCGACCCGGGCGTCCGGGGTGGGCGCGTAGATGGAGGCGGAGCTGCTGAAGACCACCCGGGTGCAGCCGTGGCGCTGGAGGGCCTCCAGCAGCTCGACGGTCTTGGCGACGTTCTCCCGGTAGTAGTACAGCGGCTTGGCCACCGACTCCGGGACGACGATCCGGGCCGCGCAGTGCACGGTGGCGTCGATGTCGGGGTGCTCGGTGAAGATCCGCTCGAGCAGCGCGGCGTCGGCGATGTCGCCCCGGTAGAAGACCCGGCCCTCGACGAACTCGGCGCGGCCCTGGGAGAGGTCGTCGAGGACGACCGGGGTGACACCCCGGTCCAGCAGGGCGGAGGCCACCGTACTGCCGATGAATCCCGCACCACCGGTGATCAGGACCTTCTTCATGCGCGGACGCTCCCTCGCGGTCGGCCGGGCGCCCGGTGGCGCCCGGTGACCACTGGGACGGTGGTTCGGGCCCGATGGTTCCCCGGCGGGCCGGCGACGGCCCGCCCGGGGTGGTGCTACGGCCGCGAGCGGGGGGTGCTACGGCCGCGAGCGGCGGCGGAGCCAGAAGCCGGTGGCGACCAGCAGGACGGCCGCGACGGCGGTGCCGATGGCGGCCCAGGTGGCGGAGTCGGGGGTGTCCGCGGAGTCGGTGCCGCGGGCCGGGTCGGTGCTCCCCGCGACCAGCGGGACGGCCGGAGCGGTCGAGCCGGTCGGGGCCGTCGAGCCGGTGGCCGAGCCGGTCGGGGCGGTCGGGGCGGTCGTCGGGGCCGTCGAGCCGGCGCCGACGGTCGGCCGGGGTATCGGCGGGGCCGGGCTCGGCGTGGTGCCCGTCGAGCCTGTCGTGCCCGTCGTGCCCGTGGTACCCGCCGGGCCCGTGCCCGGCCCGGTCGCGCCGGTGGAGCCCGTCAGCGGCGGGTCGCTGATCACCGCCTGCTCGACGTCGAGTTCGCGCTCGGCGTGCCCCAGCGAGGGGAACGCGCAGTCGACGGTCACCCGCCAGTGGCCGGCCGGGACGATCTCCCGGGTGGTGTACGTGCCCGGCTCGCCCGGGACGGCGACCAGGCGCCAGGGGCCGATCGAGCGGCCGTCCGGGGAGGTCGCGGACAGCGAGCCGGCGAACTCCTCGGTGACGAGGTCGTGGTCGTTCTCCCAGGTGGCGACGGTGGTCACGTGGCCGTTGCGCTGGCCGGAGACGTCGAGGTGGACGGTGTCGCCGTGGGCGGCGGCCGGCGCGGCTGCGGGCAGCAGGGCGGCGAGGGCGAGGGCGGGAGCCAGGGCGGCGACGAGGGGGCGGGTTCGCATGGCGGGCATTCCTCGTGGGTGGGGGCGGGGAGCGGCAGCGCCGGGCCCGGACGCCACCGTGGGGTGGTGGCGTCCGGGCCCGGCGTCCCGGGGCGGTCTCAGCTGGTCTTCAGCAGCGACCAGCTCTGGTAGGGCTTGCCGTTCGGCTGCTGCAGCTCCAACAGCCAACCACCGTAGTACCAGCGGTCGCTGAGCCCGAGCACCAGCGATCCGCCGTTCGCCGTGACGGTGAACCCGCCGTCCTTGGCGGTGAGCTGCCACTGCTGCGCGGCGTTGCCGGAGCAGGGCTGCTGCGCGACGTACTGGCCGGCGACGGGCGTGCCGCCGAGCTGGAGGCACTTCCCGGAGCGCGCGGACTTGATCCGCACGGCGCCGTTGCCGGCGTCCTCGAACTGCCACTTCTGGTTGGCGTAGCCGGTGCGCTGGTAGGCGATGGCGACGGTGCCGTCGTTCATCGAGCTGCCCCACAGGTCGGCGGCCTGGCCGGTGAGGCCGTTGACCATCGTGTAGTTGGCGCCGGGCTGCGGGCGGCCCGCGTCGGCCAGGGTGCGGAAGGTCGCGGCCCGGCCGGGCTTGCCGACGGTGCCGGCGGCGTCGCGGGCGGCGATCGCCACGGTGTACGAGGTGTCGGGCGCGAGGCGGACGACGCCGACCAGGGTGGCCTTGACGGTGCCGATGGCCTGGCCGTTCAGCAGGACGTCGTAGCCCGCGGCGGAGTTGACCGCCGGCCAGCTCAGCACGACGGAGTTCTGGGTGATCTGACTGGTCGTCACGTCAGGGCCCGCCGTCCCCGAGGTCGGGGTGGCGGTCGGCGACGGGGTGCCGGTCGGCGTGGCGGTGGGGCTGCCGGTGGGCGTCGGGGTCGGCGAGGCCGTGCGGGTGGGCGTTGCCGTCGCGGTCGGCGAGGGCGTGCCGGTCGGCGACTTGGTCGGCGTCGGGGTCGCGGTCGGCGTCGGGGTCGGGTTGGGCCCGGTGCCGTTGCCGGCGATCAGGAAGCGGTTGTTGGCGACGTTCCAGTGCGTGGCCAGGTAACTGCCCGGCTCGGGCGAGGTGTTGTAGTAGTCGTCGTGGCGGCAGTCCAGCCGGTCGTCGTGCGAGCGGTCCGGGCAGACGGTCCGCATCTGCGGGTAGTTGGGCGCGTCCGAGTAGCACATGATGTCCCACTCGTCGACGCAGTGGCCGGCCTTGCTGGAGTTGGGCGCGCTGTTGTTCACCGCGCCGAGGTTGTGGCCGAGTTCGTGCGCCGCGGTGCTCCCGCCCCAGCAGCCGGAGTCGGTGCGGCCGTAGGAGGGGCCGAAGTTGCTGATGTTGTCCTGGCCGGGGCGCTCGTCACCGGCGAAGGTGCCGATGCCGCAGTACACCTTGGCGTCGGTGAACATCATGTACTTGCGGTCCTTGCGGTTGTACCCCTGCGCGGCCAGCGCGCGGTTGCTCGCGTTGAAGTCCTGGATCTCGGAGTCGGAGATCTGGACGTTCAGGACCGAGGCGGTGCAGTCGGACTCGGTGACGAAGCGCACGTGGCGCACGCCGCCGGTCTCCTGGGCGCTGGCGTTGTAGATGGTGTCCACGTCCGCCGCCCACTTCTTGAACGAGGGCAGGTACTGGGCGAACCGGTCGTTCCCGGGAGTGTGCACGTACACCGCCTGGACGCGGTTGCCGCTGCTGCCGTCACCCTCGCAGACCAGGCCCGACCCGGCGGGCGCGGCCGCGCCCTGGGGGGAGGAGGAGGGGCCGGCCGCCGCGCCGGGCTCGCTGAGCAGCGTCTTCCCGGCGGCGTCGATGACGGGCGCGCCGCCCTTCAGCAGGTCGGCCGCGGCCGGCGCCTGGGCGTTGGCGGTGGGGGTGAGCGCGGGCGCCTGGGCGGCGGCCGCGACCGGCGGGACGTCCTTGCGGATGTCGACGTCCTTCGGCGGCACGTCCGGGCCGTGGCTGCACTGGCTGTTGTCGCCGGCGACCTCCAGGGTTCCGGCGCAGCGGTCGCTGCTGGGCAGGCTCAGACCCGTGTAGACCAGACCGCGGTCGGGCTGGTCCTTGGGTATCTCCTTGATCGGAGTGGCCTTCTGGTCGTGCTTGGGCGTGGGCGGGCGGGTGCCGCCCTCGGCCGTGCCGGTCTCGCCCGGGCGGCTGCCGTCGGCGGAGACCTCGCCGGCCTGATCCGCCCCCGCGCGGTCGGCCGATCCGCTCGCCGCGGTGACCGAGCTGCTCATACCGGCCGGCTCCAGCGCGCTGCGGATGCCGAGCGTCCCCACGACCAGTCCGGCCGCCACTGCCACGGCGACCAGGGTGCTCTTGCGGGTGAGCCGCCGACGTCGGCGCCGGCGAAGCTCCGTGCTCCGGTGTCCCATCGCGTTCCTTTCCTCGTGCGACGGTCCGGGCCCCCCGTGGTGACGGGGGCTCGGACCTTCCGACACTCCGGAGAGCGGATGGGACGGGTGGGGATAACAGAAACCTTTTTCGAAATTTCCGGACCGGTGTGCGAGGAGGCTCGACCGGGTAGAGGAAAGGGCCGCCGGGACGGCCGCGGGAACGGGCCCGGACACGACGGCGCCGGGGAGCGCGCCCCTCCGCGGGCACTCCCCGGCACGGGGCGGCGTCGGGCGCCCGCCCGGGGCGCCCGCGCGGGCGACTCCCCCACCGGACGGCCGGGCTGACGGTCCCGCAGGAACGCCCCGCCGGCCCGGCGACGGGCGGCTCCTTCCGGCCCGAACCAAGCCCGAACCAAGCTCGGACCGAGCCCCAAGCCGAGCCCGGACCGAGCCCCGCACGAGCCCGGACCGAGCTCCGGCCAACCGGGCTCCCGGGCCCGGCTCAGGCCGCCGCGTACGCCGGTTCCGACCGCGCGGCCCCCGACCGCACCACCGCGTCCCGCCCGCCCGCGCAGCCGCCGTGGATCCGGCGCAGCCCGTCGGCCAGCACGGCGCCGTCCCCGGCGAGCCACAGCCGCAGCGCGGCGGAGAGCGCCGCACTGGCCGGGCCCGCCGCCGGGCCCGCCGTGCGCGCGATCCGCTCGCCCAGCAGCGGCAGCAGGTCCGCGACCGGGGAGGGCAGCCAGAGGGTCACGGCGCAGGGGGCGGGTCTGGCCAGGACCCGCCGCAGCGGGAGGACGGAGGCGTCGTCGTGCAGCGCCGGGATGACCTCCAGCAGGCCGTCCACGGCCACCTCGGAGACGTCCCCGCCGTGGCCGCGGGCGAGCGCCCGCAGCAGCGCGCGCTCGCCGGCGGTGATCCGGACGGTCAGCATGACCTCGTCGCAGTCCATGGTCCCGGTTCCCCTGTCGTGGCAGTGGTGGAAGTCGTGGCGGCCGTGGCGGTGGTGGCCGTCAGGACCGTCGTGGTGCGTGCGTGCCGTCCGGTCTCCTGCCCGTCAACGGGCTTGCGCTACCGGCGTTATCAGGCCGTAGTGGCCGTCGTAGCGGCGGTAGATGACCCGGGTGCGGCCGACACCACCACCGGCGCCCCGTTCGTCCCGTACGCCGGGGCCGCGGCCCCCGGCCCCCCCGACGGGGGCCACCCGGGGGCGGGGGGCGCCCGCCCCCCCGCCCGGCGCCCGTTCCGCCCCTTCGCCGGGGGCCGCGGCCTCGGCCCCGGCGTACGGGACGAACGGGGCGCCGGTGAGCCAGAGCCGCCGGGCCGCCTGCGCGAGGCCGTCCGGCCGGCCGTCGTCGGCGCCGGTGGGCCACGGCTCGACGGCACCGCTCAGCGGGCAGCGCCGGACCAGGCCGTCCCGGCCGGTCGCGGCGTCCGTGAAGAGGTGGAAGCGCCGGTCCAGCGCCAGCAGTTCGCGGGCGGCCTGCTCCGGCGTGCGGCGGGTGAGGACGACGGCCTTGCGCCGGGCGATCCGCCGCTCGGCGAGCGGACGGGCGGCGTACTGCGGGCGGTAGACGCTCTCGTGGACGGCGGCGAACCCGATGTCGCCCTGCTCGCGCAGCCGGGCGGCGCGGCTGGCGAGGGTGCCCAGGGCGAGGTCGACGGCCTCCCGGGCGGCGCGGGTGGCGAGCTGCACCCGGACCGGTCCGGCACCGTCCAGGTCGACGTCGGCCTGGGCGAGCACGGGCCGGGTCACCGACGGATGCAGGGCCCGGGTGAGCCGGATGCGCAGCAGCCGGGTGCCGGGGCCGAGCGCGGCCGCCGCCTCCAGCGCCTGCGCCCGCGCGTACTCGGCGTCCTCGTGCGGGAGCTCGCCGCGGATCTCCACCCGGACGTCGAGTGCGGACGGGTGGCGCAGACGGGTCATCAGGTTCCTCCTTCTCCGCCACCATGCTGGCCTCCGCACGGCCGGGCGGCGAGGGTCCAAAGACCCTGCCCGCCGGGTCCGCTACGGGACTTCCGGACGGATCCGTCGTCGCAGGTCAGCGCCATCCCGGGGGGCGGTCCGGGGTGGTCCGGGCGCTGGCCCGTTGGAGTGATCCGCCCGCGTTCGGCGCAACGCCCGTCCAACCCGGCGCGTTTCCCATGGCGTGCGCCCTCTGGCGAAGGTGCGCGCGGGGGTCCCGCGCTGGCCGGCCCCCGCCTCCCGGCCGGCTGCCGGTGCCCCTCCCGGCACCGGTCGCACCGGCCCCTGTGGTGAGAGGTGATGTCATGACCCTGATGACCGAGACCCGGAAACCGGTCGTCCCCCCGAGAGCCGCGCCGCCCTCGCCCGGACCGGCCCGCACGGCCGTCCCCCCGCTCGCCCCGGGCGCCGTCCCCGGGCTCGGCCACGCCGGCGCGCTGCTGCGCGATCCGCTGGGCTTCCTCGGCTCGCTCGCCCGCCACGGCGGGGTCGTCCGCGTCCGTCTCGGGCCGCGCACCGTCTGCGTGGTCACCGACGCCCGGCTGGTCCACACCCTGCTCGTCGCGCTCGCCCACGACTGCCCGCGCGGCGCCGTCCAGGACACCCTCAGGACGGCCTTCGGCGACGGCCTGCTGATGTCCGAGGGCCAGGCCCACCGCGACCGGCGCCGGGTCCTGCAGCCCGCGTTCGGGCCGGACCGGATGGCCGAGTACCTCGCCGTGATGCACCAGGTCACCGAGGAGCGGGCCGGCCGCTGGCGCAGCGGGCAGGTCCTCGACGTGGCGAAGGAGATGAACCACCTCGCCCTCGAGATCGTCACCCGCTCGCTGTTCGACGCCCGGCTCAGCGAGGACGCCACCCAGGCCTTCCACCGGGCGCTTCCGGACCTGGTGAAGGGCCAGATCGTCCAGTCGCTCTACCCGCACCCGGCCCTCGCCCGACTGCCGCTTCCGGTCAACCGGCGCTTCGACGCCGCGGTCCGGGTGCTCAACCGGGTCGTCGA
This sequence comes from Kitasatospora sp. NPDC101176, assembly GCF_044768035.1. Taxonomy (NCBI): domain Bacteria; kingdom Bacillati; phylum Actinomycetota; class Actinomycetes; order Kitasatosporales; family Streptomycetaceae; genus Kitasatospora; species Kitasatospora sp. NPDC101176. The sequence goes on from NZ_JBIWPA010000013.1 coordinate 149,556, forward strand.
CCAGGCCGTCCACGGGACGGAACGCGGCGAGCGGTCGGCCGCGGGCCACGGCGCCACCCTGCCCGCGCTGCTGCGCGCCGCCACCGACGCGGCCACCGGGCGCCCGCTCACCGAGGCGGACGTCCGCTCCGAGGCGATCACCATGTTCGGCGCCGGCACCGAGACCGTCTCCACCACGCTGACCTGGCTGCTCGACGAACTCCTGCGCCACCCCGAGGTGGAGACCCGGCTGCTGGCCGAACTCGACCGGCACCTGCCCGCCGGCACCGTGCCCACCCCGGAGGCGCTCGGCCGGCTCGCCTACACCCGCAGCGTCACCCAGGAGGTGGTGCGGCTGCACGCCCCCAACGCCTTCCTGATGCGCACCGCGCGGGTGCCGGTGGAGCTCGGACCGTACCGGATCCCGGCCGGCACCGAGCTGCTGTACAGCCTCACCGCCCTACACCGCGACCCGCACCTCCACCCGGACCCGCTGCGGTTCCGCCCGGAGCGCTGGCAGGAGGGCGGCGGCGCCGGGCGGCCGTCCTTCCTGCCGTTCGGGGCGGGCAAGCACAAGTGCATCGGGGAGGCCTTCGCCTGGGCCGAGCTGACCGTCGCGGCGGCCGCGATCCTGCGCCGGTGGCGGCCGCTGGCCCTGCCCGGGGCTCGGGCCCGCGAGGTGGTCTGGACGACGGTGCAGGCCCAGGGGCTGCGGGTCCGGCTGGTCCCGCGCGGCCCCGGGGGCCCGCGTCCGGACGGGGCGGCCGACGCCGGGGCGGACGCGCTGGCGACCCGACCGGCGGGCGGCGCCCGGCCGGTGGACCGGTGCCCGGTCACCGCGCCCCCGCCGCCACCCCCGTCACCACGCACCCCGGCCACCACAGCCGCCCCGGTGCCGGCGCCCGTGCCCGCCTCGCCCCTGCGGCACCGAGCCCCGCGCCGCCCCGGCGAACTGCACACCGCCGGGCTCCGGCACGCGGACTGGGTGCTCGAGCGGGGCCTGCTCACCCCGGCCGAACTGCCCCGCTACCGCGCCTACGCCCTGCACCGGCTGATCGGCCACGCCTTCCCGCGCACCCGCGGCGACGACCTCGACCTGCTGGTGGACGTCCTGGGCTGGTTCACGATCCTCGACGACCGCTTCGACGGCCGGCCCGGGCGCCGACCCGCCGAGGCCCGCGCCCTCGTCGATCCGCTGACCGCCGTGCTGCACGGCACCCCCGGCGCAGCGGAGCACCGCCCGCAGGCCGTCGGCCGGACCGGTCCGGAGCCCGACGGGGACGACCGGCTGCTCGGCGCCTGGCGGGACCTGTGGGACCGCCAGACCCGCGGAATGTCCCCCGCCTGGCGCGCCCGGGCCGCGCTGGAGTGGCAGACCTGCCTGGAGACGTTCCCCGCCGAGGCCGGGCACCGCTCCCGCGGTACCGTCCCCGCCCTCGGCCTGCCCGAGACGATGCGCCTGCGCCGCCACGGCAGCTGCCTCTACCCGTTCATGAACATACTGGAACGGGTCCACGGCGCCGACGCCCCCGCCGCACTCCACGCGGACCCGGCGCTGCACCGGCTGCGCGCCAACACCGCCGACGCCGCCACGCTGATCAACGACCTCTACTCGCTGGAGCGGGAGGAGCGCCAGAGCGCGGCCGCCTTCAACACCGTGCTCACCGTGCAGCGGGCCCGCGGCTGCACCCGTGGCCGGGCCGTCGGCGCCGTCCGGGCCCGGATCGCCCGGTTGCGGAGGCAGAACGACGCGCTGCGCGCCGAGCTGGGCCGCCGCCACCCCGCGGGGCGCTGGTACCTGGACGGCACCCGCGAGCTGGTCGAGGGCGCCCAGGCGTGGACCAGCACCAGCGACCGCTACCTGGTGGCGGAGGACGCGGGCCACTGAGGCGCACGCCCGGCGGCCGCGCAGCGGCGGTCGATCACCGGCCGTCGAGCACCGGCGGCCGCTCACCGGCCATCGCTCAGTGGCGGTCGCCGAGCGCGAACAGCAGCAGGACGAAGCCCGCGAACAGGTGCGTGGCGAAGATGTAGATGCCGGCCCGGATCAGCATGGCCCGGCGCCTGTTCCGCTCCTCGCTGGTGCCGTCGCCCGGCCGGGCGGCGGTGCCGTCGCTGCTGTCGCTCATGGGCGGGGTTCTCCTCGGGTCGGCCGGCCGGTGGGCGCGGGCTCAGCGGGCCGGCCGGCCGCCGGCGGCGCGCAGCTCGGTGAGCAGCGCGCCCTGGTCGGTGATCAGCTCGGTCAGGATCCGTCGTGCGGCGCGCAGCAGGTCGGCCACGTCCGGGGTGCTGAGCGCGTACACCACGGTGTTGCCCTCGCGGGTGGCCACGACCAGCTGGGTGCGACGCAGCACCGCGAGCTGCTGGGAGAGGTTCGACGGTTCGACCTCGATCTCGGCCAGCAGCTCGCGGACGGGGCGGGGCCCGTCCTGGAGCAGTTCCAGCACCCGGATGCGGACCGGGTGGCCGAGGGTGCGGAAGAACTCCGCCTTGGCCTGGTACAGCGGGACCGGCATCGTCCGCGTCTCTCCCCTCGGGTGCGGCTGGGTGGGCGTCCGGCCGGGCGTCCGCACCGCGGCCGGCAAGCATCATCGCGACGGATGAAGATTTCTTCAAGTCGTCACAGCGATCGCGAACGGGCGGCACCTGCGGCCGAGGAGCCCGCCGGCATGCCGTCGCCCCACCGCCAGGGCGCGCCCGGCGGAGCCCGCCGGGCGCACGACGCCGCGCGGAAACACCGGAAGCCGAGCCCGGGGCGCTGCCAACTCCCGGACTCGGCCGTCATGGTGACGTCCCGTCAGCAGACTACAGGTACATCCACCGCGACCGGGGCCGGACCCCGCCAGATCGCTTCCACACCGAAGGTCGCGTGGACGGTGGAGCCGCACGGGGCCGTGGCGGCGATGCCGTCGACCCGCAGGGCGCCGCCCGTGAACACGGCACGCCCGTGCACCGAACCGAGCTGGGCACCGCCGACGACCTCGGCCGACAGGGTGGTCAGCAGCTCCTGCGGCTTCGGCGGCCACGGGGTGTCCGGGGTGGGCGGACCGGCCAGGCCGATCTTCCCGTAGATCACGACGCCGTCACCGGTGACGTCGGCGCAGACCTTGGTGGACAGCCCGGCCTGCAGGCCGCTGTAGCCGCAGGTGGTGACCGTGGCGGTGTCGGTGGCCGCGGCGGCCGGTGCGGCGAGCGCCGGGACGGGCGCGCCGAGCAGGGCGACGGCACCGGCCGCGCCCACCGCGATCCGGGTGATGCGGTTCATGGGCTCCTCCTTCGGAGGGTGTGAGGAAACGGATCAGAACAGGTGATGTGGCACATGTGACATTTCACAGCTGCCAGAAGGAAACTTTGCCATGCGATTCCTTTGCCATGACTCGCTTTGACCCTTGGAAGTACCGAGCGGACTCAAATCCGACCTTCGATGGCGCAATCACGCCCCGGGCCCACCCGGGGCCCTCCGCCCCGGTTCACCCGGCTCAGGGCAGGGCTCGCCCGGCTCAGGACAGCGAGGCGCGCAGGTCGTCGATCCGGGCCACGGCCGCCGCGAAGGCACCGCGGTCGAGACGGCCCGAGCCCAGCGCCGCGGCGAGCGCCTCGGTGGCCTGCTCGCCCTGCTGCGGATCACGCGCCGAGCAGAGGATCAGGTCCATCCCGGCCGCCGCGGCGGCCACCGCGCGGGCGCCGGTGTCCCCGTAGGGGTCGAGGGCTCCGGCCTCCAGGGCATCCGTGACGGTGACGCCCTCGAAGCCCAGGCGCTCGCGCAGCTCGCCCTGCACCACGGTGGGCGACAGCCCCGCCGGGCGGGCCGGGTCGAGCGCCGGATAGACCGCCCAGGAGGCCATCACCAGGCGCACGCCCGCCGCGATGGCCGCCCGGTAGGGCTCCTCGCCGCGGGCGCGCAACTCCTCCAGCGGCACCGGCAGGGTGACCGGGCGCGCGTCGGTGTTCTCCTCCTGCGCGGCCGGGCCCAGCCCGGGGAAGTGCTTGGCGGTGGCGGCGACGCCCAGGCCCTGCTGGGCGGCCAGGAACGCGCTGCCCAGCCGGGCGACCACGGACGGGTCCCGCCCGAAGGAGCGCTCGTGGTGGTCGATGAAGTCGTCCGGGGCGCCGGAGACGTCGAGCACGGGGGCGAGGTTGACGTTCAGTCCGGCGTCCGTGAGGGTGGCGGCCGCGCCTGCGCCGGCCTCGGTCGCCGCGTGCAGCGGGTTCGGGGCGGTGCCGACCCGGCGGGCGGAGAGCTCGGGCGCACCGGGCAGCCGGCGCACCCTGCCACCCTCCTGGTCGGTCATCAGCAGCAGCGCCCCCGGAACGCTGGACTCGGCCGCCGCCTGACGCAACTGCCCGACCGCTTGCGCCAGTTGTTCGGGGCTCTGGACGTTCTCGCCGAACAGGATGACCCCGGCCGCCCGGCCCTCCCGAATGGTCCGCAGCACCTCGGGCGGCGGGGTCGGGCCGGCGTAGGAGAGCACGATCCGGCGCCCCGCCAGCTGTCGGTCCCGCTGCTGCGCGTCCGCTCCGGACACCGCCACCGTCCTCTCCGCAGGCGCCCGCCGCGACACCGGGGCCGACCCGGCCGGCACCGGCCCGAGCACGGCCGACAGCACCACCAGCACCGCCCCGAGTCGGACGGTGTACCGGAGCGGGTTCATCGCGCCTCCAAGGGGGCGGCGGGGGGTACGGTCCGTCAGCGTACCCAAGCCCGGCCGCCGCGGCGGCCCGCGCCACGCGCGGCCGCGGGCCCCATCCGACCCGGCCTCCTGCCGGTCGGCGCCCGGTCGGCGACCGGCAGGCGATCGACCGGCGCCCCACCGGCGACCGGCCGGCGACCCCGCGGGGCGGCGGCACCGGCCGGCCGTCGGCGCGCGGCATCAGGTGGCCAGGCTGGCCACCGGCTCCAGGCCGTAGGTGCGGGCGTAGCCGTTCTCGACACCCACCAGCAGGTCCACGACCTCGAAGTAACGGTCCCAGAAAGGGGTTTCGCGCAGTGCGTCGATCAGCAGCCGGTAGGCGTCGTGGTCGTCCGCCTCCCAGACCCAGACGTCGGTGACCCGTGCCGAGTAGAACTCCGTGTCGTAGAAGCGGGAGCGGACGCCGCGGGTACGGGCCTCGATCACCGGGACGACCCGGGCGGTGAAGGCCTCGACGCGTTCGGCCACCGTCATCGCCAGCCACTCGGGCGTGGTCTTGACCAGGATGAACGCGGTGACGGGTGCGGTGCGGTCAGTGGACATCGGTGGCCTCCGGGGCGGCGAGGACGGCGGGCTTGAGGGTCTGTGCGCACCACTGCGCGAATCCGGTGGCCGGGCCCGCCATCGGCGAGCGCTCGACGCCCGAGTCCAGGCCCTCGTCCTTGGCCCGCTTCATCTCGACGAGGGCCTCGACGAACGCCCCGTCGAGGCCGTAGCCCAGCAGGTCGGACCGCAGCTCCTCGAGCGGCTGGCGCCGGTAGCGGACCGGCCGGCCCAGCTCCTCGGTCATGATGCGGGCCAGGTCGTCGGGCGACAGGTCCTGCGGGCCGAGCACCGGGACGCTTCCGACGCCGCTCCACGAGCGGTCCAGCAGCAGCCCGGCCGCCGTCGCGGCGATGTCGGCGACGGCCACCAGCGGCACCGGGCGGTCCGCGGCGAGGGTGTCGGTGAAGACGCCGTCCGCGCGGATCGAGTCGGCCTCCTCCAGCAGGTTCTCGTAGAAGGACGGGTTGGCCAGGGCGCGGTAGGCCACGCCCGAGCCGGCGATCAGGTCGTCCATGGCCAGGGAGGCGGTGACCAGTCCGGCCCGGGCGGCCAGCGGGGTGCCGCGGCCCAGCGCCGAGACGCCGACGACGTGGCCGACGCCGAGGGCGGCGAACGCCCGGGCGGCCGGGCGGGTGAAGCCGCTGAACCCCGCCTCGGGCGTGACCGAGGCGTCCGGGGGCACCAGCCAGAAGACGGCGTCGGCCCCGGTGAAGGCGCGCTCGACGGTCGCGGGGTCGCCGTGCGAGCCGGTGACCACCTCGACCCGGCCGCGCACGGCCGCGGGGAGCCGGGCGGGATCGCGGACCACGACCCGCAGCTCCTCTCCGTGGGCGGGCGCGGCCTCGACCAGCAGCGACAGCAGTCGCCTGCCGATGTTTCCGGTGGGGGCGGTGATGACGATCATGAAAACCTCTGTGTCCGGATCGGATCTCTGGGGCCCCCTCATCGTGCGGACCGCCACCGCATTGCCACAATGGGAACCTCAGCAAGGAATCATTGCCCGAAACGGAACGATGCCGGTGAGCAGCCCAGTCCCGAACCTCGACGCCAATCTCGCCGTCGCCCTCGACGCCCTGCTGGCCGAGCAGAGCGTCACCCGTGCCGCCGCGCGGCTGCGCACCTCCCCGGCGGCGATGAGCCGCACCCTGGCCCGGCTGCGCCGGGTGCTCCAGGACCCGCTCCTGGTGCGGGCGGGGCAGGCGATGGTGCCCACGCCCCGCGCCGAGGAACTGCGGGACGAGGCCGCCGCGGTGGTCCGGCGGCTGGAGGCACTGCTCGCCCCCGGCGGCGGGACCGACCCCGCCGAGCTGCGGCGCACCTTCACCGTCCAGGCCTCTGACCTGGTCGGCGCGGCGCTGGCGCCCGGTCTGCTCGGCCTGGCCGCGCTGCAGGCGCCGGGCGTCTCGCTGCGGGTGCTGGCCGAGGAGTGGGAGGCCGGGCCGGCCCTGCGCGAGGGCCGGGTCGACCTGGAGGTCGGGGCCATCGACCACGTCGACCCGGAGACCCGGGTCGACGAGCTGGTCACGCTGCGCATGGCGGCCGGCGTCCGGGCCGGACACCCGCTCGCCGAAGGGCCCCTGACGCCCGCCCGGCTGGCCGCGGCCGAGCACGTGGCGGTCAGCCGGCGGGGGCGCTTCACCGGCCCGCTGGACGCGGCCCTGGCCGACCACGGGCTCAGCCGCCGGGTCAGCGCCGTCCTGCCCGGGCACCTGGCGGCGATGACGCTGGCCGCGGCCGGCGACGTGGTCTGCCTGGTACCGACCGCGCTGCCGGGCGAGCCCCCCACCCCGCTCAGCGACGCGGCGCACGCGCTGGGGCTGCGCCTGCTGGAGATCCCGGTACCGCTGCCGCCCCTGTCGATCGGCATGGCCTGGCACCCGCGGCACACCGCCGACGCGGGCCACCGGTGGCTGCGCGGCGCCGTGCGCCGGGTGATCCGGCCGGGCCGCGCCGCGGGGAGGGGCGGGTCCGACGCGTCCTGAGCCGCACGGCCGCGGCGCGGACCGCGGGGCCGTCCGCTGCTCACCGTCGCCCACCACCGACCGTCGGGTGACCGGCCGGGTGACCGGCTCGCGGCCGGCCCCTCGGTTCGCCGTCGCCGTCACCGGCGGGTGAGGCGCCCCAGCACCGCGATCCCCTCCTCGATCTCCCCCGGCGCACCGGCCGCGTAGCCCAGCACCAGACCCGGCGGATACGGCAACCGGGCGTGCCAGGACAACGGGTGCACCTTCACCCCGTGCGCGAGGGCCGCCGCGGCCAGCTCGGTGTCGGAGCCGTGTGCCCAGGGCGGGAGGGTGACCATCAGGTGCAGGCCGGCCGCCGCCCCGTGGACGGTGGCACCGGGCAGGTGGGTCCGGACCGCCGCGATCATCGCGTCCCGGCGGCGGCGGTGGCGGCGGCGCAACAGCCGCAGGTGGCGCTCGAGTCCGCCGGACTCCATCAGGCGGGCCAGCACCAGTTGCGGCAGTACCGGGTTGCCCAGGTCGGCGAAGCGCTTGGCCTCCAGCACCGCCGCCCGCAGCCGCGGCGGCACCAGCAGCCACCCGGTGCGCAGGGCGGGAGCGAGCAGCTTGGAGACGCTGCCCGCGTAGCAGACCTGCTCGGGCAGCACGGCGCGCAGCGCGGGCAGCGGCGGGCGGTCGTAGCGGTGCTCGGCGTCGTAGTCGTCCTCGATGACCAGGCCGCCCTCACCCGCCCAGCGCAGCAGTTCGCGCCGCCGCTCGCCGCCCAGGACGACGCCGGTCGGGTACTGGTGAGCGGGCGTGAGCAGGACGGCGGAGGCTCCGGTGGCGCGCAGCATGTCGACCCGGACGCCCTCCGCGTCGACCGGGACGGGCGGGGTCGCGTCCAGCCAGTGCGCGAGGTGCTGGCGGGCACCGAGCGAGCCCGGGTCCTCGACGGCGACCTCGGTGACGCCCGTACGGCCGAGCGCCCGCCCCAGCAGGGCGAGGGCCTGGGCCGTCCCGGCGACGACCAGCACCTCGTCCGGGTCGGCGCGCACGCCCCGGTTGCGGGCCAGCCAGCGGGTGACGGCCAGCCGCAGCTCGGGGGTGCCGCGGACGTCGCCGTAGCCGAGGTCGTGGGCGGCGAGGCCGTCCAGGACGGCGCGCTCGGCGCGCAGCCAGGCCGCGCGGGGGAAGGCGGTGAGGTCGGGGCGGCCGGGGGTGAGGTCGATCCGCGCGGGGGTGCCGCGCAGCAGGTCGAAGACCTCGGCGTCGGGCTCGCCCCGGAACAGCTCCGGCGCCACGCGGTCGGGCGGGGCGGGCGAGTGCAGGGCGGGCGAATGCGGGGCGGGCGCGGGCGTCACGGGAGCGGGCGTCACGGGAGCGGGCGGCGCCGGGTCCGCGACGACGACCGTGCCGCCCCGGCCCCGGCCGGCGAGCCGGCCCTCCTCCGTCAGCCGCCGGTAGGCATCGGTCACCACCCCGCGGGAGACGCCGAGTTCGGCCGCCAGCACGCGGGTGGCGGGCAGCCTGCCGCCGGCCGGGAGGCGGCCGTCGGCGACGGCCTCGCGGAGCCGGCCGGCCAGCCAGTCGGTGAGGCCGCCGCGCGGGGCGTCGGCGGTGTCCAGCTGGAGGAAGTCGGCACCCGGATCCGCCGTTATGGACCTCTCGGCCCGTGTGTCTTTGGACCTGTTCACCGGGCCATTGTGGCGCGAGGGTGGGGCCATGACCACGGAGACGGCAGGACGGAACGATCAGCGGGACGACGCGGCGACGGCGTACGTCCACGGGTACTCGGACACCGAGGCGCAGCGGCTCGGCGACCAGGCGGACACCCTCGCGGAACTGCTGCACGCGGGCACGGCGTACCCGGCGGGCAGCCGGGTGCTGGAGGCGGGCTGCGGGGTCGGGGCCCAGACGGTGCACCTGCTGGCCGCCAGCCCGGGCGTGCTGCTGACGGCGGCGGACATCTCGGCGGACTCGCTGGCGCAGGCCCGCGTCCGGGTCGCCGCGCAGGCGCCCGCCGCACGGGTCTCCTGGCACCACGGGGACCTGCACCGACTGCCTTTCGCGGACGACGCCTTCGACCACGTCTTCCTCTGCTTCGTGCTGGAGCACCTGGCCGATCCGGCCGCCGCGCTGACCGCGCTGCGCCGGCTGCTTCGGCCCGGCGGCACGATCACGGTGATCGAGGGCGACCACGGCTCGGCCTTCTTCCACCCGCGGAGCCGGGCGGCCGACGACGCGGTCGAGCTGCTGGTGCGGCTCCAGGCCCGGGCGGGCGGCGACGCCCTGGTGGGGCGCCGCCTGCACCCGCTGCTGGCGGACGCCGGATTCCAGGACGTGACGGTCCGGCCGCGCACGGTCTACGCCGACGGCGCCCGCCCCGCGCTGGTGGAGGGCTTCACCCGGCGCACCTTCGTCCCGATGGTCGGGGCCGTCCGCGCGGAGGCACTGGCGGCCGGGCTGACCACCCCGGAGGCCTTCGACCGGGGCGTCGCCGAGCTCGGCCGCGCCGCCGAGCCGGGCGGGACCTTCCACTACACCTTCTTCAAGGCCGTGGCGGTCAACCCGTAGCGACGCCCGGCGGGTGGAGCGGGGCGCCGCTCCGCGACGACCGGGAACGGCAGCGCTGCTCCGCGACCACCGGGAACGGCAGCGCCGCTCCCGGCGCGGGGGAACCCCGGTGCCGCCCGGCGCCCACGGGAACGTCAGCGCTGCTCCGGGCTGTCGTCGAGGGCGGCCAGCATGGCGCGCATCGCGTCGACGAGGGCGGCCGTCCGGGCCTCGTCGAGGCCCGCGAGCAGCCGGCGCTCGGTGGCCAGGTGGTCGGGCAGCGCGCGGTCGATCAGCGCGTGGCCCTCGGGGGTGAGGCCGACGACGCGGCTGCGGCCGTCCTGGTCGCTCTGGGTCCGGGTGACCAGGCCACGGGCCTCCAGCCGGTCGAGGCGCTGGGTGATCGCGCCGGAGGTGACCATCGCGGACTGCATCAGGCCGGTGGGGGTGAGGCGGTAGGGCGGGCCGCTGCGGCGCAGGGTGGCGAGGACGTCGAAGGAGGCGGCGTCCAGGCCGTGCTCGCCGAAGGTGCGGTTGAGCTCCCCGTCGACGAGCCGGTACAGCCGCTTGAGCCGGCCGAGCACCTCCATCGGGGAGACGTCCAGGTCTGGCCGCTCGGCGGCCCATTGCGCGACTACTCGGTCCACGTGATCTGCCACGGGTTCAGGGTAGGGGATGCCGCCCGAATTCCTTAGCAGTGAGATAACTGTGAGCCATGTCACGCCGGACCGGCCGTCACATGCTTTAGCGCTGAGATATGTTGGCTTAGTGCTAAGGAATCGACTCGGAATCGTGCTGGTGACCGCCATCGCCCCCGCAGTGTGGGGGTCGACCTACCTCGTCACCACCGAACTGCTCCCGCCCGGCCGCCCGCTCCTCGCCGGCGTCCTCCGCGCCCTGCCCGCCGGGCTGCTGCTGATCGCCCTCACCCGCACGCTGCCGAAGGGCAGCTGGTGGTGGCGCTCACTGGTCCTCGGCGCACTGAACATCGGCGCCTTCCTCGCCCTCCTCTTCATCGCCGCCTACCGCCTCCCCGGCGGGGTCGCCGCCACCGTCGGCGCCGTCCAGCCGCTCATCGCCGCCGGGCTCTCCGCCGCACTGCTCGGCGACCGGCTCACCCTGCGCACGGTGCTGTCCGGCATCGCCGGCATCGCGGGCGTCAGCCTGCTCGTCCTGCGGGCGAGCGCCCGGCTCGACGCCGTCGGCGTGGCCGCCGCCCTCGGCGGCGCGGTGGTGATGGCCACCGGTGTCGTCCTCGCCAAGCGCTGGACCTCGCCCGCCCCGCTGCTCGCCACCACCGGCTGGCAGCTCACCGCCGGCGGCCTGCTGCTCGTTCCCGTCGCCCTGGTCGTCGAAGGCGCCCCGCCCTCCCACCTCAGCGCCGCCAACCTGCTCGGCTACGGCTACCTGAGCCTGATCGGCGCGGCCGTCACCTACGCGCTCTGGTTCCGCGGGATCCGCGCCCTGCCACCCACCTCCGTCGCCTTCCTCGGCCTGCTCAGCCCCGTCGTCGCCACCGCGCTCGGCTGGCTGGCGCTCGGCCAGGACCTCTCCCCGCTCCAGGCCCTCGGCGCCGTCGTCGTCCTCGGCTCGCTGCTCGCCGCCCAGACCCAGCGCCCGCGCCCCGCCGCCGCCCCGGCGGCCGCCACCGCACCCGAACCGGCGGCCGCCACCGGCCCGGAGCTCCGGTCGGCCGGCGAGGCGCTCCGCGAGAACGCCTGACCCCTCGCAACACCCGCCTCACCGCAACCGCACCTTCACCCGCACCCGCACCCGCACCCGCACCCGCACCCGCACCACCAACCCGAGGAGATCCCCATGCGCATCACCGTGTTCGGCGCCACCGGCAACGTCGGCCGACGCGTGGTCGCCGAAGCGCTCGCCCGCGGCCACCGGGTCACCGCCGTCCTGCGCGACCCGGCCAAGCCGCACGGCCTCCCGCCGGCCGTCACCCTCGCCGTCGGCGACGCCCGCCGGCCCGAGGACGTCACCCGTCTCGCCGCCGGGCAGGACCTCGTCGTCAGCGCCACCCGTCCGGCCCCCGGCAACGAGCCCGAACTGGCCGCCGCCACCCGCGGCCTGCTGGCCGGACTCGCCGGGTCGGACGTCCGGCTGCTCGTCGTCGGCGGCGCCGGCAGCCTCACCCTCCCCGACGGCACCCCGCTGGCCGACGCGCCCGACTTCCCCGCCGAGATCCTGCCGATCGCCCGCGCCTGCAACGAGCAGCTGGACCTCTACCGGGCGGACACCGTCGTCGACTGGACGTACCTCAGCCCCGCCGCCCTGCTCGAACCGGGCGAGCGCACCGGCCGCTTCCGGCTCGGCCGGGACGAACTGCTCGTCGACGGCGACGGCGCCTCGACGATCTCCATGGAGGACCTCGCCGTCGCCCTGCTCGACGAGGCCGAGCAGCCCGCGCACCGCCGCGCCCGGTTCACCGCCGCCTACTGAACCGGGGGCGGGCCGCAGGTCCGGGGGTGTACCCAGCACCACCCCGGACACGGACGCGGGCATGATCGACCGTCACGAGGCGCTCGGACAGGATCGACTCCGTGAACACCACGCCGAGCATCACGCCTGACAACGCCCAGCCCAGCACCCGGTCCGGCACCCGGGCCGGCGCCAGGGCGACCGCCCCCGCACCTCGGGCGGTCGCCTCCCGCGTCCGCCGCGCCGCGGTGACCGTCGCCGCCGCCACCGCCGTGCTCACCGGCCTCGCCCTGCCGGCCGGCGCGGCCCCGACCGGCAACCCCGGCGACTCCGACCCGGCACCCGCTCGCTACACCCGGCAGACGCTCGCCTGGGCACCCTGCGCGCAGCAACCCGCCCTGGAGTGCGCCACCATGGCCGCCCCGCGCGACTGGCACCACCCCGGCACCGGGGCCGACCTGACCATCGCCGTCTCCCGGCACCGCGCCACCGACCCGGCCACGCGGAAGGGCACCCTGCTGATGGCCGCCGGCGGCCCCGGCGGCTCGGGCCTGTTGCGCCCGGCCGACCTCGCCACCGCCGCACCCGCCGTCGGCGCCGCCTACGACATCGTGGGCTTCGACCAGCGGGGCGTCGGCGCGAGCACCCGCGCGGTGTGCCAGACCCCGCAGGAGTTCCAGGACTTCCTGGCCGGCGACTACCGGGACCAGTCCCCCGCCGCGATCGACCGCGTCATCGCCAACTCCCGGAAGCTGGCCGCCGGTTGCCAGGAGCGCAGCGGCGACCTGCTGCCCTACCTGAACACCGGGCAGACCGCCCACGACATCGACCTCTTCCGCTCCCTGCTCGGCGAACGGAAGATCAGCTACTACGGCCCGTCCTACGCCTCGATGATCGGCGCCTACTACGGGACGCTCTTCCCGCGCCGCGTCGAACGGATGGTCCTGGACAGCAACATCGGCTTCGACGGCAGCTGGGAGACCTTCGAGCTGGGCCAGCCGATGAGCTTCCAGCGCCGCTTCGACGAGGACTTCGTGCCCTGGCTCGCGGCCCGCGACGCCACCTACCACTGGGGTTCCACGCCCGAGCAGGTGCAGGCGCACTGGGAGCAGCGGCGCGCCGCGTTGCACGACCGGCCCATCGTCGACGGGCCGTTGACGATCGGTCCGAACCAGCTCGACAACGGCGCGATCAGCGCGATCTACCGGGCCGACTTCTTCCCGCTGCTCGCGCAGGCACTGACCGCCGTCGACGACTGGCAGACCGCCGACCCGGCGGCCAAGGCGATGGCCCGGAAGGCCTTCGGCCAGTACCTCAGCCCGGAGTTCCTCGCCGAGTACTTCTCGGTGACCTGCTCCGACACCCCGTGGACCAGGGACCTCGACACCTGGGTCGAGCGCGGCGCGCAGAACGCCGCCCGCTGGCCACTGGCGGGTGCGCGCACCCTCGCCTTCAGCGCCGTCTGCGCGTCCTGGCCGGTCGCGCCAGCCCCCGAGGTCACCGTCACCGGCGCCCACCTGCCGCCGGTGCTGATGCTCAACTCGGTGCACGACCCGGCCACGTACTACGAGGCCGCGGTCGGCGCCCACCGGGCCCTGCGCGGCTCCCGGCTGGTCACCGTCACCGGGAACGGCGACCACGGCCAGTACCCGGGCACCAACTCCTGTGTCACGCAGACCGTCGAGCGCTACCTGCTGGACGGCCGCGCCCCGGAGCACGACCTGGTCTGCCCCTCCCCGCAGGCGGGGTGACCGGCCGGCGGCCGCTCAGGCCTGAGCTCCGGACCTCAGCCTCGTGCGGAGCCAGGCGCAGGCGGCCGCCAGTCCCGCGAATCCGCCGACGACGAGCTTGATACCGGCCTTCGCGACCATCCAGCCGATCCACGGGACCCCGAAGCCCAGCCAGTGGAACACGGCCAGCAGCACGGCCGCACCGCACACGGCCGCCAGCACCGTGGTGGCCACGGCGGCGGTCCGCGAGAGCTCCCGCGGACCGCCGTCGGGGCCGCCCGTCGGATCGGGCGTCAACTCGGCCGCCCGGTCGGCGAGTCCGTCCGCCGGACCGTGCGACTTCTCCATCGGAACGCCCACCGGGCCACCGGTCGGGCCGGCCGTCCTGTCGTTCGTGTCCCCATCACCCATGCGGGCGATCCTACTCAGCGGCCTCAGCGGCGGCCGTGATGGGTGTCGCCGAGGTGCTCGCCGGTCTCGTCGTCGGGAAAGCTGACGGCCAGGGTCACCCGGTACTCGTACACGTCGTCCCGGTGCCCGGGCACCCGCGCCCAGGCGAGCGAGTGCACCTCCGCCTCGGGGGCCTGCCGGCACCAGGAGGCGGCCTCCTCCAGCGCCCGGGCCGCCGAGCGGCCCGTGCAGACCACGGCGGTGTACGCGGCGACGGCGACGTCCCCACCACCGCGGCCGACCCTCGACACCGCCCGCACCGCGGCGGCGGCCTGGGTCAGGTCGCGGGCCAGGTCGTCGACCACCCGGCGGGGCGCGGGCAGGACGAGCGTGCCGTCGGCGGCGACGGTCTCCGGCAGGTTCGCGCTCACGGTCTGGGCCTCCATCCGCATCGTCACGGGGCACAGCATGCCGGGCGGTGATTCCTGGCATGCCCACTTTCACCAGAACGTCACCCGTCCAGGGCGGAGTTGAGGCCGCCCCCTGGCGTCCGGGCGCCCGTCCTGCTAAGGCGCGCCGATCGGGGCGCCAGGCATCGGCGCAGGTCAGCGCGGTCGCCGGCGGGCGCCGCCGGGGAGCCCGGAACGACGCGCACGTACCACCCCCGTGCCCCGGACCGCCCGTCCGGCCCCCTCCGCGCGCGGCCCTCCGTCGTTACGCTCCCGGTCAACTCCCGTTACGGAAACCGGAGATCCCGTCGACCTCCAGCCCGTAGCATCCCTGCCTGTACCGCCTCCGCGAGCCGATCGGGCCCGACGGACAGGACTTTGGGGGATTCGCATGCACCGCAACTCGGTTATCCGGTACGGCCGTCGGCTCGCCTGGGTGCCGGCCGCCGCACTCACGGCCGCCGTCCTGACCGGCTGCTCGTCGTCCTCCCCGAAGAACGACTCCGCCGCCCCGCCCGCGACGACCGCCGCCACCGCGCCCGCCACCGGCGCCACCGGGCCCGCCACCACCGCGGGCACCCCGCCGACCGGCGCGCCCACCGCGGCCACGCCCCCGACCGGCGCGCCCGGCACCCCGGCACCCGCCGGGAAGCGCCCCGCCGACGCCTGCACCCTGCTGACCTCCCCGCAGGTCGTCCAGGCCATCGGCACGACCGGCCCCTTCACCGGCACCCACCCCGACCCGGGCACCGACGGCACCCGACCCTGGGGGTGCACCTGGGGCTCCCGCGAGTCCTACGCCGCCGTCCGCGAGGTCCCGCCGTCCACCCTCGCCACCGTGCAGGCCGACCCCGACCTGACCGTCACCCCGATCAACGGCGCGGGCCGCCAGGCCGTCCTCGCGACCCGCAAGGGCGGCGGCCACCCGGTCGTCTACCTCCAGGCGGACGGGCACGTCTACTCCGTCGAAGCCGTCAAGAGTCGCGCCCCCGGCGACGAGGCGAACGCCCCGGCCGAGGTCGTCGCGGAGACCGTGCTCGCCGGGGTCCTGGCCACCCGGCTGGCCTCCTGACCCGCACTGACCTGCGGCGTCGGCCCGGCCGCCGCAACCCGTAGGCCATCCGGCGGCCTCTCCGCCGTCAGATCGTCGTGATACTAATCGTTGCGACGGTGGGAGCCGTCGGCCGACGGCGGGCACGATGACGTGTACCCGTCCGTTCCGGGGAGGAGCGGACGGCAATGGGGAGGGGCAGGGCATGACGACGAGGTTCGGCAAGGCCCGGGGCGGGCGTGCGACGCGGCTCGGCAAGCGGGTCACGGGGACGGCGGCGGCCTTCACCGCACTCGCCGCCCTGACCGGCTCTCAGGTGACGGGCCTCGGCCTCGCCTCCGTCGCGGCCGCCGACGCGGCCACGCCGCCCGGCGCCACCACCCAGGGCGGCGACCGCTACGGCACCGCCTCCGCCCCGGTCGGCACCGCCACCCCGGGCGGCACCTTCGGCACCGGCGTCCCGGCCGACGGCGGCGGCACCGTCCTGCTGCCGCAGCCCCCGAACACCCTGCCCGGCGCGCCGGCGCCCGGCCCCTTCGCCGCCACCGGGCCGGCCCTGCCCTCGACGGTGTTCGCCGCCTACCGCCAGGCCGAGGCCTCCGCCGCCCAGCGCTCCCCCGGCTGCCACCTGCCCTGGCAGCTCCTGGCGGCGATCGGCCAGGTCGAGTCCGGCCAGGCCAACGGCGGCCAGGTGGACGCGGCCGGCACCACCCTCACCCCGATCCTCGGCCCGGCCCTCGACGGCAACGGCTTCGCCGCGATAGCCGACACCGACGGCGGTCGCTTCGACGGCGACGCACGCTGGGACCGCGCCGTCGGACCGATGCAGTTCATCCCCTCCACCTGGGCGACGTGGGGCGCGGACGCCAACGGCGACGGCAAGGCCGACCCGAACAACGTCTTCGACGCCGCCGAGAGCGCCGGCCGCTACCTCTGCGCCGGCGGCCGGGACCTCGCCGACCCGGCGCAGCTGGACCGCGCGGTCCTCAGCTACAACAACTCCGGCGAGTACCTGCGGACGGTCCGCACCTGGATGGCGCACTTCGGCAGCGGCACCGTCACCACCGTGCCGAACCGGCCCTCCCCGCTGCTCCCGACCACCTCCTCGCCCTCGCCCTCGCCGCTGCTGCGCCCGACCGGGGCCGCCACCGGCACCACGGGCGGCGCCGGCACCACCGGACCGGTCGCCCCGAGCACCGTCACCCCGAGCCCGAGCGCGCAGCCGACCTCCCCGGCCCCGACCCAGCCGTCGGACCAGCCCTCGCCGCAGCAGCCGGCCCCGCAGCCGACGACCAGCCCGAGCGCCACCCCCACGGAGACGCCCACCACCGCGCCCGCGCCGACCACCTCGCCGTCGGCCACCACCTCGCCGTCGGCCACCCCGACGGGCACCCCCAGCGGCACCGCGTCCCCGACCGCCACCCCGACCGGGACGCCGAGCGGCACGCCGACCGCGACGCCCACCGGTTGCCCGAGCCCGACCGCCACGGCCACCGCCACGCCGACCGGCACGCCGTCCCCGACCGCCACCCCGAGCGGGACTCCGGCGGCCACCCCCAGCGGCACGCCCACCGGCTGCGCCACCGCGACGCCCACCGCCGCGGCCACGCCGACCGGCACCCCGAGCGGCACCCCGTCGGTCCCGTCCGCCGCGGCCGCCCCGGGAGCGGGCACGACGCCGAGCGCGTCCCTCTCCCCCTCGGCCGCTCCGACGGCCCGCTGACGGCACGACGAAGGCGGCGGCCCGCACCGGGTGGTGCGGGCCGCCGCCTTCGTCGTCCTGCGGTGGCCGTGCCGTGGCCGTCGTGTCACCGTCGCCGTACCGCGGCCGCGATTACCTCGCCTACCTCGCCGTCCGCTCGCGCCGTCCGCTCGCGCCGTCCGCCGGCGCACGGCCTGGCCGCGGCGGCCCGGTCAGAGGTGCTTGACCAGCTCCGGCATCAGGTCCTGGAAGGTCCGCCCGCTGGCCGGCTGCCCGATCGCCGTCATCTGCCAACCGGCCGGAGTGCGCTGCACCTTCGCCATGATCTGCGCGGTGTACGGACCGCCGCCGGTCAGCGTGTAGCGGGCCAGCTCGGCCCCGGTCTGCTCGTCGACCAACCGGCAGAACGCCGCCTCGACCTCCTGGAAGGTCTGGCCGGTGAAGGAGTTGACGGTGAAGACGATCTGGTCGACCTCGGCGGCCATCCGGGTCAGGTCGACGGTGATCGACTCGTCGTCGGTCGCGTCGCCGGCGCCGCCGACCAGGTTGTCGCCGCTGTGCCGGACGGATCCGTCGTTGCTGGTGAGGTGCTGGAAGAAGACCACGTCGACCGGCCGCCCCTGGGAGAACAGCACCGCCGAGGCGTCCAGGTCGATCTCCCGGCCGGCGGCCAGCAGCTTGGCGAAGAAACCCTTGGGCTGCGCGGCCTTCCAGCCGAGGCCCATCCGGACCACACCCAGCTGCCCGCCGCCCGGCTTCTCCAGGCTGATCTTCTGCCCCTTGGCCAGCGAAACGCTCATCGCGCCCTCCTCGTTCCTGCCGCCGCTCGTGCCGCGTTCCCGTCGCGCCCGGCCGCCGCTCGTGCCGTGAATCTACAGCACTGTCGAAGGCGTTCCGATCATCCGACGGGCGTACTGCGCAACCCCTACCCCGCAGCCCCGCACCCCTCACCACCTGCACTGGCCCGAACACTGTCAAGCGCCGCGAGGAGGACCCGCCCTCCGTACCCGAGCGATCCGGCTCGCCCAACCGGGGACACGGCGGTCCGACGTCTGGCGTAGCCGTCGACGCGGCCCGAACACCCGGGCGATCCGGCGTCTAGGGTCGGGGCGCGGAGGCGCCGCCCACCGGGAGCACGGCCGCCTCCGCACCGAGCGCACCGCGCACGCTCCCGGGATCCGCCGACTCACGCTGGGGGACCACCATGTCCGAACCCGAAGGAACACCGCCCGCACCCGCCACCTCCCGCCCCGGCCGCCGCCGCCTGCTGCGGGCCGGTCTCGGCACCGGCGGCGCACTCGCCGCCGTCCGCCTGCTGCCCGGCGGCCAGGCCTGGGCCGCCGCACCGGCCGCGACCCCGAGACCTGCCCCGGCCGCCCCGGCCGCCCGAGCCGCCCGAGCCGCCCGAGCCGACACGGCGGGTGCGGCTCAACCCTGGCCGGACTGGGCCCGGTTCGCCCGGATCGCCGACGGCACCTTCAACGAGCCCGCCGACATGCAGAGCGCCGTCGACGCGCTGAAGGCGCAGAACGTCAGCGTCATCGAGCTCGACACCCTGCTCTCCAACTGGCTCACCGACGCCGAGTTCGCCGCCCACATGGCCGAGGTGAAGACCTTCACCGGCCTCGCGCACGCCGCCGGCCTGAAGGTCGTCATGTACTACCCGTCGCTGGAGCTGATCTCCCCCGGCGGCGAGAAGGGCCGCTCGTTCTACAAGAACGACCAGGGCCGGAACTGGGTGCAACGCGACCTCGCCGGCCAGCCCAACGTGTTCTACGGCAGCGTGGTGGTCTGGGTCGACCCGGGCGACGAGAGCGTCTGGCTCAGCCCGAACTCGCCCTGGCGGGACTACTACCTCAAACGGATCAAGGGCGTCGCCGCGACCGGCGTGGACGGCATCTGGCCGGACGTCCCGATCTACTTCGACGGCGTGCTCTCCTGGTGCGACGCCTCCACCTGGGGCGCGGCCGCCTTCAGGACCGACACCGGCCTCGCCCTCCCCAAGGCCGCGGACTTCGCCGACCCGACGTTCCGCCGCTACGTCGAGTGGCGCCACCGCAACCTGCTCCGCTTCCAGCTCGACATCGCCGCCGCCGGCCGCTCCGTCAACCCCGACCTCGTCACCTTCGTCGAGACCGTCTCCATGGACTACCGCTACGCCACCTCGATCGGCCTCGACGGCGGCTACCTGCGCCAGGCCGAGGGCGCCGTCAGCCAGGTCTGGGAGGTGGACGTCCTCGGCAACTACGACGGCATGCGGCACGCCACCGCCACCGACTGGGTCTGCCTGATCTCGATGTACAAGTACGCGCGCGGCGCCAGCGGCACCAAGCCTGCCTGGGCCTTCTCCTACGGCTGGCAGGCCGACGACGCCTCCCTGGTGATGTCCCAGCTGATCGCCGCCGGCTGCAACCCGTACGAGGTGAAGACCCCGTTCAAGAACGACACCGTCGACGCGGCGATGCGCACCCGGATGTACGCCTTCGTCCGCGCCAACCAGGAACGCCTCTACGACGCCACCCCGATCGCCGAGGTCGGCGTCTACCACTCCAGCCCGTCCCGCGACTACGTCGCCCCGGGCGCGGGCATCGGCATGTACGCCAACGCCACCGCCCCCGCCGGGATCACCGACTGGTGGGGCGGCGACGACCCGGAACAGAGCTGCGCCGCCGTCCCCTGGCTGGGCGAGTTCCGCGGCACCGTGAAGGCCCTCGTGTACGCGCACGTCCCCTTCGACACGGTGCCCAGCCCCGGCCTCACCGCCGCCGACCTCACCCGCTTCAAGGTCCTGCTGCTGCCCGACCTGCAGGCCGTCTCCGACGCCGAGGCGGCCGCGCTGCGCGGCTTCGTCGCCGCCGGCGGCACCGTCGTCATCACCGGCCCGGCCCCCACCGCACTCGACGAACTCGGTGGCCAGAGAGCCGAGTTCGCCCTCTCCGACGTCCTCGGCCTGCGCCGCGCCGACCCGCTCCCCGCCACCCGGCAGAACACCTACGGCGCCGGCACCTGCTGGTACGTCCGCAACCGGGCCGGCCTCAGCTACCTGACCAGGACCGACCAGGCCTCCGCCGACCAACTGCTCGCCGCCGTACGGCAGTCCGCCCCGCCCGCCGTCACCCTGGCCGGCGACCGCCGGATCTACCTCGACGCCCGGCGGCTCGGCGCCGACACCGTCGTCCACCTGGTCAACTTCACCAACTTCGGCGACACCCCGGCCGCCTTCCGCACCACCCCCGCCCACTGCACCCTCTCCTACACCCTCCCGCCCGGCACCACCCCCACCGCCGTCACCGTCGCCACCCCCGACGGCACCGACCCCACCCCCAAACCCGCCCCCCACACCGTCACCGGCACCACCCTCAGCATCCCCCTCACCCTCACCCAGTACTCCGTCGTCACCATCACCACCCGCTAGAACGCCCGCGGGGCGGCGCCCCGAACCACCCGGAGCCCGCCCCACGGACGTCCTCGTTCACCTCATCCCGGCCTCACGGCCGTCCCCTTCAGGGAGTGTGCTGCTCGTACTGCAGGCTCCACTGCTGGTTGGCCTGCACGCCGGGGCAG
Source organism: Kitasatospora sp. NPDC101176 (assembly GCF_044768035.1). Taxonomy (NCBI): domain Bacteria; kingdom Bacillati; phylum Actinomycetota; class Actinomycetes; order Kitasatosporales; family Streptomycetaceae; genus Kitasatospora; species Kitasatospora sp. NPDC101176. The sequence continues at coordinate 170,587 of NZ_JBIWPA010000013.1, forward strand.
TCCCAGACACCGAGCCGGGTGCCCTGATCGGTGGCCCACCCGGGCAACTCGAGGCACCGGCCACCCGGGTTGCCGGCGGGATCCACCGCGGCGGGCAGCACGATCCTGCCGTCGGGACGAACGCTCCACTTCTGGCCACTGCCACCGGTGCAGGTCGCGAGGACGACCCGGGTGCCGTTGCCGAGCGCGTCGTCCTTGGTGGACAGGCAGTAACTGCCCGCACGGATGGTGCCGTCCGTCGCCGGGCTGAACCGCTGGGCGGCCGTCTCCCAGCAGCTGTAGATGGCGACCTCGGCACCGTCGTGGGGCCCGCCGACGGCATCCATGCACTGCCAGCTCGCGGTGGCGGGGTGCACGGAGACACTGGCGTCGGCGTAGCCGAGGAACTGCCAGTCGCCGAACCCGTCGACCTTGTTCCTGGTGCCGTCACTGCTCTTCCCGGGGAAGACGGTGATGGCGTTGGCGCCGTTCACGGCCCAGAGGTCCGGGTAGCCGTCGTTGTTGAGATCGGCGGCACCGACCTGCGGCTGGGCCGCGGTGGTCCAGTTGGCGCCGGTCAGGATCGGCGTGCCGGCGTCGGGCCTGGTCAGCGCGGAGTAGTCGACGGTGCCGTCGGCCTTCCAGGTGAGCGGGTAGGCGTAGACGGTGCCGTTGGTGCGGTGCCGCGCCCAGATGGTGGTCTGGTACGTCGGGTCCGTGGTCCCGGGCACCGCGGTCGCGCCGTTGGCGGCACCGGGAGTGAGGAGCTCGTAGTCGTTCCAGCTGCCGCTCGTGGCGGGGATCAGCGTCGCGCTGTCGAGGTTGTCGGCGAGGCCGTTGGGCTGGAAGAGGTAGAGGTTGTTGTTCTCCACGGTCAGGAGGGATGTCTGGGTCATCATGACCTGGTGGGACGGGTTGTTGGGCTCCCCGCCGACCGACTCGCCCTCCGGGGTGCCGATGGCCACGACCTGGGAGACGTTGCTCCAGACCTTCTGCGTGTAGGCAGCGCAGCGTGCGCCGGTGCCGTAAGTGATGCAGCTGGTGGGGCGGGACAGCTGGGACGGACGCAGCGCGTCGAAGCGCCCCGTGCCGTCGTTGGGGATCAGGTAAAGGTTGTCCTTGAGTTGGGGAGCCTTGTCCTTGGTGTAGTGAGCGACGATCTGGTCAACGGCCTGGCCTACGGCAAAGGTGCCGTGGTGGCTGATCTGGAAGTCGGCCCAGGTGGCGCCGAAGTCACGGTTGCCCGGCGCCGCGGAGGCCGGGGCCACCAGCGAGTTCACCGGGTCCGTGGTGCCGCCGATGATCCGCAGGTCGCCGTTCTTGTCGGCCAGGACGATGTCCGGCTGCTGGTCGTTGGTGACGTCGCCGAACAGCGGCTGGGTGCCGGGCTTCCAGGGGACGTAGAAGTTGTAGAGCGCCGGCTGGCTGTAGTTGCCGGCGTTGTCCATGGCCCACGCGTACAGCGTGTTGGTGCCCCACTGCCGCGGCTGGTAGTCGTAGGGCTGCCCGGGTGCGAGTGTCCCGTTCTGCCCACAACGCCAACCGACGACCGGGGTCGGGTCGGTACTCACGCGCACGCAGGCGATGCCGGAGGCCTGGAGGCCCTGGCCGGGGGCCGGATCCTCGGCGTTGACGGTGAACCTGCCCCAGTCGTTCATGTACTTGGCCGGAGTCGGGTTCGGAGTGCCGGAGGGCGGGAAGTCGGTGGAGCTGATGCTCACCCGGGGGTTGGTCCGGTCGATGCGGAAGTAGCACGCGGCGCTGCCGGGCGAGCTGAGGATGCCGTCGCTGGACTGGGCGTACCAGCCGTACTGGTGGCCGTCGGACAGCGCCCCGACGTCCACCGAGGGACCGGGGTTGTTGTAGGGCACGCCCCACTTCCCCTGATCCACGACGAAGTTCGCGTCGTTGTCGTCCCACAGGTGGTATCCGGTGTACAGGTTCTGCCCGGCAGGAGAGTAGCTGTTGGCGGTCAGGTAGATGCTCTGGTTGGTGCCGATCCAGCCGGGGTTGTCCCAGGGGTGGGTACCACCGCTGGTGCACTCATTGGTGCTGTTGTTCCACGCGAAGCCGGGTGCGGGGCTGGTCCGCGGGTACCAGACGGTCGGCGTGATGTCGTACGTGGTGGTGATGAACGGGTTGTTGGCGAGGTAGTGGCGGTACGACGCGTCGAACTCGTTGTTCATCGGCGCGATCCCGACGGTCCACCAAGGCCACTGGCCGGCGACGGCCTGCTTCATCATGGCGGTGACGTCGACGGCCAGGGGGCCGGTGCCTTTGAGCCACTGGCCGTTGACCGTCGGGCAGTTCTCCATCACGACGGTCTTGCTCGTGCCGCAAGGCTGGTCGTTCCAACTGGTGTGCTCGTGGATGGGCTTGGGCGCCGAGTACACCACGAACGGCGTGTCCGTGTCAGGGCTGGAGGCACCGGTGACCTGGGCGCTGAGCGTGGAGGTGGAGATGGTGGGCGGGCTCTCCGCCCCACCGGGCTTGGTGTAGAGCGCGGGGTTGATGCCGAACTGGAAGTAGGCGCGCTGGCGTCCGGTCACGCCGCAGTCCAGCGCCGGGTCGCTGCTGTGGTAACCGCAGAACCCGGTGGCCAGGTTGGTCTTCTTGTTGAAGTTCTCGGCGGTCTTGTGGTTCTCCTGGACCTCCACCGACCCCTGGACAGAGCTGGTCGCGACCAGGGACGGGTCGAGGTACCACGGGCCGGTGCCCGACCCGAGTGCGCCCTGGTTCGGCGTCAGCTCGATCGCCGCCGGGGTGACCTTCGTCCCGATGGCGGCCACGTTCGCCCCGTCCCCCGGCGCCTCGGCGGAGGAGCGGATGCCGCCCTCCTGCACAGGCCCGGGGTCGGACGAGGGAGCCGCCGCGACAGCGGCCTTCGCGGCCTTCGCGGCCTTCGCGGCCTTCGGCGCGGTGGCGGGCGCCACGGTCGTCGACGAGTCCCACTGCAGCGCCGACGGGGAGCGGAAGCGCAGGGCGCCCTTGTCGTCCTTGACGTCGATGCGGCCCTGGTCGTCGGAGGTGACCGTCAGGCCCTGGGCGGTGATCGGGAAGCGCAGGGTCTTCAGTGCCGGGTTGACCGCCGCCTCCGGCGTGCGGACCACGATCACGTCGCGCCATCCCCCGATGGGCAACGCGGTCAACTGGAGGTCGACGCCGGGCAGGACGTCGGCGTAGGTGGCGGTGGATCCGTTCAGCGCCGGCTTGGGCAGCGGGAACGGGGCACCGACCGAGAGCTTCTTCCCGTCAGCGGTGGAGATCGTGGCCATGGGTCCGCCGCCACCGCCCGAGAGCGCCAGGGCCGTGTTCGAGACGGCGGGGCCGACGGTGCCGTCCGCGTTCGCTCGCAGGGTCGGGTCGAGGTCGGCCCAGGCACCGTTCTGCCGGGTTCGCACCGGCTGGGCGTTGTCCGTCGTGGTGAGGGTTCCGTTCGCGTTGGCGACGGTCTTCGACACCTCGTTGGTCATGGCCTCCACGACGACCGCCTTGCCGGTCGACCGGGCCTTGGCGACGGCGTCCACCATCGCCTGCTGCAGGGGTGTTCGGGCCGGGCCCGGTGTCGGGGGCACCAGCGGCGGGACAGTGCCGCTCGGGCCGTGCGGGGCGGGCGGTGCGGCATCGGCGGCGACCGCGGCAGGCGCGGTCAGCAGACCGACGCTCAGGGCACAGCTCGCCGCGAGGGCGGCGAGTCGCGCCGCTCCCCGACGCGCCGAGCGCGGTGGAGGCATGTTCGGAAATGTTCGCGAAGTGATGGACATGTCTGCTTCTGGGCTCCCCTCCCATGCGCGATCCCCCTCCGGGAGATGCGTTCGGGTCGGAACGATGCGTCCTGACCAGCGGGTAGGTCAAACGCTTTGCGGGATTAGGTTGACATGTCCGGATAAGAGTAGACCTCCAAGTCAAGACTTCATAAACATCCCCTGCGCGGCTCTCGAACAGCCTGGCGACGTGTCAGAGGCGGCACGTAGTGTCACGTCCAATCTGGCACACAGCTATGTCCATGTGACGCTGTGTCGACATCAGCGAGGGAGCGCAGGTGGGGGTCTTGTCTGCCCGGAAACGGGCTCGGACGACAGCAGCACGAGGCCGGTGGCGGTCACCCGTCATGGCCGCCATGGTCGCGCTGGCCATGACCGGGGTGGCCGTGCCACCCGCGGCGGCGTGGACCTATCCGGCGCCCGAGGGGGAGGTCTGGACACCGCCCCGCACACCGCTGGGCGGCGCCACCACCTCCGTGGAGGGACACGACGCCAAGCCGGCGGCCAAACCCGCCGCGAAGCCGGCCGACTGGAAGCCGGAGACGGCACCGCCCGTGGTGACCGGGACGGAGACCGTGACGCTCGGCCCGGACAGCCCGGGGGCGAAGTCCGCCCGGTCGGCGACCGGCGGTGCCTCCCCGGCCTCCGGCGGTGGCACCGGCTCCAAGGCCGGGGCACTCGCCGTCTCGGTCGCACCCGGAAACGGCACGGGCGAGAGCGCTCACACCGTCACCGTCCAGGTGGCCGGTCAGGACAAGGGGAAGGCCGCGGGTGTCACCGGCCCCCTCGTCGCCCTGACCGACGCCGAGGCACCCGGCAAGGGCGACGGACGTGCGGCGAGCGTCACGCTCGACCTCAAGGCGCTCCAGGCCGCAGGCTGGTCGGACCGTGCCACGCTCGTGGCACTGCCCTCGTGCGCGCTGACCACCCCGGAGCGGGAAGAGTGCCGAACCCGGACACCCGTCCCGGCGGCGCTCGACGGACACGGCAAGGTCACCGCCGACGTCAAGCTGCCCTCCGCATCCAGCCCGCAGCAGCCTTCAGGAAAGGCCAACCCGCAGGACGCCGTCAACGCGTCCTTCACATCCGCGCAGAGCCCGGCCACCGCTCCCGCACCGGCCGGGCGAGCGCTCGTGCTGGCAGCGGCTCCCGCTCCGTCCGGCCCCGGCGGGTCGTACACCGCGACACCGCTCTCGCCATCGGCGGGGTGGAAGGCAGGGTCGAACTCGGGCAACTTCACGTACAGCTACCCGATCCAGGTACCGCCGTCCCTCGGCGGCGCCGCCCCGGCCGTGGGACTCGACTACAACTCGGCCGCGGTGGACGGCAGGACGTCGGCCACCAACTCCCAGTCCTCGTGGGTCGGTGACGGCTGGGGCTACGAACCCGGCTACATCGAGCGGTCCTACCGAAGCTGCGGTAGGAACGGCATCCCCGGATCAGCCGACCAGTGCTGGGGCGGCCAGAACGCCACCCTCGCCCTCGGCAGCCACTCTGGAACGCTCGTTCGCGACGACGCCACCGGTGTCTGGCACCTGCAGAGTGACGACGGCTCCAGGATCGAGCAGCTCACCGGCGCGCCCAAGGCAGCCGGAGACACCGGCTACCAGAGCATGGAGTACTGGCGGATCACCACCACCGACGGAATTCAGTACTACTTCGGCCTCAATCACCTGCCTGGCGGCGACGGCAGCGACCCGTCCGCGAACTCGGTACTGACCACCCCGGTCTACTCGCCGAACAATGGCGACCCTTGCTTTGGCACCGTCTCCGGCAAGAACTCGTGGTGCCAGATGGCCTGGCGCTGGCAGCTCGACTACGTCGTCGACCCGCACGGCAACCTGACCACCTACAAGTACGCCACCGAGGGCAACAAATACAGCCGCGGCGGCGCCCAGAACAACGGCAACGGCAGCCTCACCGACTACCAGCGGGCCGGCTACCTCAAGGAGATCGGCTACGGCCAGCGCCTGGACGACCAGAAGGCCGCCAAGGGGGCGCTCAACCCCGCCGCCAAGGTCCTCTTCACGGTCGACGAGCGCTGCAAGGCGTCCGGCTCGATCACGTGCGCGGAGAGCCAGCGCACCACCGCCAACGCCGACGCCTGGCCCGACGTACCGATCGACCAGATCTGTACCGGTTCCGGGGCGTGCCCGAACTACGCGCCGACGTTCTTCACCACCAAGCGCCTGACCGCGATCACCACCCAGGTCCTCGTCGGCTCCGCCTACCGCGACGTCGACACCTGGGCGCTGTCCCAGTCCCTCGCCGACCCCGGTGACGGCACCAAGCGCACCCTGCAGCTGGACTCCGTCCAGCGCACCGGCTCCAACGGCCAGACGCCGATCAGCCTGCCGGCCGTCTCGTTCACCTACGTGATGATGGCCAACCGCGTCGACGGCCTGGTCCCGGCCGCGCCGATGTTCATGCGCCCGCGCATCCAGAGCGTCACGACCGAGACCGGCGGCCAGATCAGCATCAACTACTCCACGCCCGAGTGCTCCCGGGTGAACAACCACATGCCCGCCTCCGAGGACAACAACTCGATGGCTTGCATGCCGGTCAAGTGGTACCTGCCCGGCCAGTCGTCACCGGACCCCGTCAACGACTGGTTCAACAAGCCTCTCGTGACGACCATCTCCGAGCTGGACCCGGTCGCCTCCCCGTCGGTCGGCAAGACCACCGAGTACCGCTACAACGGCGGCGCCGCCTGGCACCGCAACGACGCCGAGTTCACCGACCCCAAGACCCGCACCTGGGACAACTTCCGCGGCTACCAGTCGGTGACCACCACCACCGGCAGCGGCTCGGTCAGCGAGGCACCCAAGACGCAACAGACCGTCACGTACCTGCGCGGTATGGACGGGGACTACCTCGCCAACGGCAGTCAGCGCAGCGTCCAGGTCGCCAGTCCCCTCGGTGACAATGCCACCGACAGCGACTGGCTCAGCGGACGCGCCGTCGCCACCGAGAACTACGACCAGGCCGGCGGCCGCGTCCAGGCCGTCTCGGGAAGCACCACCAACGGACAGGCGGTCACCGCTACCCACTCCCAGACCGCGGGCGCACCAAAGGTCTACGCCCGCTACCCGGACTCGCAGGTCACGACGATCTCCAAGGCCAGGCTGACCGACGGAACCTGGCGCACCGCCACGGCGGTCACCACTACCGACCCGAGCCGGGGCAACCGCATCACCCAGGTCGACGACAAGGGAGACGGTACAGCCGCCACCCCCGAGACCTGCACCACCACCGGCTACGCGACCAGTGACAACCCACTGCGAGTCATGCTGGCCTCGGAGATCATCACCGTCCAGGGGCCCTGCGGCACCGCACCATCCGCTTCCAACACGATCGCAGGCAGCCGCACCCTTTTCGACGGCAAAGCCATCGGCAAGGCCGGTGCCACCGGCGATCCGACGAGCACCCAGGTCCTCGACCATTTCGATCAGGCCGGAAACCCGGTCTACACCCTCAACGGCAGCGCGACCTTCGATGCCTACGGACGGGCACTGACGGCATCGACGACCGACGGATCCGCCTACGACCGTTCCGGAAACCTCCTGAGTGGTCCCTCGGTGACCCCTGCCGTCACCACCACCGTCCTCACCCCGGCCACAGGCGCCCTGCCCACCGAAGTCCGGACCACCGGCCCGATGGGCCCGGGCTGGACGACGAGCCTTACCCAGGACCCGGCCCGCGGCTCCCCGCTGACCAGCCTGGACCTCAACGGCCGCACCGCCACCGCGCAGTACGACGCGCTCGGTCGCATCACCGCCGCGTGGGCCGTGGACCGGCCGACCACCGGCTACCCGAGCAAGAAGTTCACCTACGCCGTCAACAGCACCGCGGGACCGTCCACCGTCAAAACCGAGACGATCACGGACGACGGCGTCACCTACGACGCGACCATCAACCTGTTCGACGGTCTCGGGCGACCGCGCCAGACGCAGAGCACCAGCGCGGCCAAGCCGACCGGACGGCTGATCACCGACACCGTCTACGACACCCACGGCTGGGTCATCAAGACCTCCAACCCGTACTACGAGAACAGCTCCTTCCCGACCGACTCCATCTTCATCCCCGTGGGCGACGGCCAGATCCCGGGCCAGACGTGGAACACCTACGACGGCAGCGGACGTGTGCTCCGCTCCGAGTTCCGGTCCTACGGCAACCTCCAGTGGGCCACCAGCACCGCCTACCCAGGCGCCGACCGGACTGATGTCACCCCGCCTGTCGGCGCAACCCCCACCTCGACCGTGAACGACGCCCGGGGTCATACCACCGCGCTCTGGCAGTACCGAACGGCAACTGCGACCGGCAACGCCGCCGACGCCGATGTCACCACCTACGGCTTCACCGCCGGCGGTGCAACCGCCCAGCGGACCGACAGCAGCGGCAACACCTGGAAGTACGGCTACGACCTCCGCGGACGTCAGGTCTCCGCCTCCGATCCTGACACCGGCGTCACGAAGACGGTCTACGACGCGAACTCGCGCATCGACCACACCACTGACGCCAAGGACTCCACCCTCTCGTACCGTTACGACCTGCTCGGCCGGAAGACCGCCCAGTACAGCGGCACCGTGGCACCGGCGAACCTGCTGGCGTCCTGGACCTACGACACGATCCTGAAGGGCCAGCCCACATCATCGTCCCGTTACGTGGGCGGTGCGGACGGCACTGCCTACACCAAGGCCGTCACCGACTACGACACCGCCTACCGCCCGCTCGGTACCTCCGTCACGATCCCGTCCGCCGAGGGAGCACTGGCCGGCACCTACACCACCACTAACACCTACAGCGACGTCATCGGCTCGCTGACCAAGGTCAGCGTCCCCGCTGCAGGAGGACTCCCGGCCGAGACGGTCAGCTACGGCCGAACCATCACCGGCCTGCTGACCTCCGCCGCGAGCCTGGGCAAGGCGGTCATCGCCAAGGTCGACTACGACGCGCTCGCAAGGCCCGTCCGCACGACCGTCGGCGAGTACGGCAAGCAGGTCGTCTCCACCCAGCAGTACGACTGGGCCACCGGACGGGTCGTCAACAACTTTGTCGACCGTCAACTCGGCACCGTCTCTGTCGACCAGACCAGCTACACCTACACCCCGTCCGGCCGGGTCACCTCGGCGACCAGCGTCCAGGACGCTGCCGCCACCGACACCCAGTGCTTCACCTACGACTACCTGGGCCGGCTGGCGAGCGCCTGGACCGACACCGGCGGGACCTCCACCACCGCCGACTGGACCGACTCCTCCGGTCAGACCCACGGCACCGGAAGCTCGTCCACCGTCCCCGGCGTCGGAAGCTGTAACAACGCCACCGGCCCGGCGTCCGTCAGTCCGGGCGGACGGACGGTCGGAGGCCCGGCCCCTTACTGGAACACCTACTCGTACGACGCGACCGGCAACCGCACCGGCCTCGTCCAGCACGACATCACGGGCAACAGCCTCAACGACACCACCACCACCCAGACCTTCGGAGCCGCCCAGAGCAGCAACACCCCCACCAACGCGCCCAACACCGGCGGCGGCACCGGCGGGCCCCACGCCCTCCTCACCTCCACCACCAGCGGCCCGGCCGGTACCAAGGCCGTCTCGTACCAGTACGACGCCAAGGGCCGGACCACCTCCATCACCGACACCGGCGGCACCAGCAGCCTGACCTGGAACGGCGAGGACCGGCTCGACAACCTCACGAGGACCGGGCAGACCGACGCCACCACCTACCTGTACGACGCGGACGGCAACCAGCTCATCCGCCGCAACCCGGGCAAGACCACGCTCAGCCTCGCCACCGACGAGCTCACGCTCGACACGGCCAGCGGCTCGATGAGCAACGTCCGCACCATCGCCGCCCCCGGAGGTCTCACCTACACCCGCGTCACCGCGACCATCGGCGGAGGAAGGGTCCTCGTTCAGGCCGCCGACCCGCACGGGACAGCCAACCTCCAGATCAACACCACCGCCGGACAACCCGTCACCCGCCGCCTGAGCGAACCGTTCGGCAACCCCCGCGGCGATCAGCCCCAGACCTCCGACTGGGCTGGTACCAAGGGCTTCATCGGCGGCAGCAAGGACGACACTACCGGCCTCACCAGCCTCGGAGCGCGCCAATACGACCCCGCGACCGGCCGCTTCATCAGCCCCGACCCGCTCCTCGTTCCGGCCAATCCGCAGCAGTGGAACGGCTATGCCTACAGCGAGAACGACCCCGTCAACCTCAGCGACCCCAGCGGGTTGAGCTCGGAGGAGTGCGGCAAACTCTACGACTGCCACGGCGGCACGATCACGATGAACAACACCGCCCAGACGGGGAACTACTTCGGCGGCTCTAGCGGCCAGCGGCGGTACTACGAGACGATCAAGGACGACACCCAGAGTGTCGAGAACCAATGGGTCAGCAAACAGATCTCGAAGAACTTGAACTCACCGTGGATCAGTGCCAGCCTCGGAAACACCCTTTCGAAGTTGTGGCAGACAGCGAAGGAGGTTTCAGGACTCGAGGACGCTGAAGACTGCGGCAAACACAGGACGATGAAAAGCTGCGTGGGCGCACTCGAAGCCGTGGGCAGCCTCCTCACAGGCACCAGGCTGGAGAGCCTCGCTCTCAAGGGACTCGCCCGTACCCTCACCAAGGAAGAGGGCGCGACGTCTGGCGGCACGACACCGCACAACGATCCCAACCCCCGTCTTCCGGGTTGCCCGCTGCCACTTTCCAGCCATAGCTTCCCCCCGGACACCCAGGTACTGATGGCTGACGGCAGCGCCAAGCCGATCGGGCAGCTCCAACCCGGCGACACTGTCACCGCCGCTGACCCGCAGACCGGTGTGACCTCCACCGAGCCGGTCACGAAGAAGATCGTCACTCCCGACGACGCCCACTTCACCGAACTCATCCTGACCGCACCGGACACGCAGGCCGACGCATCCGCGACCGCCACGCTCGTCTCAACCGCCAACCACCCTTACTGGGACGACACCGCCCACCGCTGGGTCCCTGCACAGGGCCTTCAACCGGGCCACCTCGTCGCCACCTCCGACCACTCCAGCCTGGTAGTTCTCAGCACCCGCAGCTACAACACCGCACCTCGAACGGCAATCGACCTCACCGTCGCGGCCCTTCACACGTACTATGTACTCGCCGGAAATACGCCGGTGCTCGTTCACAACACCGGGCCAGGCTGCGGTGGTATTGGGGATGTCTGGCATTCGGGTACTTTCGACTCTCCCGAGGCCAGTTTCCAGTACCACTTCAATAAGCACGGCGCACCAGTGAATGTCACGCCCGAACAGTACTTGCAGGATTCAAAGGACTGGGTGGCGCGGCTGGCTCAGCCGGGAGGCAAGGCAGGCTTGAACGCAAAAAGGATGCCTTTTGACGACGGCAAATTCGGCGTGAAGTACACGGATCCCAATGGGGGAATGGGTGGGATTATCGGGCCAGATGGGAAAGTTGTTTCCTTCTGGTATTCGGACGCCCACTAGGAGCGAGGAATAAGTGATGCTGAGCTTTATGGACTCCTACACGCTGTGGCGCCACCTGCCGTTCCCTTCGAGCGGTCCAGGTGAGGGCCTGGTTCTGACGCACAGCGATCTGGCGGAGGCCGACGAGTACGTGACAACGGTAATCCGCTATGTAGAGCGCGGGTTCTTCAAGCCGGCGCCAGTTGACGTCCTTGCAATGCTGCAAGAGCTCATGCATCGAATTGATCGGCTCGGTGGCGTCGCAACGGGTAGTGAGCAGGCGGCCGCTCGGTCGCAACACGCATACGCGGCGCTATTGCACCTCGTTTATCGGCAGTTCCTTGAGGAGGGCCGCCCGCGTGAGTAGCGGAGGCACCCTCCTCGGTGCCGGCTGACATGGGACGCAAACGCGTCTGGCAATAACCCGCGATCCTCTTGGAGCTTTCCTTGGAGGGCAGGGAATCGTGAGGTCGGGTTGAAATTCAGAGGGCCCGCCGGGTTTTGTTTCCGGCGGGCCCTCCGGGCGTTTGACGGCAGTAGTTGACGGCAACGTCAGCGGACGGGTGCTGCACAAAGCGGTGGGTCGTCGCCGTCTTCGGGGTCGGTGACGGCTTCGGAGTGCTTGCCGAGGGTGCGGCCGAGGAGGTCGATGGCGTCGCGCTGGAGGCGGAGGCGGACGTGTGCGTAGACGGTGGCGGTGACGCCGATGTGGGCGTGTCCCAGGAGTTCCTTGATGACGACGAGTTCGACGCCCTGTTCCAGGAGGAGTGTCGCGGTCGAGTGCCGGAGGTCGTGGAAGCGGATCTGGCGGAGGTGGGCGCGGCGGAGGAGCGCGTTGAAGTGGCGGGTGAGGGTGGCGGGTTCGATGGGGTGGCCGTCGGGCCGGGTGAAGACGTGGCCGTTGTCCACCCAGCTCGCGCCGGCGTTCTCCTTCTCCTGGGCCTGCTGCTGGCGGTGGGCGCGGAGTGAGAGCAGGCAGGGGGCTGGCAGGGCGATGCGGCGTTCGGAGCTGACTGTCTTGGTGGGGAGGGTGGTCAGGCCGCCGGTGCGGGTGCGCTGGAGGGTGCGGCGGATGCTGGCGGTGCCACTGTCGTGGTCGAGGTCCTCCCAGCGGAGGCCGAGGAGTTCGCCCTTGCGGAGTCCGGTGCGGAGGGCGAGTTCGAACAGCGCGTGCAGCCGGTAACCCTGGGTGGCGGTGAGGAAGGCGCGGGCCTCCTCGGCGGTGAGCGGTTCGAACCGGCGGGGCCGGGGTGTGCCGGTGCGGACGTTGCGGGCGACGTTGCGCGGGATCTCTTCCTCCCGGACGGCGTGCTCCAGCGCGGACTTGAGTACGGAGTGGATGTAGGCGAGGGTCAGCGGGGAGAGCCGCTTGCCGCAGCACGTGCCGGTCGCGCAGCAGCGGGGCTGGGTGCGGGCGGCATCGAGGCCGCGGGCGCAGCACTGGCAGGTGGTTCGGAGCTGGTTGAGCCATGTGCGCACGTCCTTGGCGGTGAGCTTGGTGAGCTTCTTCTTGCCGAGGCCGGGGATGAGGTAGCGGTTCGTGCAGGCGGTGTAGCGGGTGTGGGTGTTCTCGCGGAGTTGGTGGACGGCGACTGCCTCCAGCCAGTACGTCAGGTAGGCGGCCAGGCTGCCCTGTGCGGTGGGTACGGGGACGCCGCGGTTGCTGGTGGCGGTCTTCTCGGTGAGCTTGGCGAGGGCTTCCTTACGGGTGGTGCCGTAGACGCGGATGCGCTTGCAGGTGTCGCCGGGTGCGAGGACGTAGCTGGCGGCTTCCCAGCGGCCGTCCTTGCGCTGGTAGACGGTGCCGTCGCCGTTGGCGCGGCTGCGGCGGGAGGCGGGGGTGTCGCGGGGTGTGGTCATCAGGCGGCTTCCTGTTCGAGTCGGGTGCGGATGAAGTCGGTGAGGGCATGGGTGGGGATGCGGCGGGCTCGGCCGAGGGTGATGGAGGCGAGCTGCCGGGTGCGGAGCAGGTCGTAGACGGCGGAGCGGCCGAGTTGGAGGCGGGCCATGACCTGGGGGACCGTCAGCAGGTCGGCCGTCGGTGCCGGGAATGGAGTCATCAGTAGCCGCCTTCTGCGGTGAACTGCCGTTCCAGTTCTCTGCGGTGCCAGACGGCGGCGGCGAGGAGTTCCGCGCCGGGGCTGTAGCCCGAGCCGTGGTAGGCCCAGTGGCCGATGACGAGGGTCGTGCTCGGGTCGAGGTCGGGCAGGCCGGCGTGTGTGCGGGCCTGTTCGGTGCGCCAGGCGCGGCGGTCGTCGCGCAGTTGACCGAGGGTGACGGAGTAGCAGCGGGACTTGGTGGAGAAGTGGCCTCGGAAGCCGAGCATGTGTGCCCACTTCCAGAGCTTGAGGTCGGCGAACTCCGGGCGTTTGCCCAGTTCCCAGCAGGTGCGGATCATCTGTCGCACGTGGCGTTCGACGGCGAGGCGGGGCAGCGGCCGGGCCTGTCCGGTTCCGGTGCAGGTGGTGCACGTGAGTGGGGTTCCGTGTGTGGCCAGGGTCATGCCGCGTCCTTGGCAGGGGCGGCAGAACAGGGCGCGGTCGAGAGCGCCGGAGGAGTCGGCGGATTTGGTGGCGTACTTGGCCACGTAGGCGGCGACCGCGTGATCGGTGAGTTCGGTGTCGGTGCCGAAGGCGGCGATCTCGCGCATGTCGAGCTGTTCGCCCCGGGCGAGTTCGCGTTCCCCGACCTTGTCCGAGACGACGCTGATCGAGACGCGGGCGGCGGCCCGGATGGCGTCGGCGAGCATGGTCACGGTGGCGGGCGGGGGCGGGGCTGGGTGCTTCCGTCCGGGCTGTCGAGGCGGATCACGGCGTGGAAGTGGACCAGGCCGCGCTTCTGGTACTCGGCGACCTTGGCGAAGGAGACGCGCAGCACTGCGCGGGCCGCCTTCTGCATGAGTCCGATCCGGCCAGCGATCTCACGGCGAGGGTAGATCGCGAAGCGCGCCCAGAGGGCTCCGGCGTGGGCGTTGAACAGGACCGGGCCCGGGTGGTCGTAGGTGTTCGGGTCCAGGGGGGTGCCGAGCAACGCGTCCGCGGGTTCGTGGCGCTTGCCGCAGCGGCAGGGCCGGAGGACGCCGTCCGCGTCGGAGGGCGGTTGTGGCCAGGGCCGAAGGTGGAGGCAGTGAGCAGGATCGGGCGGTCGCCCGGGGCCGGGGTCGGGTTCGCTGCGGCTTTCGCCCGACCGCTGGGTCGGCGTCCCGGTGCCGTGAGGGGGGCGTCAGGCGTCGCCGGGGAGGAGGTGTTGGGGGAGCTGGTGGAAGGTCCAGGGGCCGGTGGTGGGGCGGGTGAGGGTCCAGATGAGGTCGAAGCGGTCGGGCCAGGTGGTGGGGGCGCCGCTGGTGGTGGCGCCGAGGGCCTCGATGATGCGGGGGATCCGGGAGTGCTCCCAGCTGATCAGCACGGGTTGGGCGCCGGCGAGGGCCGCGGTGGCCAGGGCGGTCTCCTGGGACTCGGCGTGGGTGGTGTCGACGGTCAGTCCGAGGCGGGCGGCCAACGGGGTGACGGTCTGGCGCATCCGGTGGGCCCCGGCGAGGGGGCCGCGGTCCGCGGCGGCGAGGATCCGGGCCGGGGTGCGCAGGCCGGGGGCGGGCGGGTCGAAGAGGGTGGGCAGGGCCTTGGCGCGGGCCCAGCCGCGTTCGGTGAGGGACTTGCCGTCGTGGGCGCCGTTCTCGTCGAGGCCCGGGTGGTCGCCGTCCGGTTTCTCACCGTGCCGGACGATCATCACGAAGGCGGCGCCTCCCGCGTCGCTCGCCCGGGCCGCGGCGGCCTCCCCGGCCGCCTTGTGGCCCGCGGCGGTGGAGCAGCCGACCAGCAGTGGCGGGACGGCGCCGGCGGCGGCTGCGGCGGCGAGGCCGGTGAGCAGGGTGCGGCGCCCGGGCCGCGGGGCGGGCGCGCTCACGCGGTGCCCCGTTCCAGCCGCACGAGGGCGTCGATCGCGACGCCGCGGCCCTCGCGCTCGTGCCCGGCTTCGTGCCCCGGTTCGCGACCGGCTTCGTGCCCCGGCTCGTGTCCGGCTTCGCGCCCCGGTTCGAGGCCGACCGGCCGGTGCACCCGTTCGGCGCGGATGGTGCGCAGTCCGCGGTCGGCGAGGTCGGCGAGGACGTCCTCCGGGGTGAACAGCACGGCCGGGTCCTGCGGGCCGCCGACGCCCTCGGTGAGGTTGCTCAGGTCGTGGCCGACGACCAGGAGGGTGGCGCCGGGGGCGAGCGCGTCGGCGGCGTGGCGCAGGGCGGCCCGGCGGTCCTCGGCGGGGAGCTGGAGGTAGGCGACCAGGATCAGGTCGTAGCCGCCGGCGGGGGCGTCGAAGCTGCGGGCGTCGCCGTGCCGCCAGGTGAGCCGGTCGGCGACCTCGTCGGGCAGGTCGGCGGTGAGCCGTTCGGCGCGTTCCAGGGCGACGGCGGAGAAGTCGAGGCCGGTGACCTCCCAGCCCCGGGCCGCCAGCCAGATGGCGTTGCGGCCCTCGCCGGCGGCCAGGTCGAGCGCGTGGCCGAGCGATCGGCCGGGGGCGCCGGATGGGGTGCCGGACGGGGCGTGGGCGGGCTGGTGGTCGGCCAGTTCGCGGACCACCCAGCGGTTGGGCTCGATGCCCCAGAGCAGCTCGCTCCTGGCGTAGCGGTCGTCCCAGTCCTTGCTGTCCATGGCGAGTCCTCCGTCCGGCGGGCCTGCTCGGTAGCGGTCAACCTACCCGCCCCGGGATCGGGCGGCCGGGAGCGGTCCGGCAGACGGACATCCTCGACGGCGGGAGCGGACACCCTTGACGGCGAATATTGGTCCAGTCCAATCTGTGATGTCGTGACACGAGCGGGTCAGTAGGCCCGCCGCGTCCGCGCACCGTCCGTCAGCCCGCGCCACCCTGCCCGCGCGCCCCCACCGCGCCCGGGCCGGCTCCCCCGGCCCACCCGGGCCACGCACCGCCGGAACCCCCACACATCCGGAGGACACACCGCATGCACGACCGCGTCATGCCCGCACGGCCCGCCGAGCGGGCCACCGGCCGCCGGGCCGCCTCGCGCAGACGGGCCACCGCCCTCGCCCTCGCCGCGACGCTCAGCACCAGCGGCGCCGCGCTCGCCCTGACCCTCGGCCCGGCCTCGGCCGCGACCGTCAACCTGCTGGCCAACGGTGACTTCGAGACCGGCACGCTGACCGGCTGGACCTGCACCAACGGATCCGTCGTCACCACCCCGGTGCACGGCGGCGGCCACGCGCTCAGCGGCGCGGCCTCGGCCTCCGACACCGCCCAGTGCCAGCAGACCGTCGCCGTCCAGCCGAACACCACGTACACGCTGTCCGGCTTCGTCCAGGGCAGCTACGTCTACCTCGGCGCCACCGGCACCGGCGTCAACGCCTCCACCTGGACGCCCGGCGGGACCGGCTGGAACCAGCTGAGCACCACCTTCACCACCGGCGCGGCCACCTCCTCGGTCAGCGTCTTCACGCACGGCTGGTACGGCACCGGCGCCTACTACGCCGACGACCTCACCCTGACCGGCCCGGCCGGGCCCACCTCCACCGGCAGTCCGACCGCGACCGCCAGCCCGACGGCCTCCACCAGCCCCACCTCCACCGGCAGTCCGACGGCGAGCACCAGCCCCACCGCCAGCGGCAGCCCGACGGCGACCACCAGCCCGACGGCCACCGGCAGCCCCACCGCCACCGGCAGCCCCACCGCGACGGCCACCGCGACGGCCACGGCCACCGGCCCGGCCGGGGACGGCAAGGTCACCACGCCCACCGGCCTCGCCGTGGGCAAGGTCACCTCCGGCGCCGTCGTGCTCACCTGGAAGCCGTCCACGCTGACGTCCGGCGACGGCCCGGTCGCCTACAAGGTGTGGTCCAACGGCCAGCTCGTCGCCACCTCGATGGGCACCTCCGTCGCCGTCAGCTCGCTGCTGCCCGGCCGGAGCTACACCTTCAGCGTCCAGGGCTACTCCGGCGGCCATGCCTCCGCCCAGTCCGCCGCGGTGAGCACCACGACCGCGGCCGCCCCCGCCCAGAAGCCGGTCCGCTCGGCCTACTTCGACCAGTGGGGCATCTACGAGAACGCCTACACCCCGAAGAGCGTGGACACCAGCGGGGCCGCCGCCAAGCTGGACGTCGTCCACTACGCGTTCGCCAACATCGACCCCACCAGGTTCACCTGTTTCCAGGCGGTGAAGGCCTCCGACTCGGCCAACGAGTCCAACCCCAACGCCGGTGACGGCGCGGGCGACGCGTACGCCGACTACCAGGCCGACTACAATGCGGGCACCAGCGTGGACGGCAGCGCCGACACCTGGGAGCAGCCGCTCAAGGGGAACTTCAACCAGCTGCGCCAGCTGAAGGCCAAGTACCCGAACCTGCGGTTCACCATCTCGATCGGCGGCTGGACGTACTCCAAGTACTTCTCCGACGCGGCCGCCACCGACGCCTCCCGGAAGGCCTTCGTCTCCTCCTGCGTCGACATGTTCCTCAAGGGCAACCTGCCGACCGGCGTGGCCGGTGACGCCTCCGGCGGCGCCGCCTCGGCGGCGGGCCTTTTCGACGGCGTCGACCTCGACTGGGAGTACCCGGCCTCCGCCGGCGGCCACACCGGCAACCACTACTCCCCCGCCGACAAGCAGAACTTCACCCTGCTGCTGAAGGAGTTCCGCACCCAGCTGGACGCCCTCGGCTCCGCCCAGGGCAAGCGCTACCTGCTGACCGCGGCGCTGCCCAGCGGCCAGGACAAGATCGCCCAGCTGGAGACCGACAAGATCGGGGCGTACCTCGACTACGCCGACGTGATGTCCTACGACATGCATGGCGCCTGGGACGCCAAGGGCCCGACGAACCACCAGGACCCGCTGCACGACAGCCCGGCCGACCCCACCACGCCGATCACCCCGGGCACCCGCAAGTACAACGTGGACACCATGCTCGCCGCGTACACCACCGGCCTGCCGGAGTACGGCATCCCCGGCGGGTTCCCGGCCGGCAAGATCGTCCTGGGCATCCCGTTCTACTGGCGCGGCTGGACGGGCGTCCCGGCCGGCTCCGACTTCGGGCTCTACCAGAGCGCGACGGGCCCGACGGCCGCCAAGCCGCTGAGCCAGGAGGCCGGACTGGCCGCCTGGAAGGAGCTCAACCCGACCGCCGCGAACACCCACTGGGACCCGGTCACCGAGAGCAGCTGGGTGTACGACGGCACCAACTTCTGGACGGGCGACACCCCGCAGGCCGTCCAGGCCCGCGGCGCCTACGCCAGGAGCAAGGGTCTCGGCGGCATGTTCGCCTTCTCGCTGGAGAACGACGACGCCTCCGGCACCATGCTCAACTCCCTGGACTCCAGCCTGCGCTGACGTCCGGCACCGGTGACGGCGGAGGGCCCGCGCGGATGTCGCGCGGGCCCTCCGGCCGTGGCGGGTCGGCTCCGCACACCGGGCCCGGGCGGCCCTGGCGACTCGGTTGCGCCACACCGGCACGCGGCGGTTCAGTCGCTCAGCCCGAGGGACGGGAAGAGGTCGACGAACGGCTGGGTGGTCACCGAGACGCTTCGGCCGAACGGGTCGTCGAAGTCCCAGATCATGAACAACAGGAAGGCGATCAGCGCACTGAAGCACCCCGCGAGGACCAACTCCCGTGGGGTGCGCCGGATCTGCAGCGCGAACAGCATGCCGACGGTCACCACGGCGCCGCTGATCAGGCCGAACCAGACCACGCCCGGCATGGTCGGGCCGGCGTTCTGTCCGCGGGAGTTGCGGGCGGCGTCGGCCTGGCTGATCCGGTCCATGATCGGCTGGTAGGACTGCGCCTCCAGCTCGGAGGCCGGCGTCCGGGTGGCGACGTCCGACCGCAGTTTGTCCAGCAGTTCGGTGCCCTTGTCGGAGATCTCGCCGTTCTCGCGCATGTAGTCCCACTCGACCTTCACCACGTACGAGACGTAGGCGTCCACGTCGGCGCGGACCTTGTCGCGGAACTCGGCCGGGTAGATCTGCGCCCGGTCGCTCACCTCCTGCAGGGCCTGCGCCTCCTGGAACACGTCGTCCTGGGCGGCGCCGCGCGCCTCCCAGACACCCGCGATGGCGAGACCGAGCACGATCGCGTAGACCACGCCGATCATCATCGTGATGTACTCGATGACGTCCGGGGTCTCGTCGGCGTTCTTCTCGGCTCCCACCCGGCGGTGCCGCAACAGCACCACGGCGACCACGACGGCACAGGCCGCCGCCATGGCGATGGCCAACGCCACCCATTCGGACATGGGAACTCCCTTCTCTGACTTGGCTCGTGACGGAACTGGAGGATTCGGGGACGGACCGGGCACGGGACGGCCCTGAACGGGTGGACCGGAGCGGACGGCCCTGAACGGACGGCCCCGACGGGTGGAGCGGACCGGTCCGGAGCGGCCCCGGACGGAAGGAACCGGAGCGGACCGGAACGGGCACCGACGGATCCGGACGGGCCGGCCCCGGCGGTACGCCGGTCAGGACCGCCCGGAACGGCCTCGGCCGCGACCCGGCCGCAGCGCGGCGGCCGCCAGGACGGCGGGCACGGTGACCAGCAGCATGGTGGTGGTCGGCGGCGCACTGTGGTGGGCCTGCACCGGGGCCGGGGGGGTCGCCGCCCGGACGCGGTAGACCGGCGGCGCGGCGGGGGCCGGCGCCGCCGGCGGGTCGACCCGGGGG
Organism: Kitasatospora sp. NPDC101176; assembly: GCF_044768035.1. Taxonomy (NCBI): domain Bacteria; kingdom Bacillati; phylum Actinomycetota; class Actinomycetes; order Kitasatosporales; family Streptomycetaceae; genus Kitasatospora; species Kitasatospora sp. NPDC101176. The sequence continues at coordinate 190,446 of NZ_JBIWPA010000013.1, forward strand.
ACCACCGGTACGGGTGGGGCCGGCGGCGCGGGCGCGGGTGGCGCGGGCGGGGGCGGGGCCGGCACGGCCGGTGCGGGTGGCGGCGGGGGTGACGCGGCCGGCGGGGTGGGCACGGGCGTCGGGCTGGGCGGCGGCGTCGGAGCTGGGGGCGCCGAGGGGGTCGGGGAGGCCGTCGGGGTCCGCGTCGGAGTCGGAGTGGGCGGCGGCGAGGGCCTGGGTGTGGCGCTCGGCGACGGGGTGGGGGTCGGGCTCGGCGTCCGGGTGGGGCTCGGAGTCGGCGTGGGGGTCGGCGTGGGGGTCGGTGTCGGGCAGGGATGCGGGTGGTGATGGTGGTGGTGCCACCACCAGTCCCCGTCGTCCCCGTCGTCCCCGTCGTCCCAGTCCTCCGGTCGGCCGGGCTGGTGCCGGGATCCCGCGGTGGGCCGGGGCGAGGGCGTCCCCGGTAAGGGCGCGGCCTTCGGGGTGCGGCACGGGTGGTGCCCGTGCGGGGGCCGGTGGTCCTGGTGCCGCGCGTCGGCCGTCGGGGCTACGGTGACCCCGACCTGGACGTCGACGTCCACGCCGACGCTGACCTGTGCACCCGGCCCGACCTGTACCGAGACGTCCGTCTCGGTGCAGACGCAGGTGTCCACCACCGGGCCGTGCGGGTGCCCCCCGCCCTGGTGCTCGGCGCCGGACGCCGAGGCTCCGCCGACCAGCGCGCAGATCGCGACCACGCCGACGGCGGCGCCGACCAGTCGGGTCCGTAGCCCGGGGGCCGCTCCCCCACCGCCGTCGAGCGATATCCGTCGGGACTGCCGGCGCTGCGGCATGGGTTCCACTCACCTCTCGGGTCGCCTGGGACGGAACGGGATCCGACGCGCTCGGGCGGGGCCGGGGCCACCTGGCCCGAGCGGACGTGATCAGCCGGACGGCCCGCCACCCGGGCGGGCCGTCCGTCATCAGTTCAAACGATCTTCGAGCCGACCGGTTACGGCCCCGGCTCGTTGTGCAGCGTCCTCAGTGGCGGCGGTGGGCGATCTCGACGTTCTCCAGCACACCGACCGCGTCCGGCACCAGGATCGCGGCCGAGTAGTAGGCGCTGACCAGGTAGGAGATGATCGCCTTCTCGTCGATCCCCATGAAGCGGACCGACAGCGACGGCTGGTACTCGTCCGGCAGTCCGGTCTGGTGCAGGCCGATGACGCCCTGGTTGTCCTCGCCGGTACGGATCACCAGGATGGAGCTGGTGTTCTCCTTGGTGATCGGGATCTTGCTGCAGGGCAGGATCGGGACCCCGCGCCAGGCCGGCACCTGCTGCCCGCCGAGGTCGACGTGGTGCGGGTAGAGGCCGCGGGCGTTGAACTCGCGGCCGATCGCCGCGATGGCCTTGGGGTGGGCGAGCAGGTAGTCGGGGTCGCGGCGGCGGTTGAGCAGCTCGTCCAGGTCGTCCGGGGTGGGCGGTCCGGAGTGGGTCTGGATCCGCTGGTCGAAGTCGGCGTTGTGGAGCAGGCCGAACTCGGGGTTGTTGACCAGCTCGAACTCCTGGCGCTCGCGCAGCGCCTCGATGGTCAGCCGCAGCTGGTGCTCGGTCTGGTTCATCGGCTGGTTGTAGAGGTCGGCGACCCGGGTGTGGACCTTGAGGATGGTCTGCGCGACGCTCAGCTCGTACTCGCGCGGCCTCAGGTCGTAGTCCACGAAGGCGCCGGGCAGCTGGTACTCGCCGTGGTGGCCGGCCGACATCGCGATCTCGGCCTCGCCGCGCTCGTTCTGCGCCTGCTGCGGCAGGGCCAGGAACGACGCGAGGTGCTCCTGGAGGCTGGGCGCGTTGTCGCGGATGGCGGCGAAGGCGTCCCGCGTCAGGGTGAGGGCGACACCGGCGGTGGCGGTCGTGGCGGTGAAGTCCCAGACGGCGTCCGGGTCGAGCAGGGCGTCGTCGCCGAAGCGGTCGCCGTCACCCGCCACGCCGACCACGGTCTCGTCGCCGTACTTGCCGGTGCCGATCTTGTTGATCTTGCCGTGGGCGATCAGGAAGATCCGGTCCGCCGCGTCGCCCTGGGTGGCGAGCACCTCCCCGGGGCCGAAGTCGCGCTGCTCGCAGCGGTCGGCCAGGGCGGTGAGCACCTCCTCGTCCTCGAAGCCGCGCAGCAGGGCGAGTTCGCCCAGTTCGGCGGGGATCACCCGGACCTGGGAACCGGTCTTGATGAACTCCACCACGCCGTTGCCCACGGTGTAGGTGAGCCGGCGGTTGACGCGGTACGCACCGCCGTGGGCCTCGACCCAGGGAAGCACCTTGAGCAGCCAGCGGGAGGTGATCTCCTGCATCTGCGGGGCGGACTTGGTCGTGGTGGCGAGGTTGCGGGCAGCGGCCGTCGTGAGGCTGGACTGCTGCGGGACCTGCTGTGTCTCCGGGCTCGTGTCCACGGGCATCGGCAGGGGTCTCCATTCATCTGGTACGGATCACGCGGTCAGGGTCGTACGGGGTCAGGACCGTACCGACCGCCCTGGCGCCTCTGGGCGTGACGAATCATCAGACCCGCGTACTGGTGGGGGTGTTGGCGGCTCATCGCGATCGCGCCACCGTCTCCCCGGTGGCCCATCCGGAACCCTAGATCACCACGGCCCGGCCCGGCCCGCACGGAGGCCGACTACCCCCCGATAGGGTGAATCTGGAGCCTTCCCGTCGCGATCGGGCCCCAGGTCGCGAGAACATCCGTTCGCTGCCGGGAACCCCGTGCCGCCGGGGCCCATCGGCGGTACCCGAACCACCGGGCACCGGCTCCCCGCGGCCGTGCCGGGACGTCAACCCGACGCACCGGAGGACGGGTTGCCGTCCCCCGCCGGGCGGCCGACCGCCCCTCGCACGGGCCGGCTCACCGCTGCACAGGCCTGCCGACGGTCCTGCCGTCCGCCCCGGCGCCGCCTACCGACCGCTCCCCCGGCCGTCGCCCCGACCGTCCCGCCCGCCGCGGCCGCCGCGGGCCCGGTGGCGGCGGTACCAGAGGGCGCCGACCACCGTGGACAGCACCGTCACCACCAGGAGGAGCAGCGGCCACCGGCTGTCCCCGATCCGCAGGCCCGCCAGCAGCACCCCGAACACCGCGCCGACCGTCAGCAGCACCGAGAACACGGCCTGCACCGTGGCGCCCAGCACCCCGGGGTGGAGCCCCCGCCGCGCCGGGCGGTTGCGGCCGGCGCCGCCGAAGTGGAACGCGACCGCCCGGTCGGCCAGCCGGTCGGCGGCCTTCGCGTAGGACACCCCCATGTACGGCAGCCAGACCAGCGGGACGACCATGCCGACCAGCAGGGTCAGTCCGAGGGCCGCCCAGGAGGCGGCGACCCGCCACCGGGGCGGCGCCGGGTCGGTGCCCTCGCCGGTCAGGCCGAGCAGCCGGGCCATCCGCCACAGCAGCCCGCCGAGGCCGCTCAGCCGGCCCTTCTTCGGCGGCTCGGCCCCGGCGTCGTCGGCCGCCGGAAGGCCGGCCAGCGCCCGCTCGGCCGCCGGGACGTCCGGGTGGACCCCCTGCAGCACCAGCAGCTCGGCGGCCCGGGCCGGGGCCGCCGGGTCCTTCCCCGCCAGCGCGGCGAGCTCCAGCATCAGCTGCCCCTGCTCGAGCAGCGCCGTGCAGAAGGCGAACGGCACCAGCCAGATGAACGGCCCGCCGACGAAGGACCCCTCCCCGACGCTGACCCGCCGGGCGTGCTCGACGACCGCCTCCACCAGCTCGGCCTGCGGGGCCTGCGGGTGCCCGGCCCGGAGGCCGGCGACGTGCCGCGCCGCCCGAGGCCCCCGGTGCCGTACCGCGAACACGGCGAGCTGCTCGGCCATCCGGGACGGGTGCGTGCGGATCGACCGGAGCAGCTCCCCGACCGGGGGCTCCGAACCGTGGGTCGCCTTCGCCGCCATGGCCCGCCTGTGACCGTCCGTGACCGTGGCGCCGCCCCCGGGGGGCGGCGCCCCTGCTGTCAGCGTAGGCCCGGGGTGCCCCCGCGTCCCCTCAGGCCACCTCCACCCCGTGACGGACCCGGTCGAAGCGGCCGGCGGCCAGATCCTCCTCGGGGATCCAGAAGGAGACGTTGACGGCCTCGCCCCAGGCCGCACCGGCCGCCCAGGCGTCGACCTGGAGCAGCGGCCGGTGCCCGTCGTAACGCGCCGTGTCGGTGTCGCACCAGCCGAGGACCCTGACGTCGGGCCGGTCGAGGTGGTCGGCGAGGTCCCGGGCGAGGTCGAGGGCGACCAGGAAGTCGTCGGGGAAGAGCCGCTCCAGCTCCGGATCCTGGTAGGAGGGCGCGGACAGCGCCCAGCGCGCCCGGACCGGCGCCTCGGCCAGCACCGCAACGGCCCCCTCCGGCGGCGCGGCTCGCGTCGGCGCGGTCACGGGGACGTGCAGGACCCGGCAGTCCCGGCCGGCGAAGTCGGTGAACCCGTCGTCGTGGAAGAACAGCAGCAGCCCGTCGGCGGGCAGCGGCCGGCTCCCCCCGCCCGCCCGGAAGGCCTCGGCGAGCCCGGCGCAGTCCAGCCGGGCGACGAGCTGCATCGGACGGCCGGCGTGCTCCGGCCAGTCGACGCCGTCCGGCAGGGCGGGCAGCCCGCCCAGGCACCCGGCCACCGTGCCCTCGGCCGCGTCCGTGGTCAGCGCCAGGGACGGGCGGAGCAGCCGGTCGACCTGCGGTGCCGTCCGGGCGTCCACCCGCGCGCGGATGGCGGCGTACATGCCGTACGGCATCGGCGGCACCGGGGCGTCGGCCGGACCGGCGGGCGGCGGCGGAGGTGACGGTGACGGTGACGGTGACGGTGGTGGAGGCGGTGACGGCGGTGACGGCGGTGACGGCGGTGGCGGTTGCAGCGGTTGGGCCATGGGCGCAAGCCTGCCACCCGGGTCCGACACCGCGGACGGCCCGTCAGGTGCCGGTACGGGGGCGGCCGGCACCTGACGGGTGAACGGGGGATGCGCAGTGGGGGTGCGACGGCGGGTGCCGTCGCTGCGGGGCGGGGACGGCGCTCGCCGGGCCGCTGCGGGCGGCGGGGCGGGCGACGGCCGGGGGTCCGTCAGGAACAGGCGATCTGGCTGCCCGGGATGCCGACGATGCCGGAGTTGTTGGCCTCACCGCCCTTGTACTCGTAGTAGAGGTACGAGTAGAAGTCGATGCGGGTCCGGTCGCCGCAGGACGAGTCCGGCGCCACGCTGTAGGTGACCGTGAAGCTGCTGCTCTCGCCGGGGGCGAGCGGCACGTTGTACCGCGCGATGCCGCCGTGGACGTTGTCGCTGCAGCCGTTGGTCTGGGTGCCGCAGGCCGTCGCGGTGTACTTGAGACCGGTCTCCAGGGTGGTCTGGTAGGTCGGCTGGACGCTCTGGTAGACGAACTGGATCGGCGTGTCGTACGGGTTGCTGAGGGTCAGGGTGAGCGTGAACTCACCGCCCCGGGCGGTCGTCTGCCGATCGGAGACGGCCGTGAAGGGCAGCGGGGTGTCGGCCTGGGCGGGTGTGGCGGAGAGGAGCAGACCGACGGCGAGGGCCGGGCACGCCGCGAGGGCGGCACGGCTCAGAAGTGTTCTGCGCATGCCCAAGGAGCGTAGGGGGCGGTACCGCTTCCGATGCTCCGCTCCGCCCCGATCCGTACCGACGCAGCAGTCGGCGGCGGACGCCGGGGACCGCTCTGCCGCGTTCCGCCCCCGCCGTCCGCTGTGGGGCCCTATGCTTCGCCGGCCCGTTCGACCGGACGTCCCGACGGCTCCGCCCGACCGGATTTCCCGACGGCTCCGCCCGACCGGACTTCTCGACGGCTCCGCCCGACCGGACTTCTCGACGGCTCCCGCCCGCCGCCCGTGTCCGGAGGCGTTCCCGCGGGGGCCGGGTCGGGGTCAGGCGGGCGGCGGCAGGACGTCGCAGAGCGCGGCCAGCGCCGCCGGGTAGGCGTGGTCGGAGGGCGTGGCGTAGCCGACGACCAGCCCGTCACCGGCCGGCACGGCCTCGGCGCCGGCGCCCGGGTGCCGGTAGTCGGCGAGCCCGTCGAGGGCCAGCCCGCGGCGGGCGGCGGCCTCCAGCACCGAACGCTCGGTGCCGGGCTCCAGTCGCAGGACGGCGTGCAGACCGGCGGCGATCCCGGAGACCGCGACGTGCGGGGCGCGCGCGGCCAGGGCGGTCACCAGCCCGTCCCGGCGCTCCCGGTAGCGGCGGCGCATCCGGCGCACGTGCCGGTCGTAGCCGCCGGAGTCGATGAACTCGGCGAGGGTGAGCTGGTCCAGGACGCTGGCCCAGGCCTCGCGCTCGCCCTTGGCGGAGAGCACCCGGTCGACCAGGTGGTCCGGCAGCACCATCCAGCCGAGCCGGATCGCGGGCGAGAGGCTCTTGCTGACCGAGCCGAGGTAGACCACCCGCTCCGGGTCCAGGCCCTGGACGGCGCCGACCGGCTGCCGGTCGTAGCGGAACTCGCCGTCGTAGTCGTCCTCCAGGAGGAGCCCGCCGCGCCCGCGTGCCCAGTCGACCACGGCCGCGCGGCGCCCGGCGTGCAGCGGGCCCCCGGTCGGGAACTGGTGCGCGGGGGTGAGCAGGGCCGTCCTGACCTCCGGGTGCAGCGCCAGCTCCCCGACCTCGGCGCCGTCCTCGTCGATCGACAGCGGCACGGTGGCGACTCCGGCGGAGGCCAGCAGCCCGTGGTGGAAGGCCAGTCCGTACGCCTCGACGGCCACCGGCCCGTTCGCCCCGGGCGGGAGGACGGCCGCCGGGCCGGAGAACAGCAGCCGCAGCGCGTGGGCGAAGCCTGAGCAGACCACGATCCGGTCGGGGTCGGTGCGCACCCCGCGGGCGCGGGCCAGGTACTCGGCGAGGACGGTGCGCAGTTCCCGCCGGCCCTGCGGATCGCCGGGCCCGAAGGCCTCGTTGGGCGCCGCGGTGAGGGCACGGCGGGCCGCGGCGAGCCAGCCGGTGCGAGGGAAGGACGCGGCGTCGGGCTGCCCCTGGCGCAGGTCGTGCGCGGGGCCCGAGCGCTCCGGCGGCCGGCGGGCCCCGGCCGGCGGCACGGGAGCGGCACGGTCGGCGACGGTGGTGCCGGAGCCCTGACGGGCGGTCAACCAGCCTTCGGCGACCAGTTCGGCGTAGGCCTCGGCGGCGGTGTTGCGGGCCAGCCCCAGGTCGGCGGCGAGGGCCCGGTACGGCGGGAGTCTGGTCCCGGGCGCGAGCCGGCCGCTGCGGATCGCCTCGCGCAGGGCCGCCATCAGCGCGGCGCGGCGGCCGCCGGTGACGGGGAGGTCGAGGTGCAGGTCGCTGCCGGTCGGGTGGGCGGGCCCGGTGGGGTGCACGCCCGGCGTTTCCGTCATGGTCACGCACCCTACCCGGACCCGCCGGGGCCCCCGCGAGCGGTCCGGGCCCGCCCGTGGAGCCCCGCGGGGCATCCGCCGAAGGGCCTCAGGGGACGACGGTGACCGGCCAGCGGCCCGCCTTCACCAGGCGGACGGCGACCGAGCCGATCACCCGGTGGCCGGCCTGTTCGGAGGTGCCGACCACGACGGCGTCGGCCCGCAGCTCGTCCGCGAGCTTGGCCAGCCCCGTGTAGGGGTCGCCGCGCAGGGTGAGGAATCGCCACTCGACGCGCCACACCTCCCGCACCCGGTGCTCGGCCTCGCGCAGGGCCGCGAGCAGTTCCTCGGCGATCTCCTGGGTGGTCTCCTCCACCGCGGCGCCGGCCAGGGCGGTGGCCGCGCCGAGGACGGGCTGGACGTACGCGACCGCGAGGACGGCGCCCTGCCGGCGGGCGAGTCCGGCGGCGTAGGCGGTGGCGCGCCAGGAGGAGTCGGAGCCGTCCAGCCCCGCCAGGATCACCTTGGGGCCGTCGGTCCCCAGCTCGAAGCCGGCGGGCGCGACGGCCGCCCCTGGGTCCTCGGCGCCGCCGACGGCCTCCGCGTCCTCTGCATCGCTCTCGTTGCTCATGGATCGAGGCTATTCCGGCCACGGTGCGTCACGGCGCCGGGTGGTCCGGGTGAGGGTTGTGGTGCGGGCCACCCGGGCGGCGGGAGCCGGCGGCGGCTTCCGCACCGGGTGTGGGGCGGGTGGTCACGCGCTGTCGACGATGTGCGCGGCCTCACACGACTCCCGGGGTGACCGGGGCCACTTTCCGGCCCGATTCGATCGTGAAAAACGGGGCATTTGGCTTCAAATCATCCCAATTACTTGATCCTTACGACCGGTAATAGCACCCTGACGTGCCCAAACCTTCGAATCCTTGAAACCCCCACCACCACCCCCGTACCTTCGAACCCGTTGCACCGAGCACACAGCCCCCGGGC
>NZ_JBIWPA010000014.1:0-189607 GCF_044768035.1 Kitasatospora sp. NPDC101176
CACTACACCCACGCCGGACGCACCGAACTCGCCGCCCACCAACGGGCCGTCACCGACTGGGAACGCCGCCGCGGCTTCGAACGACTCTGAACCACCCGCGGCGGGGGCCGAGCCCCTGCCGCCGGCGGTGGCGGCGCTCACCCGTCCCGGGCAATTTCGGCCGCGTCCCGCGCCCGGTCGCACGCTCGAAGCCCCCGGTGTGGCAGGTATACGGCGGCGGCCCGGTCCGCGGACCGTGGCGGGCCGCGGACGGGCCGACCGCCCGTCCGCGACCGAACGGAGCCACCCATGCGCCGACGCCAGGGCGTCCTGCTGACCGCAGCCCTGCTCTCCCAGCTCGCCGCCGGCCCGGCCCAGGCCGCCCCGGCCGGCCCGCCCGGCTGGGGACCGGACCACCAGTGCGGAGTGGTCCGCAGCGGCGACACCCCGCTCGGCGGGGCCGAGGTGACGCTGTACCAGGCCGGCGACGAGGCGGGCGGACGGCCCCGGGCGCTGGCCCGGGCCCGCAGCGGGGAGGACGGCCGGTTCACCCTCGACTACCGCCGGCCCGCGGACCCGCGGGCCGTGCTCTACCTGCTGGCCGACCGGCAGCCCGGCCAGGAGCACCGGGGCGGGGCGTCCCCGGACGGGCCGGGCGGCGACTCCCCGGACGGGCCGGTCACGCTCGCCGCGGTGCTCGGCGGCGCCGCCGCACCGCCCGAAGTCGTCGTCAACGAGCGCACCACCGTCGCCGTCGCGTACGCCCTGGCCCGCTTCACCGGACCGGCCGGCATCGCCGGCACCTCCCCCGGGCTGCAGAACGCCGCCGCCATCGCGCACAACCTGGCCGACACCGGCACCGGCGACGTCGCACCCGTGCTCGCGACCCCGCCGAACGGCGACCGCACCTCGACCATGGCCGAGTTCAACACCCTCGCCAACCTGCTCGCCTCCTGCGTCACCGGCGACGCCTGCCGACAGCTGTTCGACCTCGCCCGGCCGCCCGGCGGCGAGCGGCCGCGGACCACCCTGCAGGCCGCGGTGGACCTCGCCCACGCCCCCGGCCACGACGTCGGCGCCCTCTTCGCGCTCGCCGCGACCACCCCGCGCTACCTGCCCGCGCTGCCCGCCGCCCCCGACGCCTGGACGGTGGCCCTGCGCTACGACGGCAACGGCCACGAGCTCGACGGCCCCGGCAACCTCGCCTTCGACGCCGACGGCAACGTCTGGGTCAGCAACAACTACCGGTTCGGCGCCGACCCGGCCGAATCGGTCTGCGGCGGACGCACCCTGCTCAAGTTCACCCCCACCGGCCAGGACGCCCCCGGCGCGCCCTACCGCGGCGGCGGGCTCTACGGCGCCGGGTTCGGCGTCACCGTCGACGCGCGCGGCGACGCCTGGGTCGGCAACTTCGGCTTCCAGGGCTCCGGCTGCCCCCTCGACCCCTCCCGCTTCTACCGCAGCGTCTCCCAGTTCGCCCCGGACGGCACCGCGCTCTCCCCGCGGGACGGCTGGCGGGGCGGCGGCATCGTCCAGCCCCAGGGCATGGCCGCCGACCGCTCCGGCACCGTCTGGGTCGCCAACTGCGGCGGCCGCAGCGTGACCCGCGTCCCGGACGGCGACGCGGCCCGCGCCCGGGAGATCCCGGTGCCGGGGCTGGTGAAGCCCTTCGGCGCGGCCGTCGACCCCGCCGGGCGGCTCTGGGTCTCGGGCAACGGCAGCGACAACGTGCAGGTCCTGGCCCCGGACGGCACCCCGGAGCGACTGGTCTCCGGCGGCGGCCTGAACCATCCGCTCGGCGTCGCCACGGACAGCCGGGGCAACGCCTGGGTGTCCAACAGCGGGGTGCTCCCCGTCCCCTGCGAGGACGCCACGGCGGCCGGCTTCGCGGACGCCGTGGCGGACGTCGTCGCGGGCGGGGCCGGCCCGCTCCCGGGCACCTCGGTCACCATGATCGGTGCCGACGGCACCCCGGCCGCGCAGCCCTTTGACAACGGGGGCCTGTTCCTGCCCTGGGGCCTCGCCGTCGACGGGGACGACACGGTGTGGGTCGCCAACTTCGGCGGCCACCGCGTCGCCCGGCTGTGCGGCGTCAGGACGTCCGCCTGCCCGCCCGGCGTCGGCACCGGGCAGCCGATCTCCCCGGCCGACACCGGGTACACCAGCGACGGGCTGGAGCGGAACACCGGGGTCCAGATCGACCCCTCGGGCAACGTCTGGCTGGCCAACAACTGGCGCACCCTCCCGGTCCAGACGAACCCCGGCGGCCACGAACTCGTCGTCCTGGTCGGCGCCGCGGCCCCGGTCCGGACGCCGCTCCTGGGCGGGCCCGAGCGGCAGGGCTGACCCCGCGGCACGGCCGGGCCGGGCGGGGGGGGCGGCTCGGCGGCCGGGCCGGGCGCGCGGGAGGAGGCGGGCGCGGGGGAGGAGGCGGGCGCGGGGCACGGCTCGGGCGACAGGGCCGACGGGGCGACTACCCGCCGGTACCGTTGCCCGGCCCCGCACCACGGGGAGACTCCGCCGGATCGGCGACCCGTAGAGCAGAGCCCCAGGAGCCGTCCATGCCGCCGCCCGTCCGCCGTACCCCGCCGACCGCCGCGCCCCCGGCCAAGCGCGCGGCGCTGCGCCGGCTGGGCGAGTGGTGCGCGCGCCACTCACTGATCGTCATCGTGCTGTGGATCGTGGCCCTGGCGGGCGTCCAGGCGGCCAACAAGACGGTCGGCGGAAGCTACTCGGACGACTTCTCACTCCCCGGCACCCAGGCGCAGCAGGGCCGGGACGTGCTGCAGGCCCACGAGCCGGCCGCCGCCGGCACCAGCTCCCAGGTGGTCCTGCACGACGCCCAGCCGCTGACCGACTTCCCGAACCAGGTCGCGCAGACCGTGGGCGCCCTGCAGCAGCTGCCGCACGTGTTGTCCGTGCAGAGCCCGCTGCCCCCGGCCGGTCAGCCCGCCCCGCCCGGCGGCCCGCTGTCCGCCGACGGCCAGACCGGTTACATCACCGTCCGCTTCGACACCAACCCGACGCTGCTCGGGACGGAGTACCTGACCGGCGTGGACACCGCCGTGGCACCGCTGCGCGAGGCGGGCGTGCAGGTGGAGTACGGGGGCCCGCTCGGCGAGCTGGCCCGCCCCGCCCCGGACGACCGCACCAGCGAGGCGATCGGCTTCGCCGTCGCGATCGTGGTGCTGCTGGTCGGCTTCGGCAGCCTCATCGCGGCCGGGCTCCCGCTGCTGACCGCGCTGTTCGCCGCCGTCGTCGGCCTCGGCGTGCTCGGGCTGATCGCCGCGCTGTCCACCTTCGCCACCGTCGCCCCCACCCTGGCGACGATGATCGGCATCGGCGTCGGCATCGACTACGCACTCTTCCTGCTCACCCGCCACCGGCAGAACCTGATGGACGGCGTGGACCCGGTGGCCTCCGCCGGGCAGGCGGTGGCCACCAGTGGGCGGGCGGTGCTGGTCTCCGGCTGCACGGTGATCATCGCGCTCTCCGGGCTGTCCGTCTCGGGCATCTCCTTCATCGCCAAACTCGGTGCGGCCGCCGCCGTCACCGTGGTCTCGGCGGTGTTCGGGGCACTCACCCTGCTACCGGCCCTGATGGGGCTGATCGGCCGCCGGATGGACCGGTTCACGGTGCGCCGGCCGATCGCCGAGACCGGGGGCGCGGCGGGCACGGAGGCCACCGGCACCTGGCACCGCTACGCCCGCCGCGTGGAGGCGAACCCGTGGCCGTACCTGATCTCCGGCGTGGCCGTCCTGGTGGTGCTGTCGATCCCGCTGTTCTCCATCCAGCTCGGTCACATCGACGACGGCGCCGACTCCACCAGCTTCACCGACCGGCGGGCCTACGACCTGATGTCCGCGGCCTTCGGCCCCGGGTCGAACGGGCCGCTCACCGTGGTCGTCGACCAGAGCGCCGTGCCCGCCGCGAACCGGCCCGCGGTGCAGACCGCCGTCCAGCAGTCGCTCACCGGCCTGGCCGACGTGGCCAGCGCCACCCCGCTGCAGACCAGCCCGGACGGCGCGGTGCTGTTCAACACCGTCATCCCGGCGGGCGCGCCGCAGGACCGCAGCACCACCGACCTGGTCAACCACCTGTCGGACACCGTACTGCCCGACGCGGTGGCCGGCACGGGCGCCACCACCTACGTCACCGGGAACACCGCGGCGCAGGTGGACTTCCTGGACATCGTGTCCAGCCGGCTGCCGCTGATCATCGCCGTCGTGGTGGGCCTCGCCTTCCTGATCATCCTCGTCGTCTTCCGCGGCCTGCTCGTCGCCGTCAAGGCCGCGGTGCTCAACCTGCTCTCGATCGCGGCCTCGTACGGCGTCGTGGTGGCCGTCTTCCAGTGGGGCTGGGGAGGGCCGGCCCTCGGGGTCTCCGGGAAGGTTCCGATCGAGAGCTACGTGCCGATGATGATGTTCGCGATCGTCTTCGGCCTGAGCATGGACTACGAGATCTTCCTACTCTCGCGCGTCCACGAGGCCTGGCTGCGCACCGGCCGCAGCCACGACGCGGTGGCCCACGCGCTGGAGATCACCGCGCGGGTGATCTCCTGCGCCGCCCTGATCATGGTGAGCGTCTTCGCCGCCTTCATCGTGAGCGACAACATCGTGATCAAGATGATGGGGCTCGGCCTCGCCGTCAGCGTCCTGGTGGACGCCACGGTCGTGCGCCTGCTGCTCGTCCCGGCGGTGATGACCCTGCTCGGCGCGGCCGCCTGGTGGACACCCCGGTTCCTCGACCGGATCCTCCCCCACATCGACACCGAGGGCGAGGGCGAGACGCCCTAGCCTTCCGTCCGTGCGGGGTCCTCGTAGACGCGCCGGATGCTGGAACCCAGCCGGCCGATGTCCGCCCCGTACACGTGGATGGACACCGCCTTGCGGTCCCCGCCGTTGCTGACCCGGTGGATGTCGTGGGGCGGGGCGATGCCGACGACGTCACCGGTGGCGTTCACCAGTTCCTCGGTCACCACCAGGCGGGTGCCGTCGCCGGCGGGCACCTCCCGGTAGCGGGTCTCCTGCTCGACGCCCTCGTACACCCCGGTGACGCACCAGGACACGTGGTCGTGGATCGCCGTCCGCTGCCCCGGGTACCAGACCAGCGCGACCACCGAGAAGGTGCCGTCCGGCTCCACGTGCAGGACGTGCTGGCGGTAGTGCGCACGGTCCCCCTCGCGCTGGTCCGGGGTCAGCAGGTCGGGGTGGTCGAGGAAGGGGCGCAGGCGGTGTGCCACGGCCGCGGCCGTCCCGGCGGGCGAGGTACAGCTCCGCACGGCCGCTCGCACCGATTCGACCAGTCGCACGAGTCGGACGCTGACGGCGACGCTCTGGGTCGGGGTTGCAGTAGCCATGCGCATGACACCTCCTGGATGCGTGGACGCCTGCGGCCGCCCCGCGGGACGACGCCGGGCGGCCGCCCGGTGGGGCCGGGCGCTGGTCCGCGCGCCGCCCGGAACCGCACGCCGCCCCACCGGCCGGTCGATGACGGCAGCCTAACCGAGTGGCGCAACCGGCCGCCGGGGCAGCCGAGTTGCAGTTGAACGGGCGAGTGGCGCAGCCACCCTCCCCGGCCGGTCACACCCGGGCCCGCTCCGGCCTCCCCTGCGCCCGGTCCCGTGCCAGGTCCCGCGCCAGGCCCCGCGTCGGCTCCTGCTCCGGGTCCTGCCCCGGGGCCTGCACCGGGCCGGGTTCCAGGGCCGCGAGGAGGTGCAGCGCCCGCTCGTCCGGGCTGCCCGGCGCCGCCGTGTAGACGACCAGGAGGTGGTGCGCGGCGCCCGGCGCCCGGAAGGTCTCGTAGTCCAGCGTCACGTCCCCGACCACCGGATGCCGGAAGCGCTTGGGGCCGCAGGTCTTCTCGTGCACGTGGCGGCCGGCCCACAGGGTGCGGAACTCGGCACTGCCCAGCGAGAGTTCACCGATGAGGCGGACCAGCTCCGGATCGTGCGGCCGGCGCCCGGAGGCCATCCGCAGCACCCCGACGGTGGTCCGCGCGGCCTCCTCCCAGTCGAGGTGGACGGCCGGCGCCGCCGGGTCCAGGAAGATCCGGCGGGCCATGTTCCGCTCGCGCGGCGGCAGCCGGGGGAAGTCCGCGATCAGCGCGGCCGCCAGGGCGTTCCAGGCCAGCACGTCGTTGCGCTCGTTCATGATCAGGGCGGGGGTGGTCGGCATCGCCGCCACCACGCGGTGCAGCGCGGGACGCAGCACCTCCTCGCGTCCGACCGCCGCCGACCGCCCCCCACGGCGGCGGGGCGGACGGGCCAGGTCGTACAGGTGGGCGCGCTCGGCCGGGCCGAGCCGCAACGCGCGGCCGAGCGCGTCGAGGACCTCGTCGGACGGGCGCTCCGCGCGCCCCTGTTCCAGCCGGACGTAGTAGTCGGTGCTGAGGCCGACCAGTTCCGCGACCTCCTCGCGCCGCAGGCCGGGGACCCGGCGCCGGGCGGTCGGCGGCAGCCCGACGTCCTCCGGCGAGACCAGGGCCCGGCGGCTGCGCAGGTAGTCACCGAGGCTGTTGGTGAGCATGATCGGGTCGGGCATGCGTTCCAGTATGGGCGGGCGGGCCCGAGCCGCCGAGGCCGGAGGGTGGCCCTGCCACTCCCAGGGAACGCGGCTCCCTTCAACCGCCGGGCGGCGCCCGCGGACGATCGGCGCCATGACCGCTTCCCCGCACCTCGACGCCCCGCACGCCGACGCCCCGCACGCCGATGCCCTGCCCCCGGACGCCCCGCACCGCGCACACCCCCGCCCGGTGGACGCCACCGCGCCGGCCGCCGCACCCGCACCGCCCCGCTACTGGGCCACCGTCAGCGCGGTCGGTTGGTCCGCGCTGATGCTGCCGTTCTCGGTGACCGGGGCCGCCGTGGCCCTGCCCAGCATGACCGCCCACCTGGGCGCCTCGGTCAGCGCCGCCCAGTGGATGCTGAACGCCTTCAACATCACCTTCGCCACACTGCCGCTGGCCGCCGGCGGCCTCGCCGACCGGATCGGCCGGCGCCGGGTGCTCCTGACGGGCATCGCGCTGGTCGGCGCCCTGTCGGCACTGGTCGCGCTGGCGCCCTCGATGGCGGTGGCCGACGCGGCCCGGGCCGTCCAGGGGTGCGGGGCGGCGGCGGTGCTGGCCTCGGGGGCGGCGGTGCTGGCGAACGCCACGTCCGGGCGGCGCCGCCAGCTCGCCTTCGGCGTCCTGGGCACCGCCTTCGGGACGGGCCTGGCGATCGGCCCGATGGCCGCGGGCGCACTCGTGGAGGCGGCCGGCTGGCGGTCGGTCTTCCTGCTGGTGGCCGCGCTGGCCGTGCCCGCGTGGCTGTGCGCCACCCGGGCCCCGGAGTCCCGCGACCCCGGGCACCCCGGCGTCGACCTGCCGGGGCTGGGCTGCTTCACCGCCGGCCTCGGCGCCCTGTCGTTCGCGCTCGTCCGGGCCACCACGGCCGGCTGGACGGCCCCGGGCACCCTGCTGCCGCTCGCCGGCGCGCTCCTGCTGGTCGCGCTCTTCGTGGTGGTGGAGCTGCGCCGGGCCGGACGCGCCATGGTCGACGTCCGGCTGTTCCGTCGCCCCGCCTTCCTCGCCCTGATGTGCCAGCCGTTCACCGTCACGCTCGGCTTCGTGGTGCTGCTGGTGCACCTGCCGGCCTACCTCCAGGGCGTCGGCGGCCGGAGTGTCCTGACCAGCGCGCTGCTCCTGCTGCCGATGACGGCGCCCGTGCTGCTGCTGCCGCTGCCGGCGGCCCGCCTCGCCGCGGCCTGCTCCGTGCGGACGGTGCTGACCGCCGCCTCCGTGCTGATCGTGGTGGGCGCGCTGCTCCTGACGACCGTGCGGGCCGACGGGTCGTGGGCGGCGCTGGCCGTGCCGCTGCTGCCCTTCGGGGCCGGTGTCGGGCTGGCGTTCGGGGTGATGGACGACGCGGCCGTCGGCACCGTGCCGCCCGAGCAGGCCGGAGCGGCCGCGGGCGTCTTCAACACGATGCGCGTCACCGGCGAGTCGGTGGCCGTCTCCGGGGCCGCCGCACTGCTCAGCACGCTGACCGCCGCCCGGCTGGACGGCATGGGCCTCTCCCCCGGGGACGCGGCGCGGGTGGCGGCCCTGGCGGTCCAGGGCCGGGTGCCGGACGCGCACCACCCGGCCCTGACCGCCGGTCTCACCGGCGCCCTGCACACGCTCGGCGTGGTCCTGGCGGTGATGTCCGCCGTCGGCGCGGTCCTCACCCACCTGGCCCTGGCCCCGGGGGCGGCGGCAGGCACCGACGCCGAGGCCGAGGCCGACCGATGACCGGTCAGCCCTTGTACTGGGCGACGATCTTCGTGAACGCGTACGGGGACTGGCTGATGCCGCTGCAGGCGTCGGACCCGCCCCCGGAGCAGCCGCGGTCGCGGTTGACGGACCAGAAGGCGTAGCGGGCGATGTGGTGCTGGCGGGCGTAGCCCAGGATGGTCTGGAAGTCGCCGGTGGTGACGGTCTCGTCCGCCTCGTCGGTGACGCCGTTCATGGACGAGACGCCGATGTGCCGGTAGGCGGCGTCGTCGCCGTAGCCGTAGGCGGACTTCACCGCGGCCTTCAGGCCCTCCAGGGCGCTGACGCTGGCCTGGCCCATGCTTCCGCTGTGCCCGCCGAAGTCGAAGGGCATGACCACCCAGCCGTCGTTGGCGAGGCCGGCGGCGGCGCCCCGGCGGATCAGGTCCTTGCCGTTGGCGTCCGGGCCGCTCGGGGTGGTGCCCATGGTGACGTAGGTGACCAGCCCGGGGTTCCTGGCCTTGACGGTCTTCAGGGCGTCGACGACCCGCTGGCGGACGGTGGCGTTGGAGAACTCGGTGTTCTCGATGTCGATGTCGAGCGCCTTGAGGTGGTAGGCGTCGACGACCTTCTGGTACGCCCCGGCGAGTGCGGCGGCGCTGCCGCACTTCTCGCCGAGCTTGTTGCCGCTCCAGCCGCCGACCGAGACGACCACGTCGCCGCCGGCCGCACGGATCGACGCGATGGCGGCCTCGTCGGAGCCGCCGCGCAGGGCCCGGCTGCCGTCCCACTTGGGGTTGCAGGTGCCGTCGGACAGCATGAAGGCCAGCGTGAACCACGTGACGCCGGTGGCCGCCATCACGTCGGTGGGCTTCTGCGGGTTGCCCCAGCCGAGGTACTCGTACGGGGCGGCGGCCATCGCGCCGGGCCCGGCGGCGGCGTGCGGGGTGCCCGCGGCCGCGGTGCCGACGGGGGCGAGGGCCAGGGCGGTCGGCGCCAGCGCGGCGGCGGCGAGGACGGAGGTGAGACGGCGCACGTCTACTCGATTCTCTGATCGGGTGGAGGGGAGGGCGCGCGACGCGGGTGGCCACCGGAGACGCGGAGTTCAGGATCCCCACGTGATGACCACCCGTCAATGGATATGGTTAGGAAAGTTTCCCAACACTTCCCGGCGCCCGCATCTCAGCCGCACGCCTGCGCGTGGACCGTCGGGTCCTCCTGCGCGAGACGGCGCAGGATCGCGGCGGCCCGCGGCTGCGGCGGGGTGCCGTCGTCCGGCAGCGTCCAGCGGAACTGCTGCGGCCTGCCGCTCCCCCGCGCCTCGTCCGAGGCATCGCCCACGCCCGTGCCCGAGGCCTCGCCCGGCCGGCGCCAGAAGGTCACCACGACGACGTCCGGGTCGTCGGCGTCGGTGCCGATCCAGCCGCGGCGGACACCCCAGCGGCCCAGCAGCCCGGGCGACTCGTCCAGTGCGGCGGTCACCAGCCGGGCCGTCCGCCGGGCCGGCCAGGACCAGGAGTCATCGGACTCCGCGCGGGCGACCTCCGCGTCGTAGGCGGCGGCGTCGAAGCGGCGGGCGGGCGGGCCGGGGTCGGGCTCCCCCGCGTCCCGGTCGTTCCACGGGCTCCGCCAGCCGTCCCACACCACCTCACCGCCGACCCGACGGATGGTCACGTAGAGCGCGCCGCAGCACCCCTCGGCGCAGGCCGCCTCGGCGAGCCGCACCTCGCGCGGCTCCGCCGCGGCCCGTAGCAATCCACCGTCCAGCAGCGCCTCGGGCGGTTCGGCGGGGCCGCGGCCGAACAGCGCCGGGACGGCCGGACGGCCGTCGATCAGGATCCGGGTCTCGACCGCCGCCCGCTCCGCCGGGTCGCCGGCCACCACCTCGACGCGCAGGGCGGGCCCGCGGCCGGGGCCGCCGTCCGGCTGCTCGAAGGGGCGCCGCCCGACGCGGCGGATCCAGGCCGCTCGGGGGCGCTGCTCCGCGTCCTGCGGGCGGGTGCCGACGGCGGCCCAGCGCGGCTGCGCCAGCAGCCGGCCCAACGACTCCAGCAACGCGGTGCGCGTCCCGGGCGGCCAGTCCAGCAGCACACCGGCACCACTGCTCAGGTCCAGGGCGAGCGAGAGCAGCATCGCGGCGTTGTCGACGGTGGCCGGCAGCCGGGCCGCCGCGGTGACCACGCGGCGGTAGAGGCCGAGCACGCCCCGGCAGGCGAGCAGATCGGCCGGGTCGTGACGGGAGGAGGCCATCCGGACGAGCAGGGCGCCCGCCAGGGCGAGCAGGTCGGGGTCGGCGGGGTGGCGGTCCATCAGCCCGGGCAGCCGGGAAGCCTCGACGATCCGCCGGGCGGTCGCGGCGGGGAGCTCGCGCGGCGGGTCCGGCAGGGCCAGGAGCGCCGCGCGGACGGCCGGGTCGCCCCCGGCCCGCAGGGCGCGCAGCAGCGGACGGAACAGGTCGCGACGGGCGCCGACGCCCAGGTGGACGAGCCCGGCGGTCGGGCGGTCGAGCAGGTCGAGGGCCTCGACGGCCGGGCCGGTGAACTCCCGGAAGCGGCCGAGGACGGCGAGCTGCGGCACGTCCTCGGGCTCGCCGGTGCGGGCGAGTAGGAGGAGGCCGACGACGACGGCGAGCGTGGTCGTGCCCGTGCGGACCAGCCCCCGGGCCAGGGTCCGGGCCTCGGCCGACCGCCCGGCGAGGAGCGGAAGTTCGGCGACGACCTGCCGGATCAGGTGCCGGTGGTGGTCCTGGAGCCCTGGATGCGCCAGGCGGCGGTGCAGGGCGGCCGGGCCGTCCGGGCCACCCGGGAGCGGGTGGAGGACCTCCCGGAGGACGGCGAGCGCCTCCGCCCGGGGCAGTGGGTCCGCTCGACTCCCGGGATCCGGGGGCTCACCGGACTCCGCGGGGCTCCCGGGACTCGCGGAGCTCGCGGCCCTCGCGGGCTGGAGGAAGCCCCCGCGCCGGGGCGGCAGGCCGTCCGGGGAGGCGGCCAGCACCTCCACGGCCAGGTCGTACAGTGCGGGTGCGGCGGGCGGGAGGGTGAGCGCGTGGCGCTCGTCCTGGGCGCTCACCGGGTGGTGTGGGACTCGATTCCGTGGGTCATGCGCGCAGACTGCCAGCCGGCCCGCCCGCTGTCGAACGGTTTTCGCGGGCGCGCCCGCTCAGCACGTCACGTGTTGACCGTCGTGGTGCTCGTGGACCTCGACGGTCCCGGGCAGGGCGCCGGCCCGGGTGCGGATCCGGTCGCGTTCCCCGCCCGGGGTACCCGACTGGATCCGTACGAGCAGCCGGGTGTCGGCCACGCCGGCGCCGGCCGTGCACAGGGTGAGCACCTGGGTGCCCGGGCCGATCTCGCCGGCCGCCCAGGTGGCGGCCTCGATGCCGCGGCTCACCGCCGGGCCGTCCGGGCCGATCACCACCACGTAGCCGTCGGCCGGGGTGACGTGGGGGCGCACCAGCGGGGCGACCGCCGGATAGACCCAGGTACCCGCCGCGAGTGCGGCCGCCGACCAGCCCAGCGCCGTCACCGCGCGACCGCGCACCATCGGGCGGGCGAGGTGGCGGGCGGCCAGCAGGAGGACGAGCGCCGGGCCGAACATGCAGATCCAGGCGCCGGCGAGGAGACCGAGCCAGCCGAGCACCGCCAGGCCGAGGAGCATGCAGAGTAGGGTGACCAGCCCGGCGACGACCGCCGCCGCGCCGCAGGCGGTGCGGAACGCGATCCGGTCCCGGTGGAACGCCAGCGGCGCGGCCGCCGGGAGCGCGGCGGCGAGCACCACCAGGCCCGCGACGGCCTCCCCGCCCCCGGCCAGGAGCAGGCAGGCCGGTGCGGCGCAGAGTGCCGCGGCTGCGGCGGCGAGCCATCGGGCCCGTTGCGGTACTGCTTGCCTGGCCATGGCCGATCCCCCCGAACGCCGGTATTGAACACGTTCAAACATAGCGTCCCGGGGCCACCCCGCCGACACCCGGGGGCGTCCACAGCCGTCCGGGCCCGACAGCCGCCCCGGGGGCCGCCGCCCCGGCGTCGCCCGCCGCCGACCGGGCCCCGCCGACGTCCCGCGGCCGTCAGCCCCGACGGGCCTCGACGAGCCGGGTCGGGGCGGCGCCGAGCCACCAGACCGGGTCGGCGCCGCCGTCGGTGGTGCGGCCGTCCCGGTGGACGTAGTGGCGGACGTCGCGGCCCGGCTCCCGGAACTCGCCGGCCAGGGCGCGCTCCAGCCACTCGGCACCGAACCGGAAGGCCTCCGCCGCCACCCCGCCGAGCGGGTGGAACTCGTCCTCGTAGACGCGCAGCTCCTTCGGCGCCCGGATCAGCTCGAAGTTCGCCAGGGCCTGGCCCAGCTCGGTCAGTTCGTCGAACTCGCCGATGCCGTACAGCACCGGGCAGGTGATGTCCGCGACCAGCTCGCCGAGCGGCATCCGGTGCGCGAGGTCCCGGTCGAAGGCCTCCTCGTCGGTGTACCCGGCCATGTACATGTAGTTGTTCTTGAAGGTCGGCTGGGCGCGCTCGAAGATGGTCGCGAAGTCGCCCGTGACGGCCTCGAAGGCGGCCAGCGCGGACAGCCGCCGGTCGGTGGCGGCGGCCCGCGAACCCCAGTAGCCGCTCATCGAGATGCCGAACATCCCGATCCGGCCCGCGTCCACCTCCGGCAGCGCGGCCAGGTGGTCGAGGTAACGACCGATCGCCCGCTCGTAGTTGCCCAGGTCCACGGTGAGGCCGCCGGCCCGGCTCTCACCCTGGCCCGGCCCCTCGATGGACAGCGCGACCATCCCGCGGGAGGTGTAGTAGCGCTCGGCGGCCCAGATGTAGTCCTCCTTGATCATGTCCATCCCCGGGCCGAGGATGACGGCCGGCGCGTTCTCCACCCGCCCGGCCGGCAGGTGCAGCAGGGCGTGGATCCGCGACCCCTCGAAGTCCAGCTCCACGCGCCGCACCCGGCCGTCCCGCAGGGCGCCCAGGCGCTCCACGCAGTGGTTGGCGCGCTCGCGCATGGCGAGCTTGCGGGGGTCCTCCGCGTCGAAGACCGAGTACTGGGCACGCCCCCACATCACCGCGGCCCGCAGGTAGAGGTCGGCCGCGGTCTGCGCGAAGCCGCCCCGCTCGTGGTGGGCGGCGCGCTCCTCGGCCTGACCGGCCACGGTGGCCCAGGCCTTGGGCAGCATCGCACCGCTGCGGACCAGCGCGAAGACCTTCGCGAAGTCGGTGTGGTCGTGGCCGAGCTGCTCCATCGTCCCGACGGCCTCGGGGTGCAGCGCGTCGAAGCCGCCCTGGGCGAGGGCGATGTCCAGGGCCCAGTTCTGGCCGGTCGATCGAATGGTCATGACGGTCCTCCTCCTGCGTGGCGCGCTGCCGACCGGTCGACCCGGCCAACAGTTAAGTACTTAGTCATTAAGTACTTAGGTTAAGCTGCTGTCAAGCCGACCGCCCCACCGCCGAACCGACCCGGGAGAACCCGCATGACCGACACGCCGCCGACACCCGACCGCGCCCGGGCGCTCGACCTCCTGGCCCGGGCCGCCTACCGCCTCAGCGCCGCCGACGCCCGGCTGCGCGGCCGCGCCACCCGCACCCCCGGCGCCCTCTCCCTCACCCACGCCCGCGCCCTGCGCACCCTCGCCGACCAGGGTCCGCTGACCATCGGTCAACTCGCGGCGGGCACCGAGACCACCGGCGCCGCCACCACCCAGCTGGTCAACGGCCTGGTCACGGCCGGCTACGTCACCCGCACCCGACCGCCCGAGGACAAGCGCTCCGTCGTGGTCACCCTCACCGACGCCGGGCGGGAGCGCCACCGGCAGCGCCAGCAGGCGCTCACCGAGGCGCTGCACACCGACCTCGCCGACCACGACGCCGCAGCCCTCGAACGCGCCGCCGAGGTGCTGCACCGCCTCTCGGCCGTCTACGACCGGCTCTGACGCCGGTACGGCCCCGGGCGGCGCAGCACCCCGGCGGCGCGGCCCCGGGCGGCGCAGCACCCCGGCGGCGCGGCCCCGGGCGGCGCAGCACCCCGGCGGCGCGGCCCCGGGCGGCGCAGCACCCCGGCGGCTCGCCGGACCCCCTCAGCGGGCGCTGCCGAGGTTCCGGTCGCGCTCCGCGCCCACGAGCATCAGCGTGGTCTCCTCGACCCGGCGGAACCGGCCGTCCGGGGCGAACTCGCCGAAGAGGTAGACCTCCATGCGGACGGTGGAGCCGTCCTTCTTGGTGACCTCCACGGTGTGCCGGTCCGCGTAGCGGTCGCCCACCACCAGCTCGTCGTGCACCTCCACCGTGCCGCCGGCGACCACCGAGCGCAGGTGCGCGATGTGGTCGAGGAACTCGCGCCGGTCGGCCCACTCGCCGTCGGTGCGCTGGCGGTAGTCGGGGGCGAAGTGGCGGTCGGCGGCCTCGTCCAGACTCAGGCCCGGGGTGAGGATCAGGTCGGTCAGGGCGGCGCGGATGTCGGTGCGGTTCATCGGGACTCCTGGAGTGTGCGGGACTGCCTCGCAGAATTTACGTGCCTTGAGCACGCTTCTCACGCTACCGGCAAAGCGTGCCCCGCGCACGCTATTCTGCTGGGGTGACGAACCAGCCACCCCACACCACCGGCGACGAGATCGCCGACGCCCTCGGACTGCTCCTGCGCCGCAGCAGCCGGGCCGGCCTCTACGCCCACCTCACCGACGGACTCGGCGAGTCCGTGGACGAGCTCACCTACCCGGTGCTCAGCGGCCTGGCCCGCACCGGCCCGTGCAGCGCGGCCGACCTCGGCCGCGAGGTCGGACTCGACCGCACCACCGTCACCCGCCGCGCCGACCGGCTGGAGCGGGGCGGCCTGCTGCGCCGCGAGTCCGATCCGGCCGACGGCCGCGCGACCCTGCTCGCCCTCACCGACCGAGGGCGGGAGGCCGTGCAGGTCGCCCGGCGGCGGCTCGCGGCCCGCATCGACGACTCGCTCGCCTCCTGGCCGCAGGCCGACGCCCGCGCCTTCGCCCACTGGCTGCAACGGTTCGTCGACGAGGGCCCGTTCACCGCCGCGGACACCCCGGAACCGAGCACCCGGCAGCGGGCCGCCGGGGCGGACCTGTCGGCCCGGTGACACCCGCGCGGCCGGCTGTCGGTGCCGTCCGCCAGGATGTGCGCCCATGGACATCGACACCCTGCTGCACCAGCTCGCCGACGAACACGTCGCGTACTCCTGCGACCGCCCCGAGGAGTTCCACCACGCCGGAGACCTCACGGTCGTCTCCAACCTCGTCTTCAGCTGCCCGGACCCGTCGGAGTTCTCCGAGTGCTCCGGCGTGCCGGCCGGCCGGCACCCCGTCCACGTCGGCGTCGTCCGGACCCACGACACCGAGACCGGCCGGGAGACGCCGGCCGTCACGCTGGTGCTCGTGCCGCTGGCCGCACCCGAGGTGATCGCCGAGGCCGAGTTCGAGGACGCCGTCGAGGACTACCAGCCGCTCGGCCCTGACCTCGGCTTCCTCTGGGACGCCACGGCGAGGGACGCCTTCGGCCCCGGCCGCCCACGGCCCGCCGGCCTCGCCGACCTCGACGCCCTGGTCGCCCGCGTCGAGGCCGGGCTCGCCACCCCCGACGGGACCGGCCGCGCCCCCGCCTGGGTCGACCTCCCGATCGACGAGACCACGGGCGCCAACCTCCTCGCCTTCCCGGTCTCCGCCGAGGCCGCCCTCTGCCTCGAGGGCCGCGACGCCGACGGCACCCTCGTGGCCCTGCTCTTCACCGGCACGATGTGACCCCCGCGCCCCCGGCCCCCACCGGGCCGGGGGCTGAGCGGGGGCGGGGGCTGCGGCGGGTTACGGGAGTTCCGCCTCGGCGGCGTCGACCCAGTCCGGCAGGGGTTCGCGGCGGGACAGCCAGTCCTGCGGGACGTCCGCCAGGCCGGTGCGGGCGGCGACCACGCCGCCGGTGATGGCGCAGGTGGTGTCCACGTCGCCGAGCCCCTCCGCGGTGGTCCAGAGTGCGTCGGTGAGGCTGTCCAGGTGGTGGGCGGCGGACCACAGGGCGAACGGCACCGTGTCGGCGGCCGTGATCCGCTGACCGTTGCCGAGCAGGTCGGACGCCCGCCACGGCTCCGTGCCGGCCGGGAGTCCGGCGGCCCGGCGCAGGCCCTCGTGGACCTCCCCGCGGGGTGTCCGGTCGGCCACCTCGGTGAGCAGTTCCGCACCGGCCGGAGCGGCGGCCCCGGAGCGGCCGCGGGCGGCGAGCGCGGCGGCCAGGGCGACCGCCGTCGCGCCGGCCGTCCCCTCCGGGTGCGCGTGGGTGACCTCGGCGGAGAGCACGGCCTGTTCCGCCGCCTCGTCCAGGTCCTCGTGGAACCAGGCCCCCAACGGCGCCACGCGCATGGCAGCGCCGTTGCCGAGGCTGCCCTGCCCGTCGAACAGGTCCCGGGCCCGGGTGCGCCAGCTCCCGGGATCCGCGGCCAGCTCGGGCAGCAGCAGGTGCATGCCGTGGCCGTAGCCGCGGTAGGCGTCGGCCTGGTAGGTGGCCCCGAAGGCGCGGGCCAGGCGCTCCTGGTGGACGGCGTCGAAGGCGGTGAGGATCCCGTAGACCGACAGCGCCATCGCGGTGTCGTCGGTCCAGTGCCAGGGGGACTCCTGCGGCACCCGCCGGGCCCGGATCTCCGGGATCGCCGTCTGCGCCGGCCGGAAGAGCGGGAACCAGCGCTCCCCGAATCCGTCCCCGAGGGCGAGGCCCTCCAGCGAGTCACGAGCAGCGGAGTGTGAGGTCATCCCGGCATCCTGCCAACGGGACCGGCGCCCGCGCACCCGGATTACCGGGATGCTCCCGGGTGCGGGCGGGCGGGCGCCGGAGGGGCCGTCAGCGGGCCGCGGTCACATGTTGATCATGTGGCCGGCCAGGCCGTGGATGGCCTCCTTGACCGCCTCGCCGAGGGTGGGGTGCGCGTGGACGTTGCGGGCGACCTCGTGGACGGTGAGGTCCCACTGCTGGGCCAGCGTCAGCTCGGGCAGCAGCTCGGTGACCTCGGGGCCGATCAGGTGCGCGCCCAGCAGCTCGCCGTACTTCGCGTCGCTGATGACCTTGACGAAGCCGATCGGGTGGCCCAGGCCGTGGGCCTTGCCGTTGGCGGTGAACGGGAACTTGGCGACCTTGACGTCGTGGCCGAGCTCACGGGCCTGGGCCTCGGTGTAGCCGAAGGAGGCGATCTGCGGCTGGCAGTAGGTGGCGCGCGGGATCATGGCGAAGTCGACCTCCATGGTCTCCGCCCCGCCGATGGTCTCGGCGGCGATCACGGCCATCGTCTCGGCGGCGTGCGCGAGCATAAGCTTGGCCGTCACGTCGCCGATCGCGAAGATGTGCCCGGCGCTGGTGCGGCCGCGGCCGTCGACGGCGATGGCACCGCGGTCGGTCAGCTTGACGCCGGTGTTCTCCAGGCCGTAGCCGTTGACCCGCGGCGCGAAGCCGATCGCCTGGAGCACCTTGTCGGCCTCCAGCACCTGCTGCTGACCGTCCTTGGTGACGGTGACCCGGACCTTGGCGTTCGGGTCGCTGTCGTCGATCGACTCGACCCGGGTGGAGGTGAGCACCTCGATGCCGAGCTTGCGGTACTGCTTGGCCAGCTCGGTGGAGACCTCGACGTCCTCCAGCGGCACCACGCCGTCGAGGAACTCGACGATGGTGACCTTGACGCCGTAGTTGTGCAGCACGTACGCGAACTCGACGCCGATCGCGCCGGCGCCGGCGATGATGATGCTCTCCGGCAGCTGCTCGGTGAGGATCTGCTCCTCGTAGGTGACCACGCGCTCGCTCAGGCTGGTGCCGGGGAGCAGGCGGGTGGTGGCGCCGGCCGCGATGACGCAGTGGTCGAAGGTGACGACCTCGAAGCCGCCGCCGCTGAGCGCGACCTGCAGGGTGTGGTCGTCGACGAAGGTGCCCCAGCCGTCGTACTCGGTGATGCCGTTCTTCTTCATCAGGTAGTGGACGCCCTTGACCCGGCCGTCGGCCACCGAGCGGCTGCGGCGGAACGCCTCGCCGAAGTCGAAGGTCACCTGGCCCTCGACCTTGATGCCGAAGGTCTTGGCCTCCTTGGTGAAGATGTGGGCGAGCTCGGCGTTGCGCAGCAGGGCCTTGGAGGGGATGCAGCCGACGTTCAGGCAGACGCCGCCCCAGTACTTGGCCTCGACGACGGCGGTCTTCAGGCCGAGCTGCGCGGAGCGGACGGCGGCGGTGTAGCCGCCGGGGCCGGCGCCGAGGACGACGACGTCGTAGTGCGTGCTCATGGTGCTGCTCCTCCGAGGGTCTCACGGTGTCGTGATCTAGGTCCCATGGTGTCAGGACCGGACTCGGCGCACCCCCCGGGTCTCGGCGGATGCGCCCCGCGCGGCACCGTACAGGCCCCGGGGCCGGATTGTCAGTGCCCTGCGCTACGGTGCACGCACCCGGGCCCGACCAGGGGCGCCGCCCGGGAGGAGGGGCCGATGAGCGTACGACGGGGCGGGTGGGCCCGCCGCCCGAGGACGGCAGCGGGCCCACCCGGGCGTCAGGCCGCCACCTCGTGGGCGTGGCCGCCGCTGATACCGGCGCCGCCCTGCCCCGCGGGGCGCTGCGGCGGGACGGGTCGGTCGAGCGAGGAGAGGTCCCAGGCGTAGGTGCCGACGGCCTGGGCGATCACGTCGATGTTGACGTCGAAGGCGTCCATGTCGATGTTGCCCAGGTTGTCGCAGGCCTTGTGGTAGCAGGCGTCGAAGGCGGTGCCCGCCGTGCCGCCGTAGCGCTCCTCCTGCTCGGCGGACTTCACGACCTCGGCGCCCGTGTCGGTGCCGCCGGCCGGGATGCCCGCGTCGATGAAGGGGCCGTAGTCGGAGCGGCCGTTGAAGGCGGTCGGCTCGTGCGGCAGGCGGCGGCCGTCCAGGTAGCCGGTGATGTCCCGCTCGATCTGCGCCGAGCCCGCGGGGCCCGCCGGGCCGCCGCTGCTGCCCGAGCCGTTGTAGACGAACTGCGCGTAGTTGGGGGAGGCGATCATGTCGAAGTTGAGGTAGAGCCGGATCTTCTTCCTGTCCGCGTCGGAGAGCGACTTCACGTACGCCTCCGAGCCCTTCAGTCCGAACTCCTCGCCGGACCACCAGGCGAACCTGACCTTGTTCCGCACCGGGTGGACGCTCAGGTTGCGGGCGACCTCGAGGATGCCGGCCGAGCCGGAGCCGTTGTCGTTGATGCCGGGCCCCGCCGGGACGGAGTCCAGGTGCGCCCCGATCATGACGGTGTTCGCCTCGTCCCCGCCGCGGGTCTCGGCGAGCACGTTCCAGGTCTTGCGCGGCTCCATGAAGGTGCGGACGTCCAGGTTGACCCGGACCGGCCCCGCGGCGGCCTTCGCGGCCAGCGCCTCCCCGGCCGCCCGGGTGATCCCGCCGACCGGGATCCGCCCGGCCGCCGGATCGCCGAGGGTGCCGTTGAGGTCCCCGTCGGTGTTGTTGTAGATCACGGCGCCCACCGCACCGGCCGTGGCAGCCGCAGCCTGCTTGGCGGCGAAGCTGCACCCGCCGCGCAGGATCAGCGCGATCCGGCCGGTGAACGCGCCGGCCGGGTAGTCGGCGGGCGTGCAACCCGTCGCGGCGCCGACCGGGGCGACGGCCAACTCGGCCTCCAGCCCGGCCTCCGGGCCGCCGACGGAGTACGTCATGGCGATCAGCGGGACGTTCTCTGCCTGCGGTGAGAGCACCGACAGCCGCTGCGAGCGCGCCTCGAAGAAGGTGTACTCGAACTCCTGCCGGGACACCTTGAGTCCGGCCCGCCGGGCCTGCTCGTAGACATAGCGCGCGGAGGCCTCGTGCCCCGGCGAACCCGCCACCCGGGTACCGCCGTTGCGGTCGGCGAACCGCTGCAGCGCGGCCAGGTCGTCCCGCGCGGTCTCGGCGTCGGCGGCCTCGACCAGCCGGGCGGCCAGTCTCGCGCCGCGCTGCGCCGGATCCGGGTCGGCGGCCGCGCTGCCGGCACCGGCCAGCAGCAGGGGCACGACCAGGGCGGTGACGGTCAGCGCGGCGCCCGCGCCGCGGGCGGCGGCGTGGGGGTGGCGGCCGGCGGTGCGCGGGCGCGGTATCGGTGCGGACTGGTCGATCGGGGTGTGCGGGAGGTGGGGCGGTGCGGTGAGACGACGGGCGCGCAGCTTCAAGGCGGCTCCTTCCGACGATCCGTGAACCCCGATTTGACATGACCGGAACCACCTTGCCAAGCCCGCCACGCGACCGCGGGATGCGGGCGGCGGCGAACGCGGTGATGCTGGAGGAGTGGGGCCGACTGATCCGGGAGTGTGACCAGATGTCCATGATGGATAAGCTCAAGGGCCTGCTGAAGGGCCACGAGGACCAGGCCGAGAAGGCCGTCGACAAGGCGGGGGACGCCGTCGACGACCGTACTCAGGGCAGGTACAGCGGCCAGGTCGACGCTGCTCAGGAACAGGCGAAGAACCAGTTCCGCGACCAGCCGCCGCAGCAGCAGTAGCCCGCCCCGCCGCGGGTCCGCGGCCCCGGTCCGCCCGGAAGAACCGGCCGGACCGGGGCCGAGGCGTTCCGGCCCGGCCGGTCAGGCGCCCGGCCCCGCGGAAGGCTCCTCCTCCGGCTCCGCGTCCGCCGACTCCGGCACCGGCACCTCCTCCGCCGACTCCGGCACCTCCTCCACCGACTCCGCGCCCACCGCGCCGCAGCTCTCACAGCGCCCGGGCCCGGGCCGGTCGCGCAACCGCCCGCACTCCGGGCAGACCCGGTCCAGCCAGCAGGCCGGTTCGCCGCCTTCGTCCATGGCCCCGATTCTGCCGGGGCACCGCGCCGGCCGCGAGTAGACAGTGTCTACCGAGCCTGGTAGACACTGTCCATGAACGATCCGGACACGGACCTGCGCGCCCGCCTGGTGGCGGCCGGCGTCGAACTGGTCTCCACCGAGGGCGTCCACGCCCTCGGTCTGCGCGAGATCGCCCGCCGGGCCGGCGTCTCGCACGGCGCGCCGCGCCGCCACTTCCCCACCCACCGCGAACTGCTCTCCGCCGTCGCCCGACAGGGCTTCGGCCGCCTCACCGACGCCATGGCGGGCACCGACGCACTGGCCGCAGCCACCGGCGCGGACCCCCGTGACCGACTCGTCGCGCTGGCCCGCGCCTACCTCGGCTACGCGGCCGCCAATCCCGGCATGTTCGAGCTGATGTTCCGCCACGACCTGCTGGAGGGCAGCGGAACCGAGCTCCGCCACACCACCCTGCCGATGTTCCGCACCGTCGCCCGGCTGGTCGGCGAGGTGCGCCAGGACCAGGCGGAGCCCGCTCCGGCCGCGGCCGCGCTCTGGGCGAACCTGCACGGACTCGCCCAGCTGCGCACCTGGGGCAGCCTGCGGCTGGTCACCGGCGGCGACGACCTCGAACCGCTGCTGCGGGCCACCCTCGACGCGCACCTCGGCGCGCCGGCGGACGATCACCGGCCGGCGCTCAGGCCGTAGCGGGCGACGCGCTCCGCCGCCCTCACGGGCCCCTGCGCCCGGATCACGCACCGGCCGAGCAGCCGCGGCGGCAGGCTCAGGCCCGTTGCGTCGTGGCGCCCGGGCACCGGCACCCGGGCGTCGGCACCCGGACGCCCGGGCCGCGGAGCACGTCCGGCGCACGGGCTGACGGACCGCCGGCAGGCCGTACGGGGGCAGTCGGTCGGCGGATCACGGGGCCCCGGCGGGGAGTTCGCCCGCCGGCACCGGCACCGCAGGCCCTACCGCCGCCGACGTCGCCGACGTCGCCGACGTCACCGCGGACGACCCAGACGCCCCGGTCGACCCGGTCGACCCGGACGGCGACGGCGGGCGCCGGGTGAGGAGCAGCAGCAGCGCCAGCTGCACCACCGCGCCGACGGCCGGGCCGACCCACACCCCGGTCACCCCCAGCGGCCCGGCCAGGCCCACGGAGGCGGCGAGCTGCGCCCCGAGGCCGATCAGCACCGAGAGCGCCAGGGCCCGGCTGGCCCCGGCCGCCTGGTGCAGGCCGCCGAGGGCGACCACCAGGGCGTACGGGAGCAGGTAGCACGCGGCCATCCGCAGGAAGCCGACGGACTGCGCGGCCACCGCGGGGTCGTCGGTGAACAGCGCGGTCAGCGGGGCGGCGAGCACCACGGACAGCACCGCGGCGAGCGCACCCAGCAGCGCGGCGAGACGAACGGTGGCGCGCCGCAGCGGGCGCAGCTCGGCCGTCAGCCCGGCACCGACGAGGCGGGCGGCCTCGATGGCGGCGGCCTGGCGCAGCGCGTAGAAGGACATCGTGACGACCAGCAGGACGCGGTAGCCGATGCCGTACCCGGCGACCGCGGCGACTCCGAAGCCCGCCACCAGGGCGAGTTGGGCCGTTCCGACGGCCATCCGGGTGGTGAAGTCCAGGCCGAGCGGGGCCCCGGCGCGGACGATCCGGCCGGCTGCCGCGCGGACTCCCCCGTCGGGTGCGGCCGTCCGCGGCCGCAGTCGCCAGGTGACGGCGAGGGAGACGGCCCGGGCGGCGGTCAGGGCCAGAGCGGCGCCGGTGACGCCGAGGGCGGGCAGCGGGCCGGGGCCGAGGACGAGCAACGGGTCGAGGAGGAGCAGCAGGGCGTTGGAGAGCAGGGCGATCCGCATCGGGGTGCGGGTGTCCCCGGCGCCCTTGAAGAGCTCGTCGGCGACGCGCTGGCCGCAGAACAGCACGAAGGCCGGGAGGGCGACGGTGAAGTAGTCGACGGCGAGCGCGGCCGCCTCGCCGTCCAGGAAGGCGCCGGCGAGGCGATCGCGCAACAGGAAGCCCGGGACGGCGATCAGGAGGCCGCCCGCGGCGCAGAGCCGCCGGGCCGCGTGGGTGGTGCGGGCGGCGTCCTCGCGGTCGCCGGCGCCGAGGGCCCGGGCGAGCCGCACGCTGGTGCCGGAGCCGACCACCAGGACGAGCCCGAGCAGCAGGTTCTCGACCGTTCCGGCCAGGGTGACGGCGGCGACGGCGGCCCCGCCGAGCCCGGCCACCCAGTAGGCGCCGATCACCGAGGCGATCACCCCGGACAGCAGTTCGGCGTAGACCGGTCCGGCCAGTGCGGTAAGTCGCGACAGGTGTTCGCGCATGGTCCTCCCCCGTTCCGCCACCCGCGCGGGCGGCCGTCGTCTCGCACGGCCGCCTCGACCGTCGGCGGCGCGATGCCTCGAATAGAGATACCTCTCATCGAGCCACCTCGACAAGAGGTAACATGAGCGCGCCACCGGCGCACTCCGACGAAAGGGCTTCGATCGTGCTGACCCTCGCGATCCTCGGCTTCCTGTACGAGCAGCCGCTGCACGGCTACGAACTCAAGTCCCGGATCACCGCCCTGACCGGGCACGTCCGGCCGGTCAGCGACGGCGCTCTCTACCCCGCCATCACCCGCCTGGAGAAGGCCGGCCAGCTGCGCCGCCGAACCGAACCGGGCACCGGGGCCGCGCCCCGCCAGACGCTGGAGCTCACCGAGGAGGGCCGGGCCGAGCTGCGCCGGCGGGTGGCCGACCCGGAGCAGGTGGAGATCTCCGACCAGATCCGGTTCTTCGCCCTCGCCGCCTTCCTCCACCACCTCGCGGACCCGCGGCGACAGGCCGCGGTGCTCCGGCGCCGGCTGGCCTTCCTGGACGCTCCGAGCAGCTTCTTCCAGGACGGGGACGGCCGACCCGTCACCGCCGAACGCGAACCGAACCCGTTCCGGCGCGGCGTGCTGCTGGTGGCCAGGGCGTCCACTGCGGCCGAGCGGTCGTGGCTGGTGGAGACCATCGCGGAGCTCGACGGCCGGGGCTGAGGACGTCCGCCCGGAGGCCCCCGGCGGGGTCGGCGGCGCGGGCGCGGCGACGACCCGGGCCGGGCGGCGTCGAACAGCAGCGCGAGCAGCGGAAGGAGTGCGCTCCGCCCCCTCTTCCGGGAGGCCCCGGCGTGGCTATGATGATCCGCCTCACGTCCACGGCGTCCCCCCTCCGCGGCGTGCCCCTGCCACCGCGCCCCGCCCGTCCCCCTGGAGGCCGCCGTGCCCACCGCCGAGACCGCAGCCGCCCGCCCCGCGCCGCTGACCCGGGACGACATCCCCGGTTGGTTCTTCCGTCTCGACCGGGCCGCCTTCGGGCACCTGCTGGCCGCCCAGACCGCGGCCGGCACGACCGGCGACCTGCTCGAACTCGGCAGCTATCTCGGCCGCAGCGCCGTGCTGCTCGGCGACCACCTGCGTCCCGGCGAGCGGCTGACCGTCTGCGACCTGTTCGACTCCGAGGCGGGCGACGCGGACAACGCCGCCGAGATGACGATGTCCTACCGCAGGACCCTCACCCGCAGTGCCTTCGAGGCCAACTACCTCGCCTTCCACGCCGAGCTGCCGGAGATCGTGCAGGCGCCCACCTCGGTGCTGGCCGACGGCCGGATCCCGGCCGGCAGCTGCCGGTTCGTCCACATCGACGCCTCCCACCTGTACGAACACGTCGCCGGGGACATCGCGGTGGCCAGGGCGGCACTGACCGAGCACGGCGTCGTCGCGCTCGACGACTACCGCTCCGAGCACACCCCCGGCGTCTCCGCGGCGGTCTGGGAGGCGGTCTTCACCGGCGGCCTGCGCCCGGTGCTGCTCACCCCGATGAAGTTCTACGGCACCTGGGGCGACGCCGCGGCCGTCCGGCAGGTCCTGCTGGAGCGCGACTGGCGGGCCGAGGGCTACACCGTGGACGACGACACCATCGCCGGGCAGCGGGTGCTGCGGCTCAACTACCAGGTCAAGGCGCCCGTCCAGCAGTCCGCCCCGCGCCGGCTTGCACTGGACCTGCTGCCGCCGGTCGCCACCCGGGCGACCCGCCGGGTGCTCCGGACGCTGCGCGAGCGCCGCGCTGCGCCGCCGGTGCCCGCTTCCTGACACCCCCGGACGGGCGGACGGCCCCGGCGGCGCACCCGCGCCCCCGGGGCCTCGTGCTGTCCGCGCACTCACCCTCCGGGGACTCCGCCCCGCCGTGGAGCGTCTGCTGAACGACCCTCACCCGGCGGCCCGGCCGAGGCGGCGTCAGATCTTCTTCATGGTACGGCTAGCGGTACATACCGTCAGCCGTACTATGATGCCGTCATGAATCATCGCGCTCTGCAGGAGCCGACGACGCTCCTGCTCACCGCCCTCGCCGACGCGCCGCGCCACGGCTACGCGCTGATCGCCGAGGTCTCGGAGATCTCCGGCGGCCGCGTCAGACTCCGGGCTGGCACCCTCTACGGGGCCCTCGACCGGCTGCTCGCCGACGGTCTGATCCGGATCGAGCAGGAGGAGGTCGTCGAGGGCCGGCTGCGCCGGACCTTCGCGCTGACCGCCGACGGCCGCGAACTCCTCGCCACCGAGGCCGAGCGCCTCCAGTCCACCGCCCGGGAGGCCAAGCGCCGCCTGGGCCTCCAGTTCCGCCCCGCCGGAGGCCTCGCATGACCGATCGCCAGCCCACCGGCACCGCCCGGGCCCTGGACTGGGCCGCCTCGCTCTACCCGGACTCCTACGGCCGCGAGCGGGCCCGCGAGGTCGCGGAGACCGCCGCGCTCGCCGCCGAGGAGGCCGGGCCCTGGGGCCGGCTCCGCCAGGTCGCCGACGTGGCGGCCCACGGGCTGCGGGTCGGTGCAGGCCTCAGCTCGGACCGCCCGCTCGGCCGCGCGCTCGGCCTGGTCGCGCCCTGGGCGGCCACCCTGGCGGGGGTGCAGGCCCTGCTCGCCACACTGGCGACCGCCCGCCGGAGCGCCCTGTGGCCGGGCGAGGAGCCCTTCGCCCCGCCGACCCTGCCGCTCGTGCTGGTCACCCTGGCCCTGCTGGCACCGGTCGCCCTGACCGCCGGGGCCGCGCTGCTCGGCCGCTGGGCGGGGGCACGGGCCTTCGCCCTGGCAGCCCTCGCGAGCGCCGCCGCCCTCGGCGCCGCCGCCTCCGCCACCTCGCTGCACGACCTCACCGGCCTGCAGCCGGGCTCGCTGCCCGGGCGGAGCACCCTGCTCGCCACCTCGCTCGCCATGCTGCTGGTGCGGATCTGCCCGCCGGACCGCGCACCCGGGCGGCGGGCCCCGCTCGTGGTGCTCGCCCTCGGCACCGCGCTCCCCGGCGCGGCCTCCTGGGCGTACGGACTGACCTTCGGCGACGGCTACACGACCCCGACCGATCCCTTCTGGCTCGTCGCCCCGATGCTGGCGGCCGTCGTGCTCGCCGTGGAGCCGCTGTCGACCTCCGAGCGGCTGTGCGCCGCCGTTCCACTGCTCGCCATCCCGGTGCTCAGCTCCCCCTACGACACCCGCAACCCGCTCCTGACGGCGGTGTACCTGCTCGGGCCCGCCCTGCTGGCCTACCTGGCCGCCGCCGCGGCACGGACGGCGGTGCGGCGCTTCCGGGCACCGGTCGCGCGCGGCTGACCGGACCGGCCGGGGCCCGGCTCCCCCGGGGGCGGTGGCGTGGATCCCCCACGCCACCGCCCCTTTCCCATGCCCAGTCACATCTTCACGAATTCCATCACTCCAACGAGGGAATCTCCTTTAAAGATTTGCCCACGGAACATTAAAGGGCGCATAGTGATGGCACCTCAGTTTGGTCTAAAGAAGGCCAAGTTCAGGCAAAGTCACCGATCGCGAGGAGAAGGCCATGTTCCACGGAACCACGGCGTCGGGCCACGGGCAGCGGCTCCGCGAGGAGATCGCCGGCCCCGGGGCCACGCCCCTCATCGGCGTCTACGACATGTACTCGGCCTCCATCGCGGCCGAGCACTACGACGGCATGTTCGTCTCCGGATTCGGCTTCGCCGCGTCCTACTACGGCC
This sequence comes from Kitasatospora sp. NPDC101176, assembly GCF_044768035.1. Classification (NCBI taxonomy): domain Bacteria; kingdom Bacillati; phylum Actinomycetota; class Actinomycetes; order Kitasatosporales; family Streptomycetaceae; genus Kitasatospora; species Kitasatospora sp. NPDC101176. The sequence goes on from NZ_JBIWPA010000014.1 coordinate 26,967, forward strand.
TGCCCGACATCGGCTTCATCGCCTGGCCGGACATGGTCGCCTTCGTCGAACGGCTGCGCGGCGCCTTCCCCCGGCACCACCTCCTCGTCGACATCGACGACGGCTACGTCGATCCCGAGGTGGCCTGCCACGTGGTGCGCCGGCTCGAACGCATCGGCGCCTCGGGCGTCATCCTGGAGGACCAGAAGCGGCCGCGGCGCTGCGGCCACGCCGACGGCAAGCAGGTCCTCCCGCTGGAGGAGTACCTGGAGAAGCTGGAGCTCGTCCTCGCCAACCGGACGGACCTCGTGGTGGTCGCCCGCACCGACGCCACCGAGGAGGAGGACATCCTGCGCCGCGCCCGGGCCCTGGCCGCCACCGACGCCGACGTCGTCCTGGTCGACGGGGTGCGCAGCGAGGAGTGGATCCGGCGGATCCGGCGCGTCGTCGGGGGCAAGCCGCTGCTCTTCAACCAGATCGCGGGCGGCAAGTCCCCCCGGCTGTCGCTCTCCGAACTCACCGAGCTGGGGGTGGACGTCGCCATCTACAGCACCCCCTGCCTGTTCGCCGCCCACCAGGCGATGGACGAGGCGCTGGCCGGGCTGAAGGTCGCCGACGGGCGGCTGCCGGCGGTCGCCGGCCAGAGCCGGCAGATCGGCGTGCGCGAGTCCACCGAACTGCTGGAGCGGAACATCGCGGCCTCCCGTCCGCTCGCGGGGGTGACGGCGTGACGGCCGGGCAGCGCGGCCCCGCCCCGCCCTGGGCCGCCGCACTGCCGGTGCTCGCCGCGCTGGGGTGGGCGGTGAGCGGGTCGGCACCCGCCGAGCGGCCCCCCGCGCCGGTGGCCGGCAGCGCACTGATCACCCTCGTCGACAACAGCCATGCCGACTCCTGGGTGGAGATCGACCGCACGGCCGACGTCCAGCAGGGCAGCGGCTCCGCGGGCAGCGACCAGGACGGCCCCGGCTCCCTGGTGGGCGGGCTGCTGGGGGTCGTCCCGAACGGCGGCGTGGCCGGAGGCGGCCGGTGACGGACCGCACCGCCGATCGCGGCCGGTGGCACCGGCTCCTGCCGCGCCGGCTCGACCCGTACACGGCGGCGCTGGCCGGGGCGGTCGGCCTGGCCGCCCTCTTCCCGGCGACGGGCGGCCGGGCCCGGGCGGCGGAGACGGCCTGCGACCTCGCGGTGGCCCTGCTGTTCTTCCTCTACGGCGCCCGCCTGTCCACCCGGGAGACACTGGCCGGCCTGCGCCGGCTGCGCCTGCACGGCCTGGTGCTCACCGCCACCTTCGTCCTCTTCCCGCTGCTCGGGCTGGCCACCGCTCTGCTCACACCCGTCCCGCTGACCGGGCAGTTGCAGACCGGCGTGCTGTTCCTCTGCCTGGTCCCGTCGACGGTGCAGTCCTCGGTCGCACTCACCGGCGCGGCGGGCGGGGACGTCCCGGCGGCGATCTGCGCGGGCACCTACTCCAGTCTGGCCGGGCTACTGGTGACCCCGCTGCTGGCGGCCTGGCTGCTGGACGCCCACGGCGCGCTCTCCGCCGACGGGCTGGTCCGGATCGGGCTCCAGCTGCTCGCCCCGTTCCTGCTCGGGCAGGTGCTGCGGCCCTGCCTGGGCGCGTTCCTGGCCCGGCACAGACGGGTGCTGACCCCGGTGGACCGCGGCTCGATCCTGCTCGTCGTCTACACGGCGTTCAGCGCGGCCACGGCCCGGGGCAGTTGGAGCCTGGCCGGGCCGGGCGCCCTGCTGGGCCTGCTCGCGGTGCTGCTCGCCCTGCTCGCCGCCGCACTGGCCGCCACCGCCCTGGGCTCCCGGCTGCTCCGGCTGGACCGGGCGGCCACCATCGCCGCGGTGCTCTGCGGCTCGCAGAAGAGCCTGGCGAACGGCCTGCCGATGGCCACCGTCCTGTTCGGCCCCGAGGCCGGGGTGCTGGCGCTGCCCCTGATGGCCTACCACCAGCTCCAGCTGGTCACGGGCACGGTGCTCGCCGGCCGCTGGGCCCGGGCGCCGGCCGCCCCGGCCACCGAACGGGCGGCGCCCGGCCGGCGGGTGCCGGCCGCTCTCACCGGGCCGGGCGGGCCTCCGCCGGGGTGAGCCCCGGTGGCGCACCACCCGGGGGTGCGCCACCGACGGTGCCGCGACAGGGCTCCGCGGGCTAGGCGTGTCTTTCGGATCACGCCAGGCGATCGCCGCCGGGGCACGCACTCCCCCAGCCTTCGGCCGGGGGTACCCCCACGCCGGCTTCTCGTCAGTCGCCGATGGCCCCCAGCCTGGCGGCCGGGAGGTGCCCCCACCGCATGGACTCCCTCCTCGGCGCCGCCGATGCACGCACCCCAACGACGCCCGCTGATCCGACGTGATCCGAAAGACACGCCCTACCGGACGTAGTAGGCGCGGTTGTGGGCGGCGACGGGCGCGGACTGGTACGTCCAGACGCCTGCGGCGGGCGCGTCGGCGATCAGGTGGGCGAGGTCGCGGGCGGCCTCCTCGGCGGGATTGCCCACCTCGAGGCGGACGCGGTCGGCCGCGCGGCCGTCCAACGCGTGGTAGCGGTAGGGCTGGTGGACGTTGAGCGGCCCGGCGAGCAGCCGGCCCTCCTCGTCGGTGCCGTAGCCGGTGATCGGGGTGTTGTTGACGGACTCGGGGGTGAGCCCGCCCAGGTCCACCTCCAGGGCGAGGAGTTGCTCGTCGTGGCGGCGCAGCCCGTCCGGTCCGAGCTCGGCGCGGCGGCAGGAGACGGACCAACGCTCCTGCACGGCCGCCGCGTTGAGCGAGGGCAGGGTGGTCTCGAACCAGCCGGGGTGCTTGGGCTCGGCGTAGAGGCGGCGTCCGGCGTCGATGGCGAGCGGGTTGTCGCAGAGGACGTGGAGCCGGGCGATGCCGAGCAGCTTGGTCTGGTCGTGGCCGCGGGCGTAGCCGCCGTAGTCGAGCTCGGGCAGCCGATCCTCGGCGAACGCCGGGTGGGCGACCAGGTTGATCTCCAACTCCTCGGTGACGCCGCCGCCGTTCGGGTACTGGGCGAAGTACAGCTGGTAGTTGAGCGACACGCAGGCCCGGCCGTCGAAGACGGCGACGGTCAGCCCGGGGTGGCGCTTGCGGAGCAGCTCGCGCGCCCGCTCGGGTGCGACCAGGTAGTCGACGCCGATGTTGTGCAGCGCGCCGTAGTGGAACGGCAGGTGGTACGGCTCGGGAACGGGCGGGAGCGGCAGGCCGGTCATGGCGTCTCCGTGAGGTCGGACGGGTGGAGGTCGGACGGGTGGGGGTCGGACGGGCGTGGCCCCGGCAGGTGGCGGTCGGCCGGGTCGGGCACGGACGGGCCCGGCGGCGACGGGTCCGGCCCGGCCGGACGGGCCGCGGTGGTCACGGGCAGCGGGCGGCGCAGCTCCTGCAGGTCCCGGTCCATCCGCTCGGCGCTGCGCAGGGCGAGTGCGGCCATGGTGAGGGAGGGGTTGGAGGTGCCGAGCGAGGGCATCGAGCCGCACCCGACGGCGTACAGGTTCGGGTGGTCCCAGCAGCGCTGCCACTGGTCGACGACCGAGGTGGCCGGCGAGTCGCCCATGACGTGGGTGCCGCCCGCGTGGCCCGCGCCGCGGTAGCCGTAGGCGACGCCCCGGTGCTCCACCCGCCCCGGCCAGCCGGGCCCCGCCGGGTAGGCGGTGTGGTCCTCGGCGCCGAGCAGCGCGAACAGCTGGTCCGACACCGCACGGGCCGAGGCCAGGCCCTCCCGGACGTACGCGTCGAGGTCGTAGCGGACGGCGGGGGCCGGCAGCCCGAGCCGGTCCCGGCGGTCCGGGTCGAGGGTGACCCGGTTGGCCGGGTCGGCGGGCTGCTCCAGCTCGAACTGGAGGGAGAACTGACGGCCGAGCCGGTCGCCGAGGCGTTCGCGCAGTTCCTTGCCCCGCAGTCCGGCGGCCAGCAGCGCCGCGGTCTCCGCCTGCGGCGTGCCGCCGGCCCAGGACCAGCCCCAGTTGCCGATCTCGATCCGGAACGGCGCCCGGCGGGCCCGGGCCGGTCCGAACCGGAAGGCCTCCAGTCCGCTGGTCGAGCCGGGCCCGCGGTAGGGGCCGACCGGGCGGGGCATCAGCCCCCAGGTGAGCAGCGCCGGGTGGTCCATCAGGTTGCGGCCCACCTGGTCGCTGCGGCCGGTCAGGCCGGACAGGAGCAGCAGCCGGGCGTTCTCGACGGCGTGCGCGGCGAGGACGACCAGGTCCGCGTCCACCCGGTGGACGGTGCCGCCGGCCAGGTAGGTCACGCCGGTGGCGCGCCCGGTGGCCGGGTCGACCAGCACCCGGCTGACCACGGCGTCGGTGCGCAGCTCGACGCCGGCCGCCCAGCGGGCCTGGGTCCGCAGGGGCGTGTACTTGGCCCCGCTCGGGCAGACCGGCACGCAGCTGGCGCTGCCCGCGCAGGGCGGCCCGACGGCGTCGCCGGGGCGGGTGGGCAGGCCGTTGCGGGCATGCGGGGTGAGCGTGACGGCGAGCCGGGAGGGGCCCGGCCCGGCCGGGTCGCGCACCGTCCGGCCGTCGAGGGCCCGGGCGAGCAGCCGGTCCAGGTGGCTGGCCGGGATCGCCCGCATGGGGAAGGCGTAGTCCTCCGGGATGGGCAGTCCGACGGCGCTGCGCTGCTGCGCCGCGTCGGCGGCCACGCCGAGTTCGTGTTCGGCGGCGCGGTAGTACGGCTCCAGGTCGTGGTAGCCGATCGGCCAGTTGCGGCCGCGCCCGAGGTCGCCGGTGCGGAAGTCCTCGGGGTGCATGCGCGGGGTGAGCCCGGTCCAGAGCAGCCCGGTGCCGCCGTTGGCGCGCAGGTAGCCGCTGGCGTAGGGCTGCGGTCCGTACTGGCGGAGGTGTCCGGTGGCGGTGAAGCCGCCGCCGGGGAGCCCGGCGAGGTCGGTGACGTCGGGCGAGGGGGCGTCGGGGCTGTGCGGGTACGGCGAGGTGGGCGGGCCGCCGCCGGCCGCGCGGTGGGCGGCGGCGGTCTCGGCGGGGGTGGGGGCGACCGGTCCGGCCTCCAGGACGAGGACGCGCCGGCCGTGGGCCCCGAGGCGGTGGGCGACCAGGGTGCCGGCGAAGCCCGCGCCGACCACGACGGCGTCCCAGCGGGCGGTCACCGGGCACCGCTCCCGCGGGGCGGCTCGGCCCAGCTGCCGTGGCCGGGGGCGGCGGAGCCGGGCGGGGCGGCGTGGAAGGTCCGCCAGACCAGGCCCTGGTCGTGGGCGTGGACGGAGGAGGGCTGTTCGCCCGGCCAGGCGCCGACGTACCAGAGGTGGACCAGCGCGTGGTCGTCGCGGACCCGGTGGGCCAGGACGGTGCGGTGGTGCTCGTGGGCGACGCCGGTGGCGCGCAGCTCGGGTTCGTCGAAGCCGGTCAGTTCGGCGCAGACGCGCAGGAACTCGTCGAAGTCGGCGAGGTGGTCGGAGGCCCCGGGCTCGGTGGGGCGGTCCGGGGCTGGGTGGTCGTCCGGCACGGTCAAGCGGGCACCCCCACGGGCGTCGACGGATGGCCAAGACATGACAGGCACCGTGACGGACCGCCGGGCGGCGCGTCACGTTCCTCGGCGTGATCCTGCCGCCCACAGGTGCGGCCGGGGATGCGTTGCCCGAATCTGCCCGGACTTGGCCGCCGCCCGACCGGTCGGGTACGGAGCGCGCCCGGTCGGCGCCGCGTTCGGCGCGGCCGGGCGGAGCGCCCCGGTGGAGGGTCAGGCCGGCGGCGGCCCGTCGAGCGCACGGACCGCGGCCAGGACGTCCAGGACCAGCTCCGGGTCCGCGTCCGGCGGCAGGCTGACGGAGAGCCGGGTCACCAGCCCGCCGTAGCGGCGGGTCAGCTCGCGGGCGACCTCCTCCACCGGGCCCGACACCGCGAAGGTGTCGAACACCTCGTCGTCGATCAGCGCCGCCATCTCCGCCCAGCGGCCGCGCACCGAGTGGGTGTGCAGCTCCTCCTGGAGCCCCTCCCACCCGTACCGGGCGAGCACCGGGCGGTAGGCCGGGGTCGAGGCGTAGAAGGCCAGCCGCTCCCGCACCCCGGCCCGGTTGGCGGCCAGCTCCTCCTCCGTGCGGCCGGTGGCGGTCAGCACGTTGCCGGTGATCTCGAACGGCCGGTCCGTCCACGGCTCGCCGTCCGCCTCCGCCCGCGCCCGGGCCTCCGTCAGCCCAGGCAGCACCTGCTCCGACAGGTAGGCGGGAGAGGAGAACGGGTGGCTCAGGAACCCGTCGGCCACCGCCCCGGCGGTGCGGGTCATCAGCGGGCCGACCCCGGCCAGCAGGATCCGCGGCACCCCCGCCGGGACCGGGTCGGGCGAGAAGACCGGCGACATCATCGTGTGGGTGTAGAACTCGCCGCGGAAGCGCAGCCGTTCACCGGTCTGCCAGCTGTGCCAGATCGCCCGGACGGCGTGGACGTACTCGCGCATCCGGGCCGCCGGGCGGTCCCAGGGCATCCCGAAGCGCTTCTCGATGTGCGGTCTGACCTGCGAACCCAGCCCGATGACGGCCCGTCCGCCGGAGGCCGCGTGCAGGCCCCACGCCTGGTAGGCGAGCGTCATCGGGGTGCGGGCGAAGGCCACCGCGATGCCCGTGGCCAGCTCGATCGACCGGGTGCGGTCGGCCGCCCGGGCCAGCTGCAGGAACGGGTCGTAGGCGGTCTCGGCGACCACCAGCCGGTCCATGCCGCGCTGTTCGGCCCGCTCGGCCGCGTCGAGGATCCCCGCCGGGTGCCCGGAGGCGGTGGCGTCGAGTCGGAGGGCGGGCGGTCGGTGCATGGCGGTGCTCCTGGTCGCGGGCTGCGGCAGTACCCGGGTAGCCTCCCACGCCGGCGCCCGGGAACACGGCCGCAGCCCGCTCTTCAACGCTTGAAGAACTCCACCTCCGCGAGGGCGATCGGGCCGCCCTCCGGGCCGGCCGCTTCGCGGACGACCAGCGTCACCTTCACCACGTCGCTCACCCCGGTCAGCACCGTCTGGGGGCCCGGCTTGTCGTTCAGGGTCACCTTCTGCTCGTGCACCTTCCCGTCCGAGCTGGTCGCCCGGAGGTCCAGGCCGATCGGCCGCGCCGTCTTCTGGAACTCCTGCGGCTCGGTGGAGGACCCGCCGTGCACGATGACGTCGACCAGCCGGAACGGCTTGGCGAAGGTGAAGCTGATCGAGTCCCCCGTGCGCGGCGCGGCCCAGTAGCTGTTGCTGAGGCCGTCCACGGCCTGGGCGGCGGGGTGGCCGCCGGCGGCGGCGCTCGCCTCGACCCCGGTCGGGGTGATCGCCTTGGCGTCGCGCAGCTTGTCCAGCACGTCCTCGTACACGTTGCGGCCCGCCGGGTAGAGCAGGACCCCGGCGACCACCAGCGCCGCCACCACCAGCACCGCGATCATCCGGCGCAGGGCGGTGCCGGAGCCGCCGATCCGCACCCGACGGCGGAACGGCCAACGGGTCCGCCACCAGGGCAGCGCGGGAGCGGCCTCGGCGACGGTCAGCGGCGCGGCGCAGCGCCGGCAGAACCGGCGGTCGGGCCGGTTGGGCGTCTGGCACCGCGGGCAGGGCGGGCCGACCTGGGCCTCCTCGGCCGTGGACGGCCGGACCACCGGACGCGGCGCGACCGGTTTGGCGGGCTGCACGGCCACCGGGTCCGCCTCGGGCTGCCGGACGGCCTCGGGGCGCGGCTGCACCGGGCCCGGCGGGACCGGGGCCGGGTCGGCGGCGCGCGCAGCCCCGGGGGTGCGGCCGGTCCGGGAGGTGCGCCCGGTTCCGGCGGTGCCCGTCTCCGCAGCGCCCGTCCCGGGCGTTCCCGTGCCGGCGCCGCCAGGGGGGTCGGCGGGGCCGGGGGCCCCGGTGCTCCCGGCGTCCGCGGCGCGCTCCGTCCGGGAGGTGCGGCCCGTCCGGGAGGTGCGGGCGGTCCGGGAGGTCCGCCCCGTCTCGGCGGTGCCACTCCCGGCGGCGCCCGTCCCGGGCGTCCCGGGGTCCGCGGTGCTCGGGGCGGCGGGGGCACCGACGCTACCGGCGCCGGGAGTCACGGCCTCGGTGCTCCCCGAAGCGGGGGTCCCCGAATCGGTGCTCCCGGCCGTGGCGCTCCCGGCCGCGGGGGATCCGCTCCGGGAGGTCCGCCCCGTCGTCGCCGACGTGCCCGGCCCGGCCGTGCCCGTCCCGGCGGCGTCCAGCGCCGCCCCGGCCGCCGCGGTGACGGCCGCGTCCAGGCCACCGGTGGGCCCGGTGCCGGACGTGCGCCCCGTGCGGACGCTGCGCACCGTGTCGAGGGTGCGCCGGAGGCCGCGGGTGCGCCCGGTGGCACGGGTGCTCGCCGGACCGGTGGCCGGCGTGTCGGTGGCCGGCGGGTCGTCAGACGTCGCCGGAGCCGGCGGTTCGGGCGCGGCGGCCCGGACCGGCTGCGCGGCGGGCGCGCCGGCCGCGGGCGCACCGGCGGCCGGCGCCCCGGCTGCGGACGCGCGGCCGCCCACCTCGCGGGCCGGAGGCTCCGCGGCGGCCCCCACCGCCCGCGACGGCGACGGCGCCGCCGCCTCACCGCCACCCGCGGGCCCACCACCGGCCGGGGCCGCCGGCGGGGCCGACGACGGCCTCCCCGCGGACCACCCCAGGTAGGCCCCGCAGTTGCCGCAGAAGTCGTCCCCGTCCTCGTTGGCCACTCCGCACTCGGGACACGTACGCATCGCTCAGCTCTCCTCCGTCCCGGGTGGACCGGGCAACACCTGCACCCGGCAGGTGAGATGGACCGGGCAGGTCGCCCGGACGACGGCCAGCACCTGTTCCTCGTCCAGCTGCGGGGTGCGCTCCGGCCAGACGCGCACCAGCAGTTCCCCGGACGGCGCCGGTGGCAGGGCCGCGTCCGCGTCGGTGGACCAGGCCGCGCCGCCGCCGTCCACGACCTGCGCACCGGCGCCGAGGACCAGCCGCAGCCGTTCCTGGAGCCCGCGCCGGGTACCGCGCCACCGGTGCAGTTCGAGCGCGCGGCCGACGACGGCGCGCCGGACCTCCTCCGGCCAGGCCGGGTCGGTGTCCACCGCGACCCAGCCGGCCAGCCAGTCGAGGAAGTCGGCCGGGGCCAGCCGCGCCTGGAAGTAGGCGGGCAGGTTGTCCAGGGTGGCGAACACCGGGGCGAGGACGGTGTCCAGCCCCGCGGTGAACCGCTGGGCGAGGTCGTCCTCGGCGTACATCGAGGGCAGCAGCCCGCCGATCGGGTGGGGGCTGCGCAGCCCCGGCAGGGCGGCCCGGCTCACCGCGGACCGTCCCCGGCCAGCGGGCCCACCACGACCTGGTGCTGGTGCGAGAAGACGAGGGCGTCGGGGGCGACGTCGACCCGCTCCGCGGGCGCGCCCCGGCGTCCGGTGATCGGGTCCGCCGGGAAGAGGCGCAGCTCGTCGACCGCGGCGACGCCGGGCACCTGCTGCAGCACCGCGAACATCTCCCCGTACTGCACGGACCGGCCGAACGGCCAGCCCGACCCGTCCGCCCCGCCGCGCAGCGGGTTGAGGTACCGGAACAGCGCGGTGAGCGCCGCCTCGCGGACCCGGTCGGCGTCCGGGGCGTCGGTCGCCAGCCGGGCCACCACCGTCACCCCCTGGTAGGAGGGCGGCTGGACGAGCAGCCGGGTGCCGACCAGCCGCCGCTCGTCGAGGGCGGTGGCGATCGCGGCCAGCATCGGCTCCCCGGGGATCAGCTGCTCGAAGCGCAGCCGGTCGCCCTCGTCGGCGACCGCGTCGGGGACCACGAGCACCCGTACGGCGCCCGCCTCCCCGGCGACGGCCGGCACGCAGCGGATCCGGGCCGCGGAGGGCGCGGCCTGGCGGGCGATCAGCTCGTAGTCCCCCGCGGTGACGGCCCGTTCCTGCAGCCGCAGCACGTGCGGGGCCCGCTGCTTGGCGTTCTCCACCGTCTCGCCGTCGACCCCTCCCCGGGCCGCCTCGCGGTTGTCCACACTGGCCACGTACGGGACGGAGCTGCGCAGCACGGTGATGGTGCTCCGGGCGACGTTGCCGGCCGTCCCCCCGCCGGTGCGGTAGTGCGGCACCCGCAACTGGGCTCCCTTGGGCGGCACCGCGCCGAAGGAGCGCAGGGTGCCGTCGGGTTCCCGGACGGCGGGCGGGAAGGCGAACTCGCCCGTGGTGGCGTCGATGACCACGTGCCGGTCGGTCGGCGCGGAGTCGCCGAAGTGCTCGACGGCCCTCCAGCGCTCCCAGCCCTCGCCGGCCGACACCTCGACCACCGGGGCCCCGTCGTCGAGCAGGACGGGCGGCCGGGCGAGCCGGAACCGCTGGCCGGCGACGCCCTCCGAGGCGCCGAGCGGCGCGTCGACGACGCTCTGCGCGTGGACGACGGTCGCGGTGCCGCCGACGGTGAACACCTCGGCCCGGCGGATCGTCGGGGACTCCGCGTAGAACGGCTGGCCCGGCTCGGGCGCCGTCACCCGGCAGCGCAGCCAGCCCGCCCGGCGCCCGGCGACCACCGAGGCGGTGTGCCCGGCGGGCACGAACACCACGACCTCACCGGGGCGGTTGAGGCCGCCGGTGGTGTCGGTGCCGGTCTCGCAGGCGGTCCACCGCGCGCCGTCCCACACCTCCCAGGCCAGCGGCGGCTGCCGGGGGTCGACGCCGACGCCCTCGACCCGGCTGTCCAGCCGGACCACGAGGATGCAGCGGGGCACGACCGTCGGCAGGGCGAACAGCATGGCGTCCCCGACCTCGGGGCGCGGCTGGAAGCAGGGCACGTCCACGCCGTCGGCGAGCCGGGTGGTGCCGTCGCTCTGCTCCCCGGCGGCGGAGACGGTGACCAGCCGGTCGAGGGAGCTCGGCACCACCGGCAGGTCCTCGACGGTGGAGAAGACCACCGCCTCCTCGGTCTCGGTGCGCTGCGTGGAGACCTCGGTGCCGGCACGCAGCAGGACGGTCTCGGGCTGCGGGGCCGACAGCCAGAAGTCGACCTCGGCGGTCGCCGCGGACGGCGGGAAGAGCCGCACCCCCAGCAGGTCGAGGAAGGCGGAGTAGTTCTTCTCGGGCACCCGGTTCAGCCGGTAGAGCAGCTGGTCGACCATGTACGCGAAGGTCTCGATCAGCGTGACCCCGGGGTCGGACACGTTGTGGTCGGTCCACTCCGGGGCGCGCTGCTGCACGAACCGCTTGGCCTCGTCGACGAGTTGCTGGAAGCGGCGGTCGTCCAGGTTCGGGGAGGGCAGTGCCATCAGAGCGCTCCCCCGCTCAGGGCGCCGGAGGTCTCCGGGGCGTCCGGGGAGGCCGGGATCGTGTAGAAGGGGAAGACCAGGTTGCGGCGGTCGTTGGTGGACCGCACGGTGTAGTGGACGTCGATGTAGAGCGTGCCGTCGTCCACGGTGTCGAAGGCGATCACCACGTCCTCGACCTCGATCCGGGGTTCCCAGCGCTCCAGGGCGATGCGCACCTCGCGGGCGATCCGCCCGGCGGTGCTGCCGTCGCTCGGCGCGAACACGTACTCGTGGATGCCGCAGCCGAACTCCGGGCGCATCGGCCGCTCCCCGGGGGCGGTGCCGAGGATCAGCCGGATGGCCTCCTCGATCTCCCGGTCCCGGTCCACCATGCCGATCCCGCCCGTGGCGTTGACCCGGAGCGGGAAGGCCCAGCCCCGGCCGATGAAGTTGGCGGTCATGCGACGCCCCCGATCAGTACGGTGAACGCGCCGGTCAGGATCCGCGCGCCACAGGCCGTCTTGTCCCCCATCCGGGCCGCCGGGAGCCCGCCGATCAGCACCTCGCCCCTGGCCACCGCCCCGAGGTCGGGCAGCACGACGTTGGCGGGCCCGAGTTCGACGTGCGGGACGCAGGCGTGCAGGCTGCCGGCGACGGCGGCCGGGCGGCCGCCGATCAGCACGGTCTCCACCGCGAGGGCGCCTGGGGGCGGGGTGGTGAGGGCACCGCCGTGGTCGGTGGTGTCGCCCGTCCGGGCTGCGGGTGGCATGTGCGGTCTCCCATCGGATGGTGTGCGGGGCCGGGGCGGTCTTCGGGGCCGGCCCGCCCCGGGTGTGCGGCCCGCATCGACGCGGGTTCGGTCGGTGCGGGCCGGGTGGACGTCAACCCTCCCAGTGGGAAGCATGTTTGACGTCACGTCAATCACGTGTCGGTTCAGTTGATGCGCACCAGCGCCGCCTTGAGCACCGCGAGCGCGCCGCCGTCCACGGTGACCTCGGTGCGGCCGGTGACGTTCACCGACGCCCCCCGCAGGTTCACGGCCCCGGTGCCGGCGTCGATGGTGACGCCGGAGGAGGACAGCCGGACCGAGCTCGCCGCCGCGCCGGCCGCGCCGAAGACCGTCAGCACGATCTCGCCGCGCTGCTCGTCCAGCTTGACCTCCAGCTTGCGGTCCCCGCTGGCCAGCCGAACGCCGGACGGCCCGCCGGGGACGTCCAGCAGTTCCATCCGGTGGCCCGAACGGGACACCAGCGAACGGCGGTTGACCTTTCCCGAGGCCGGGTCGACCAGCGGGACGTCGTGCCGCGACGGCTTGTCGACGCCGTTGTACAGGCCCCCCAGCACGTACGGGCTGTCCAGGGAGCCCTGCTCGAAGCCGACCAGCACCTCGTCGTTGACCTCCGGGCTGAACACGCCGCCGCCGCTCTGGCCGCCCCACTGGACGGTGCGCACCCAGTCCGAGACGTAGGTGTCGTCCAGCCACGGGAACTTCAGCCGGACCCAGCCGCGTTGCGCGCCGCCCGGCTCCCGCACGTCGGTGACCACGGCGATCGCCAGGCCCGGCATCCGCGGCCCGCGCGGCGGCGCGGCGCCCCCGGCGGCCAGCCCGGCCAGCGAGCGGTCCGGCGCCGCGCTCACCACGACGGTGGTCCGGTACCCGCGGTACGGCTCCAGCAGGTGGCGCACGGCCGTCGCGGTGTAGCGGCCGGAGAAGGCCGCGCCGACGTTGCCCAGGGCGACGGGCGTGCCCGCCCGCAGCCTCGGGTTGCCCTCCGCCACCGCCTCCAGCTCGCCGAAACCGGCGGCCACCGAGGCCGCGATCGACCCGGCCGCGGCCGTGGTCTCCGCCTGGGTGCGGTACGGCGTGTCGGCGACGGTCATCCGGCTCTTGCCCGGGAAGGCCGCGCCCACCGTGGACGGGCTCAGCCCGGGGCGCACCGTCTCGCCGTTCACCGACGGCTCGGTGGCGACCAGGGCCTTCTTGGTGGTCACGTTCCAGCCGCGCACCTCGACCGCGTCCGCCCCGCCGCCGCCCGTCAGCACGCCGCGCAGCTCCAGCAGGTTGCGGCCGTACTCCAGCACCAGCGGGTTCTGCGGGGCGGGCGTCGAGGGCGCGGGCGCCTTGGAGGCCGGCTCGGGCTTCACGAACTCCAGCAGCCCGGCGTCGTCCACCCGCACCTGCGCGCCGCTCTCCTGCGCCAGGTACTGCAGGAACTCCCAGTCGGAGACGTTCGCCTGCGAGAGCTGCTGGTGGACGACGGGGAACGCGTCGACCCGGCCGCAGCCCAGCCCCGCGCCCGCTGCCACCTGGCGGACGATGTCCGCCGTCGTCATGGTGCGGAAGGCCTTCACCCGGCGCCCGCGCATCAGCCGGTGGGTGACCGCGGAGGCCCGCACCACGGTGAACGAGCCCGTGGCGTCCACGTCCAGCTCCAGTGCCGTCACCTCCCCGGTGAACAGCCGCTCCTGCGCGTGGTCCTGGACGGTCACCACCGAGACCTTCAGCTTGGTGCCGATGGTGATGCCGGTCTCGGCGAGGAAGCCGTGGTACGCGTCGCGGAACACCAGGACGGCCGTGTCGGGCAGGCCGACGCTCTCCTCGATGTCGCAGGAGACCAGCTGCGCCGCCCACGCCGCCGGGAGCGGGCCCGGTGCCTCGACGATCGGGTCGGCGGCGAAGGAACGGCCGCCGCGCGCCTCGGGGGTGGTCACGGCCGACCACCCCGCGCCCGGTCGTCGACGGCCGGAACGATCAGCTCCGTGCCGGGGACGAGCACCATCGGGTCGTCCAGGTCGTTGGCCTCGGCGATGGTCCGCCACGCCGTCGCGTCGCCGTACTCGCGCCAGGCGAGCAGCGGCAGGCTGTCCCCCGCGATCACCCGGTGGGTGCTGCGGGCCTCCATCGAGCCCGACGTCGGGTTCTGGCCCGCCGGGTCGACGCTGGCCTCGTCGATGGTGAGCGAGCAGGTCGCCCGCAGCGGCTTGCCGTCCACGTCGAACAGCGAGTAGGTGACGGACAGGGCGCTCAGCACCCCGTTGAACGAGGTCGTCCTCGACGTCCCCCAGTCCAGCCGGATCCACGGGCTCGACGGTGTCTTGCGCGCCAGGCTGCTCGGGGTCGGCACGCAGGCCGTCATCAGCTGCTCCACCGCCCGTTCCACGGAGTTGTCGTGCGTCGCGGTGGCGTCGAGGAACACCTCCAGGGAGAGCGAGCGCGGCCCGCTGCCGACGAACTCGGGCAGCGCGGACTGGCCGGCCGTCCGGGACGGCGTGCGGCGCCACTCGGTGGACTTGCTCAGCACGAGGCTCGCCGGGTTGAACTGCAGCCGGAGCCGCACGAGCACGCCGCCCGGCTGGGCGCCGACGGTCGACGGGGGCTCCATGATGGTCACCTGGGCCCGGGTCACGCTCGCGGGGACCGAGGACATCCCGCACCTCCTTCCGTTGGTCGTCTGGTCGTCTGCTGGTCTGTGGCGGTTCGGTGGTCGGCGGCGGTTCGGTCGCCTGGTGGTCCGTGGCGGTCGGTGGTCCGGTCGCCGGTGGGACCGACCGGCCGGGTGGGGGGCCGGCCCGGTCAGGACGGGCGCAGGCCCGCGTGGGCGATCTCCAGGGTCTCCACGGCGGCCTGCGAGTTCGACGGGTCGAAGGACGGGCCCTGCCAGCTCACCGGGACGATGCCCAGCACCTGCCAGCTGACGATCCGGCTCAGGTCGGGGCGCAGCGCCACGATCTCGCCGTCCTTGGGCTCGACCCGGCGCACCGTCTCGTCCAGCCAGCGCGCGATCTTGAGGGTGTCCGCGGTGACCGCCCGGGTGAGCGTGATGTTCGACCAGGTGATGCGCCCCGGCAGCTGCCAGGAGAAGCCGTTGTTGCCGCCCTCGGCGTACTGGTGGATCTCCACCTGTGCGCCCAGGCCCGAGCAGGTCGTGAACTCCCCCAGGTCGTTGCCGCCGATCGTGAGTCTGAAGAACACGCTCGTCGCGAAGATGTTGTCGGTCATGTCCCGCCTCCGTCGCCTGCCCGCCGATGTCCGCCCCGCGCCCTCACCGGCGACCGTCGTACGGCCGCCCGGCGCGTTCCCTTCCCCTGCGCAGTTCGGCGCGCAGCAGCCGTCCGACGGGCTCGATCAGACGCCGGGCCAGCTCGTCGAGGTGGTCCGCCCCGAAGGCGCCCCCGGCCTGCGCCCCGCTGCCCTCCTGGGCACCGGCGGTCGCGCCCGGGTGCGGTAGCCCCGGCCCGCCCGGCGCCGCGGAGCGGGACACCACGGGGCTGCCGGCCGGAACGGCCGTCATCGGCACCCCGGTCAGGCCCGCGTGCTCGGCCACCCGTTGCAGCACCCGCGCGGTGTCCGCCGCCACCCCGGGCTGCGACCCGGCGGCCGGCCCGGGAGCGCCGCCCCGGACCGGTGCCCGCCACACCACCTGACGGGGTGCCGGCGCGGCGCCCGTCCCGGGCAACCCCGGCAGCGACCGGCCCCCGGCGCCGGGTGACACCGGGGCCAGCGGGGACAGCGACGGCACCGGCGGTGCGGCGGGCTGGGCGGCGGGGCCGGCGATCGGCAGCCGCTGGACGGCCGCCCGGTCCGCCACGTCCCTCGGCGGGGCCGGGCGCACCACGGGCACGGGCACCGCGCCACGTGGCGCGGACCGCCGCGAACCGGCGGACGAACCGGATGAGGCGGACGAGGCGGACGAAGCCACGGAGGCTGCTGCGGAGCCGGCGACGGCCCCGGCGCCACCGGGCGGTGGCACGAACGGCGACACGCCGCCCCCGGAGGGCGCGGGCGACGCGCCCGGGCCCGAGGGGGCCGGGGCGCCCGAAGCGGACCGCTGCACGCTCGGCGGCGGCCCGGCGGCCGGCGCACCGTGCCCGGCCGCACCGGCGGGCCGGGCGGCAGCCCGGGGAACGGAGACCCGGTCGGCCGCCGGGCCGACGAGTCCGGTCGGGGAGCCCACGGCCACGGGTGCGGACGGGCTCGCCGCGCCGCCCCCGGGCACGGCCCGCCGGACATCCGTCGCAGTCCCGTCCGTTCCGGCGGCGGGAGCGGACCTCCGCCGCCCCCACCAGGCACGACCGACCGCCGCGACGGCCGCCGCGGGCGCCGCGCCGGGCCGGACCGCCGCGTCCGACGGCGTCGGGCTCACCCTGCGCTGCAGTCGCCCGGACGCGGGCGCGGTCGACGCCGGCACGGTGGACGTACCGGCGACGGCCCGCGCCTCCGCGGTGCCACCGGCGCGCGACGGAGACCGGTGCGCACCGGAGTCGGATCCACCCGTCGGCAGCGGCAGCCGGCCGTCCGCCGGAACGCCGGGGCGGCCATCGGGCACGGCGGCCCGTGCGGGCGAGGCCGTCGGACCGGCACCGCCGGACCGGGCCCGCCGCGCGGCGGCCCGGCCGCCGGGGACCGCTGACCGCTGCACCGGCGACGGTCCCGTCCCCGAGGTCGTGGCGCCGGGCCCACCGGACGGGGCCGACGAAGCCGTCGAGCCCGCCCCGGGATGCCCGGCGCCCGGGTTCCCCGCCCGGTCGGCCCGGCCCTGCGCCGCCGAGCGGCCGCGCGGCAGCGGACCGGCCCCGTCGGACCCGGAGCGCTGCACGGGCGCTCGCCCGTCAGCGGCCGCGCGGGCCGACGAAGCCGGGCGGGCGGAAGACCCGCCGCGCTCCCCACCGGTTCGGGGGGCACGCAGGGCGGCCGCGGCCCGGCTGCGCCAGGTCGCGGGGGCGGCCGGTGGCCCGGCCGGCTCACCGGCCGGTGGCGCGTCCGCTTCGACGGCGCGTGCCGCCGGCTCCTGGCGCCAGGAGGCCCGCACCACGGGCGGAGCGGCCGGTGCCGGGGCCGAGCCCGACGCGGAGGCGCCGAACACGGGAGCTGCCGCCGCGGACGCCGCGAGCGTCGAGGTCATGGCACGCGCGCCGAGCAGGCCCCGCGTCCGGTGGCCGGGCCCGGTCGCCGCCGCGCCGCCGATCGGTGCCCGCGCCACGACGAGCGGCACTCCGCCGCCCGTGGCCGTCACGACCGGCCGGGTGCCCGGGGCGGGGCGGGGGACGGCGCCCGAGGGCGCGGAGCCACCCTGCGCACCTCGACCGGCACCCGGACCGGCACCCGAGCCGGTACCGGGGGCGTCCGGGGCGGCGCCCTGACCGGAGCCGGAGCCGGGCCCAGGGCCGGGGCCGGCGCTGCCGAGTGCGCGCTGCACGGCGGTAGTGCCCGGGCCGGTCGCCGCTCGGTGCCGCTCCGACCGCGTGGACCCGGGCGCCTCCGCCCCGCCGCTCCCTGCGGAGGCCGCGGGCCTGGCCGCGGCCGCGCCCCCGCTCCCGGATCCGGGAACGGCAGGCGACTCCGTGCGGCGCGGCGCGGGAGCAGTGGTGCCGCCCTCCGGCGTCGGGGCCGTGGACCGCCGGGCCGGGCCGCGCCGGCCGCCGGGCCCGGGCACGCCGGCCGTCGGCGGGAGCCCGGCCAGCGGTGCGCCCAGCCCGCCACGGGCCCGGGCGGCGGACGCGCCGGGGGTGGCGGAGGTCGAGGAGTCGGTGCGCCGCACGCCGGGGTTCACCGTGGACGGCGCCGCGGCGGGGCCGCCGCTGCGGGCGGCGCGCTGAACGGGGGCGGCCTCGGCGCGCGCGGGCGCGGAGGTGGGCGGCGCGGCGCCACCGGCCGGATCCGCCACCGGGGCCGCCGGGGCGGGCGCGGCCACGATCGGCATCGGCGCGGCGGCGGGGCCGGCCGTGCCCTCGGTGGCGGGCTGCGGCGAGGCGCTCGCGGGCAGGGCGGTCAGCGGCGCCCCCAGGACGGGACGGCGCGCGGCGGCGCGCTGCACCGGGCCGCCGGGGCCTGCGGTCGAGGCGGTGGCCGCCGGGCCGGCGGGCCGGGTCTCGGCCGGCTCGGGCCGACCGGCGGGCGTGCTCGGGGTCGGTACGGAGGCCGGGGTCGGTACGGAGGCCGAGGAGCCGCTCGTCGGCACCGGGTCCGCGGACATCGCGGCGGCGGGTCCGGCCGTCGGCGCGGCGACCCGTTCCACCGCGGGCGGCGGGAGCACGGTGACGGCGCGCAGCGGCAGGGTGCGCGGGCGCGTCGCCGCGGTCAGCGGCCGCGTCACGCGGCGCAGCACGACCGGGCCGGCCGGCGCGGTCCGGGCCTGCGCACCGGACGACGGCACGGCGGCGGACGTCGGCACGTTGGCAGTCGACGACGTGGGGGCGGACGACGACGTGGGGGCGGACGACGACGCACCACCGGACGACGGCGCACCGCCGGACGAGGCCACGCCACCGGACGAAGCCACGGGGGCGGAGCCGGAAGCAGCCGCCCGGTCGGCAGGCCGCGCCGGGGCGGCGGCCCGGGTCTGCGCCGCGGTGACCCGCGCGGGCAGGCGGCGTCGGGCGGGCACGGCCCGCTGCACCTGCCGGACCGCACCGAGCTGCCCGGGCACCTCCTCCGGCGCGTCGGCGCCGTCCGAGCCGGGCGCCCGCGGCGGCGCCGCGTACGGCAGGGCAGGCTCGTCCGTCCCGGCGGAGGCCGTCGGGACGGACGGCCGGGCGACCGCCCGCAGGATGCCGGCCGGGGCGGCGGGGAGCAGCGCGTGCCCGAGCGTGCCGGACAGCGAGGGGTTCTGCCAGGAGGCGAGCCGGCCCCGGAACCGCAGGCCGTCGCTGACCCCGGTGGCCGGCTCCGCGAGGGTGCGGGCCAGTGGCCCGACGTCACGCCAACCGCCGTCCGGCGCCGGCACGTTGCCCGGCGCCGGGCCGTCGACGGCCGGTGCGCTCGCCGGAGCGGGCGTCGGCGCCTCGGCCGGCGCGGTGCCGGCGGGCCGGCGCGCGAACCTGTCCCGGAACCCCATGCCGTTCACCCGCCTTCGTTGACGCGGGTGTTGATCCGCGCGATCTCCGCCACCCACGCCCGGCGCTCGTGGTGGGTCAGGTCGAGAACGGACTCCCGCTCCCAGTGGAAGTGGTAGGCGATGTACGCGACCTCCTCGTACAGCCGGGCGGTCGCGTACGTCACCATTCCCCCAGGCGCCCACCAGCGAGGTCGACCTCGAAGCCGCCCT
Organism: Kitasatospora sp. NPDC101176; assembly: GCF_044768035.1. Classification (NCBI taxonomy): domain Bacteria; kingdom Bacillati; phylum Actinomycetota; class Actinomycetes; order Kitasatosporales; family Streptomycetaceae; genus Kitasatospora; species Kitasatospora sp. NPDC101176. The sequence continues at coordinate 46,146 of NZ_JBIWPA010000014.1, forward strand.
CGCAGTGCGGGCAGGTCACCGCGGCGCGGGTGTGGCCCTCGCTGTTGATCCGCTGGTAGAAGTCCTGGAGGAACGCGACGTCGGTGGCGTACATGCGCTCGACCACGCCGGCGTGCACGTCGGTGACGGTGCCGAGCCGGGTGATCACGTGGCTCAGCAGCACCACGCTCAGGTACGCCGGGTTCTCCTTGACGCGCTGGTCGATCTGGGGCATGAGCTCGTCCCGCGCGGTCGCCAGGCGCATGGCACCGTGGCGGTGCACGGTGCCCTCGTCGTCGACGTACCCGCGCGGGAGCTCGAACTCGAACTCCGTCTGCAGCCCGTGGTCCTGCGGGCTCCGGCCGCGCTGCGGCGCGGCGGCCTGCGGGGCCGGGGCCGCCGCAGGCGCCGGGGCCTTCTCCAGGAGCTCGTCGAGGCCGATCCGTCTCCTCATTCGACGGAGATCTCCTCGAACACGATGGTCACCTTCTCGGTCGCGGCGCTCGACTCGCCGGCGGTGAGCGTGGGGCCCTCCCAGCGGCTGGCCCAGGCGTTCATCAGCTGGATGCGGCGCAGGGTGGCGCCGGTGGTGTCCTTGACCTCGATGGTGAGGTTCTGGCGCGCGGTGTTGATCGCGCCGTTGTTGAGGGTCTCCTTGATCCAGGTGGTGAACGCCCCGCTCTTGTCGAGACCGCGGGTGATCGTCACCTCCCCCGGCAGCCGGGCACCCGGCTGCTTGCGGACGATCAGCTTGCCCTGCTGGGTCACCTGCTTGTACTCGACGACGTCCTGGTCGACGGTGAGGTTGCTGATCTCCTTGACGGACTCGACGTTGTAGCCGCCGAGCTGGACGCCGAAGATGTGTGTGGAGAGCGGATCGCCTTCAGCCATGACTTCCTGTCACCTTCCGGTGTGTTGCGGACCTGCTGGACCTACTGGACCTGCTTGGAGCCGGGCCGGCGCGGGCCGGACCGGTGCGACCGGACGGGCCCGGCGTCCGTGCCGGGCCCCTCCGGTCCGCCGGACGGACCGGTCACTCGTTGACGAGGCTCGTGCTGTCGGAGAACTGCGACAGCCGGAACACCACGAACTCGGCGGGCTTCACCGGCGCGACCCCGATCTCACAGATCACCTGGCCGAGGTCGATGGACTCCGGGGGGTTGTTCTCGCGGTCGCACTTCACGTAGAAGGCCTCCGCGGCGGTCTGCCCGAACAGCGCCCCGCGCCGCCACTCCTCGGTGAGGAACGCGGTGATGTTGCGGCGGATGCTGGACCACAGCCGGTCGTCGTTGGGCTCGAAGACCACCCACTGGGTGCCCAGGAGGATCGACTCCTCCAGGTAGTTGAAGAGCCGCCGCACGTTGAGGTAGCGCCACGCCGGGTCCGAGGACAGGGTGCGGGCGCCCCAGATCCGGATGCCGCGCCCGGGGAACGCCCGCACGCAGTTGACGCCGATCGGGTTCAGCAGGTCCTGCTCGCCCTTGCTGAGGCGGATCTCCAGGTCGACGGCGCCGCGGATGACCTCGTTGGCGGGCGCCTTGTGGACGCCGCGCTCGGCGTCGCTGCGCGCCCAGACCCCGGCGACGTGACCGCTCGGGGGGACCATCGCGTTGCGCCCGGTCGCCGGGTCGAACACCTTGATCCACGGGTAGTACAGCGTGGCGTAGCGGGAGTCGAAGCCCGCCTCGTCGTTGCGCCAGGTGCGCACCTGCTGGGCGTTCAGGCCGGGCGGCGGGTCGAGGACGGCGATCCGGTCGCCCATCTGCTCGCAGTGCGACATGACCGCCAGCTGGACGGTCCGCACGCCCTCCGCGTCGATCTCGCCGCGCTGGTAGGAGCTCATCAGGTCGGGGACGGCGACCATGGTGATCTCGTCGATCGACTCCAGCCCGGCGAACCCGGTGCGGGCCGAGGCGTCCCCGACGTACTCGGCCGGGTCGACGCGGGTGCCGGCGGGCGCGATCGGGCCGGTCGCGGGGGCCGCGGCGAGCGCCAGGGTCTGGCGCTCCGGGCGGCTGGGCGCGGTACCGGGCTGCTCGCTGACCGCGATGAGCTTCGACTCGCGCAGCTGGGTGACGACGTAGCCCTTGGTGCTCTTGCGGGTGGAGACCTCGAAGGTCTCCACCACCTCGGCGCCCTTGCGGACGACCAGCTTGAAGCGGTCGTCGGGGACGTTCTCGCCCTCGGCGTCGGCGATCTCGACGGAGACGTCGCCGCCGGCGGCGGGCAGCACCGAGTACAGGAAGCCGGCCACCGGGGTGGGCGCGGGCGCCTGGCGGACGGGCGCGGGCCGGCCGGTGGCCGCGCCGTCGGCGGGCCGTCCGACCCGGACGACGTAGACGGCACCGCCGCCGTTGGCGAAGAACCCGTAGACGGCGTGGGGCAGGTAGGTGCCCTCGGTGAAACCACCGAACTGCTGGACGTACTGGTCCCAGTTCGTCACCAGGGTGGGTTCGTGGAAGGGTCCGGTCTCGGCGAAGCCGACCAGGGCGGCGACGGCCGTGCCGACTCCCTCGATCGGCCGGGCACCGGACTGGACCTCCTCCACGTACACGCCCGGGGTGAGGTACGACGGCATGCTCGCTCCTTCTGGTGGCCGATCAGTCGCCACCGAGTCTCGCCGCCGGACCGCCCCCGGGGACATGTCCGCAGGTCCCGGACCAGGGGCAACGTCACTGCCCCGGCGGGCACCCCGGGGCGCCCGGGCGGGCCGCGCCGGGCGGCGCGGGGTGCCCGTCCGGCCGGTCCGGAGCCAGCCCGGCCGGCCGCCCGGCAGGCCTCAGCCCCGCCCGGTGCCCCCGAGCGCGCCCGTCCACGGCCCGAACTCGCTCTCCAGGACGAGGCGGCCGAGCTTGCGGTACTCCCGCACCACCGCGGTCACCAGCTGCGCCATGTCCAGCGGCCGGCCGGCCTCGGCGGCCAGGTAGGCCGCGGTGACGGCGCAGGCCCGGATGGACCCGCCGGCGAGCTCGAAGTGCCGTGCGCAGTAGGCGAGGTCGAGGTCCTCACCGCGCGGGATCCACGGGCCCAGGCAGCGTTCCCACAGGGCGTGCCGCTGTTCCTCGTCCGGCACCGGGAAGTCGGCGATGACGTCCAGCCGGCGGGTGAACGCCTCGTCGAGGTTGGCGCGCAGATTGGTCGTCAGCACGGCGATCCCGTCGAAGGACTCCATCCGCTGCAGCAGGTACGCGGACTCCAGGTTGGCGTGCCGGTCGTGGGCGTCCTTGACCTGCGAGCGCTTCCCGAAGATCGCGTCCGCCTCGTCGAACAGCAGCACGCCGTTGACCTGGGAGGCCTCGGTGAAGATGCGTTCCAGGTTCTTCTCCGTCTCGCCGACGTACTTGTCGACGACGGTGGACAGGTCCACCACGTAGAGCTCCATGCCCAGGTCCGCGGCGACCACCTCGGCCGACATCGTCTTGCCGGTGCCCGACTCCCCCGCGAACAGGGCGATCACCCCGCGGCCGCGGCCGCCGCCGGGGCGCATCCGCCACTGACCGAGCACCTGGTCGCGGTGCCGGGCCCGCAGGGCGAGCTCGCGCAGCTGCCGCTCGGTGGGCTCCGGCAGCACGAGGTCCTCCCAGCCGACCGCGGGTTCGACGCGGCGGGCCAGCCGGGCGAGTCCGGCCCCGTTCTGCCCCCGCACGGCGGCCCGCAGGTCGTCGGCGGTGACGGCGCGGCCCTCGGCGGCGGCCGTCCTGGTGGCGACCCCGGCGGCCCTGGCCACCTGTTCGCCGTCCAGCTGGTACGCGGCGACCGCCGCGGTCAGCTCGTCGTCGGGCCCGGCCGCGCCGCCCGCCTCGGCCAGCGCCTGCGCCCAGCGCTCGGCGCGCTGTTCCGCGTCCAGCGGCGGGACGGCGACGACGACCGGGCTGTCCCCGGCCCAGGCCGGGTCCCACGGCCGGGTGCCATGCACCAGCAGGGGGACGCCGGCCAGGTGCCCGCAGAGCAGCCGCACCAGGGCGGCGCGTTCCGGGCGTTCGGGTTCGAGCCGTTCCAGCGGGCCGAGCACCACGCCGCCGCCGGTCAGCCGGGCCTCCCTGGCCAGGGCCCGCACGGTCGGCTCCGCGGGGCGGGCGGCGAGCACGGCGGTGTCGACGACCAGGGCCGGGCGGCCGAGGGCGGCCAGGGCGTCGACGGCGAGCTGCCCGGCGTTGCCGCCGCGGTCGAGCAGGTGCACCGGGGCGGTGCCGTCCGCCGCGGCGGCGCGCACCCGGCGGGACGGTTCGGCGGCCGGGCCGCCGCCGGGCCGGCCGAACCGGACCAGCCCGGCCAGCGCGGCGTCGGGTTCGTCCACGCCGAGCAGGTGCGCCGTCACCCGGTCGGGGACGCGCAGCCCCCGGGAGAGCAGCGGGCGTTCCGGCTCGGTGAGCTCCAGGAGCCCGCCGGCGATCAGCGGTGCGCGCGCGGTGAACCGGAAGCGGCCGGGCCCGGCACCGGGCAGGCCGCACAGTTCGAGCGCGAGCCCGATAGTCGGCCGGCGCAGCGTCAGGTCGTCGTTGAGGTAGCCGTACAGCCGCTCGAAGCGGGTGTCCAGGTCGGGGGCGAGCGCCACCAGCAGGAGTTCGAGGTCGACGGGGAGCAGCCCGAAGGCCTCGGCGAACCGGGCGAGCCGGGAGCCGGGCGGCGGCTGGGGCGGGTCGCCGAGTACGGCGCCGGCCCGGCCGTCGGCGGCGGGCGCCGCGAGGGTCCGCTCGGCCCCCTCCGGGGTGAGGTACTGGCCGCGGTACGGGTCGTCCGGGTCCGGGTCGACGGCGCGGCGGTCGCGGACGGCGGCCCTGACCCGCTCCTCGACGCCGCGCAGGCGCTCCCACAGGGGGTCGGGGCCGGCCGTGGTCGCGCTCGCGGCCGGCGCTTCGAGGTCGACGGTCACCGCGCGGCACCGCCGCGTCGGCGGCGGCCGGGCGGCAGTCGGCGCTCGCGGGGAGCGGCGAAGCCGTCGGGGCCCGGGTCGGTGCCGCCCTCGTAGCGCAGCCGGCGGCCGGGGTCGGCGGCGGCGCCACCCGATCCGTCGGTCGCGTCGGGCCCGTCGGTCGGGCCGGTGGCCGCGGTCGCGCTGCCCGGGCCCGCGGCGACGTCCGCGCCGTCCGGGGCCCCCTGCGCCGTCCGGTCGGTGGCGCGCACCACGAGTCCCTCGGTGACCGGCGGACCGGCGGCGGTGCGCGGGCCGGACAGCGGGGCGAGCACCCGGAGGTCGATGGACGGCTTCAGCTCCCCGCCGAGGCCGGACCACACGTCGGACACCGAGGGCATGCCGTCCCGGCCCCCGCCCGTCTCCAGCCCGACGACGAGCCCGAGTTCGGCGAGCGTGCCGGTGAGCAGCCGGGCGGGCAGCGCGTCGGCCGCGGTCAGGCAGCGGAGCACTTCGGAGAGCAGCCGGTGCTCGTCCTGGGGCCGGTTGGTCCAGGCGGTCACCAGGTAGGCGAGCTCGTACCAGCGGGGTGCGCCGCGCCGGGCGACGACCATGCCGTCGGCGTCGTACTCCTCGGTGGTGCCGCTCTGCCGGCGGGCCACGTCCTCGCGGATGCCGTAGAGGAACACGCTGACGGTGGGCGCGTTGCGCCGGGCGGCCCAGTCCCGGGTGGGCGAGTCGAAGACCAGCTCGATCCCGCGGTCCTGGAGTCCGCTCTCGGTGAGCAGCAGCCGCAGCGCCTCGTCGACTTCGTGGATCACCGGCGCTGCACCTCCCCGGGCGGGCCGATGGTGCCGGTCACGACCAGGAAGGGGGTGGTGACCGGGGAGAACCCGGGGCCGGCGGCGGTGATGGTCCGCGGACCGGTCTCGTCCTTGGGGAGGATGAGCAGCTGGCCCGCGAAGGTACCGTCGGCGCGCGGCAGGGTGGGCGCGGCGGCGGCGGTGATGCCGGGCGTCCAGGTGAGCGTCACCGGCGTGCCCGGCGGGAAGTCCTGGCCGCGGACGGAGGTCACGAAGCCGGGCTTGCCGATCGGCGGGACGGCGGTGATGCGCGGCTGGAGGATGCGCAGCGGGGTGCTCGCCACGTGGTCACCGGGGGCGGCGTCGCTGCCGGTGGTGGTCAGCGTGGCGGTGACGGCGGTCTGCACGGCCGCGTCGGGGGCGAGCACCACCTGGACGGTGGCGGTGCCGCCCGCGGGCAGGTCGGCCACCTCGCAGGTGTCGCCGGTGCAGCCGGGCGGCAGCGGTCCGGCGGCCGGGACGACGGCGGGCAGTCCGAGCCGCAGGCGCAGTCCGGTGGCGGGGGCCTGGCCGGTGTTGCGCACGGTGTAGGTGACGGTGACGCGGCCTCCGACGTAGCCGGGGTTGGGCTGGGCGCCGACGGTGACGGACGGTCCGGCCTTGGGCGCGGGCGGCGCCGGGGGTTCGGCGGGCGGCGGGGCGGGAGCCGGCGGGGCGGGAGCCGGCGGGGCGGGCTGCGGCGTGGTGGTGGAGGGCGTCGGGGTGGGTGTCGGCGACGGGGTCGTCGGTGTCGGCGAGGGGGTCGGCGGCGCGGCCTGCACGGGCACGACCGTCTGTGCCGCGTTGTCCCCCGGGTTCGGGTCGACCACCGTGCCGGTGGCCCACCAGCCGATCTTCTGGTCGCCGGCCTGGGTGCCGACGATGGTGGCGGTCACCCGGACGACGGCGCCGGGGGCCAGCGTGCCGAACTCGCAGCGGAGCGCCCCGGCCGTGCAACTGCCGGCCGTGGTCCGCAGTCCGTCGAGCCGGACGCCCGCCGGGACGGAGACCGTGAGCACGGTGCCCGGCGAGGGCGCCGGCCCGCGGTTGGTCACCGTCAGCTCGACGGTGGTGCGTCCGCCGAACGGCACCGGCGGCGTCCCGGCGGGCGCGGTGACCGCCAGGTCGACGGACTGCTGGACGCTCGGCTCCTTCTGCCGCCCGGGCAGCCGGTCGTTGAGCGGGGTGAGCCGGCCCGTCGCGAAGTCGTAGATCGACAGCCCTTCCGGCGAGTTGGCCGGCTGGGCGCGGCGGGAGGTCAGCACCAGCTGCGCGCCGTTCGCCGTCCAGGCGACGTCGCGGGGCTGGAAGGGGCCGGCGGCGGAGGGGTCCGGCAGGGGGCGCCGGCAGGCGTTGCGGTCGAGTCCGGCGGGCAGCACCACGGTGCAGTCGGTGCCGGTCGTCGAGGTGACGAGGACTCCGCCGCCCTGGCCGGCCCCGCCGTTGCCGCCCTTGCGGTTGAAGGCGATCCGCCGGCCGTCCGGTGCGAAGGCGGGGCTGTCGTCGATGACGGCGCAGTCGCCCGGGCAGGCCGCGCGGCTGAGGTCGGTGGGCCGGTCGAGGGCGTCGGCGGGCACGGTCCACACGTGCTTGTTGCCGGCGTTGCCGTTGACCACCTCGGTCCTGGTGTAGGCGATCAGCTTGCCGTCCGGGGACCAGGTGGGCTGGGCGAGCGAGGCGGCCGGCTGGCCGCCGGTCGGTTCGACGGTGCCGACGACCGCGCCGGTGGACACCTGGGCGACCAGGATCCGGCCGGGTCCGGAGGCCGGCCCGACGCCGCCGGGGGAGGTGCGGGTGAAGGCGATCAGCCGGCCGTCCGGGGAGAGCGCCGGGTCGGTGTCCCAGTCCTTGGGGCCGCGCCCGGCGAGGTTCAGCGGCTTCGGGTCGGAGCCGTCGGCGCCGGTGAGCCAGATGCGCTGGACGCGGCCGGCGGGGGTGTCCTCGAAGCGGGTGACGACGATCTTCCGGCCGTCCGGGGTGTAGCTCTGCCGCTCGAACCACGGGTCGTAGCCGGGGTGGGGGTTGAACAGCGGGTCGGCGGCGGGGTCGGTCTCGGTGTCGGCGGCCGGGTCCTCCCGGAGCACGCCGACGCCGAGGTCGCGCGGGTCGGCGCCGTCGGGGCGGATGTCCTCCAGGTCGGCCAGGTTCGGGGCGCCGGCGCTGTTCTGGTCCACGACGGGCCCACCGTCCTTCGGGCCGCCCAGCCAGGTCGGGGTCCGGACGGCGCGGTCCTCGGCGAGCACCAGCTCGGACGGCGTGCAGGAGCAGGTCGGGGCGCGGTACACGTTCTCGTACGCGGACGGGCCGTCCTTGGGCCGGTCGGGGCTCAGGAAGAGCACGCCCGTGCCGTCGGGCAGCCAGCCGGGGGACCGGGTGCGCCAGTCGGAACCGGTGCCGGGGAAGAACGCCCGGTCGTCGGTGCCGGCGGGCGAGATGACCCGCAGGCGCGGTCCGGTCTGGCCGCCCTGGTCCCAGGTGTAGACGATCTGGTCGCGCAGGGTGGGGGCGTCCACCGGGTTCCAGGCCGGTTCGACGGCACTGCCGGTGGTCACCCCGGTGATCCGCCGCGACGCGCCGCCGGCCATCGGCATGACGAAGATCTGCAGGTGCTCCGGGTCGGCGTCGCAGGTGTACGCGACCCAGGTGCCGTCGGGCGAGACGGTCGGGTGGGTCTCGTTGGAGGTGGTCTCGGCGAGCCGCCGGAGCCCGGAGCCGTCGGTGTTGACGACCCAGATGTCGCGCTGGGGTTTGCCGTCGCGTCCGCCGGGCCCGAGCGCGTCGAAGACCACGGCCTTGCCGTCCGGGGTGAGCGCGGGGTGGGCGGTGTCCATGCCGGTGGTCAGCCGGCGCACCTCGCCGGAGCCCTCGCGGACGTACACCTGGGGCAGCGTGCCGTCGCGCAGGCTGGTGAAGGCGATCCGGTCGCCGCGCGCGGAGGGTTCGGTGTCGAAGTGGCGCGGTCCGGGCCCGAACAGCGGGGCGCTGGTCTCCGCGCCGGTCACCCGGGCCAGGCTGCGGTGGCCGGTGCCCGCGAAGACGATCCGCCCGGTGGCCGAGTCGTCGCCGGCGGCCACCGGCGCCGTGCCGCCGGCCGGGCCGTCGGGGTTCGCGGTGCCGAGCGTCACCACGGCCACGGCCAGGGACAACAGCATCGCGGCGGCGGCTCGCGCCGACCGCCGCAGGGGGCGGGGGGTGCCGGTGGCGCGGATCACGCTCAACCTCACAGACCGAGAAGGGCGGTACGCCCGGCAGTCTCTCCGGCCCGGGCGCGCGGGCGACAGGCCCGGGGCACCCGAGCCGGGGGTAGCGCGCGGTGCCCGTGAGGGCAATCCGGCCCGGCTCCGGGGCAGGTGCCCCGGAGCCGGGTGCCGGTTTCCGGCCGGCTCGGCTCGGATCGCTCCGATCCGGACCGGACCCGGATCCGGATTGGATCGGACCGTGGCGGATCAGATCAGGCCGTGGCGCATCGCGTACCCGACGGCGTGGGCCCGGTTGCGCAGCCCCAGCCTGGTGGTGATCTCGTGCAGCACGTTCTTGACGGTGCGTTCGGAGTACGAGGTGTGCGCCGCTATCTCGCTGGTGTCGAAGCCGTCCGCGACGAGCTTCAGCATCTCCGCCTCGCGGGCGGTGAGGGTGGACAGGGTCAGGCCGCGCGGGTCGAGCATGGTGCGCTGGAGGCTGCCGACCCGGTCGAGCAGTTTGCCGAGGAGGTCACCGGGCATGACTCCCTCGCCGTTGGCCAGGGCGGTGATGAGGTGGACGAGGCGGTCCTGGTCGGCGTCCGAGCGGCGCAGCACGGCACCGACCCCGCACTCGATGATGGTCTGCAGGCCGCCGGCCTCGAAGTGACCCACCACCAGGCCGGTCCGGCTCGACGTGTTGAGCCGGAGCCTGCGCAGCCGGTCGGCCACGGCGTCGTTCAGCCCGTCGACGACCATCAGCGAGACCTGGGCGCCTGGCGCCTCGGCGTCGGTGAGCAGCTCCACCTCGGGCCGTTGCCGCAACTGCTGGACGACGCCGGTGTGCAGGATGATGTCCTCCGCGTACACCGCCACCCGCACCCGACCCGGCTTGACGCGCACGGCGGCGGACTCGGCGGCTCCGCGGGGCCGGACCTGGGCGTACTTCGGCGCCACGGCGGTCTCGTGGACGGTGGTTTCGATCGGTGTCATCACCGGTTCCGTTCTGCTACTGCGATGTCGACTGGATGTGGGGGGAGGACGGCCGGGCGCCACCGCGTCGTGGCGGCGGCCGTCGGTACTGCCGGGGTCTGGGGGGTGCCGCCGGGGCGGGCGGCGGGGGTGCCGGGCAGGGCCGGGCTGTTCGCTCGGGCAAGGCGCGTGCCCGCGGCTTGCCCGCGGGGCTCTCTCGCCGGGGCGGTCCGCGGCCCTACCGTCGCGGCATGACCGCATCCGCCGAACTCGGCCTGCCTGCGCTGACGGTGTCGCCCGGCGCCGTGGCCACGACCACACTGACGGTACGCAACGAGACGGACATCGTTGAGGCGTACTCGTTGGAGGTGGTCGGGCCGTGCGCCGCGTGGGCGACGGTCGAGCCGGCCCGCCTCTCGCTCTTCCCGGGGACCTCGGAGACGGTGACCGTCCGGCTCGCACCGGCCCGCTCCCCCGAGGTCCGGGCGGGCGAGTTCCCGCTCGGGGTGCGGGTGCTGCCCGCCGAGCGCCCCGAACTCGTGACCGTCCCCGAGACCACCGTCACCGTGGAGCCCTTCCACGAGCTGCACACCGAGCTGGCGCCGCGGCGCCGGCGCGGCTGGCTCCGGGCGCGCTACCGCACCTCGGTGCGCAACCTCGGGAACGTCGCCGTCCCGGTGGTGTTCACGCCCGCCCAGCCCGGTGAGGACCTGCGCTTCGGCTTCACCCCCGAGAAGCTGCGGCTGGAGCCGGGCGAGTCCGCCGAGGTCCGCCTGAAGGCGCGCGCCCGCAAGCTGATCTGGTTCGGCAAGCCGACCAGCTGGCCGTTCGAGGTCGCGGTCGCCGAGGAGGACGGTGCCGAGAAGCCCGGCGGAGCGCCCGCGGCCGAGCGGCGGAACGTGCTGGAGGGCGAGTTCGTCCAGCACGCCCTCCTGCCGAAGTGGCTGCTGGCGCTGCTCGCGGCCCTGATCGCCCTGCTGCTGGCCTGGCTGGCCCTGGTGCGGCCGGCGGTGCGCAGTTCCGCGAAGCAGGCCGCGACCGAGGCCGTCGAGCAGAAGGCCGCGGCCTTCACCCCGCCGCCGGCCGCCCCGCCCGCCGTCCCCACCCAGCCCGCTCCGGGCGGCGGCGGCGCGACGCCGAGCGGCCAGGCCAAGCCTGGCGGCGGTTCGGGCGGCGGCGGTGGTGGCGCGGGCGGTGGTTCCGGTCTGGCCGTCCCCGGCACCGAGCAGCAGAGCTCCGCCACCGTGGACCTGACGACCAACAGCGGTGGATCCGCGGTGGGCAGCTACAAGGTGCCGCACGGCAAGGTCTTCCGGATCACCGACCTGGTCGCCGCCAACTTCCAGGGCGACCAGGGGCTGCTGACCATCAAGTTCGGCGAACAGACGATCACGACGATCGCCATGGAGACGTTCCGAAACCAGGACTATCACTGGGTGACTCCCATCGAGGTCCCCGAGGACCAGACCGTGACGGCAAGCGTGGTCTGCCAGCAGCCGGGTACTCCCGCGTCCGGGAAGCAGGCTTCCCAGTGCCACGAACTCCTCAACGTCAGCGGGCAGTTGAGCGACATCAAGCGCTGAAGCGGCACACCTCTTTCACGGCTCATTCACACCATGCACCTGACAACGGGGCGCGGCTTCCACGGCGGGTTTCAGAAGTCGTTTCTAACACCAACCAGGCCCCGACGGGACACAGGGTGACGCTCGTGACACTCTCGCGAATAGCGGAACCGCCGGAATCCCACCGGATCCGAGCCGGTTCCTACCCGAACGGGCAACGACGACAGCCCTTTCGAACACGCGAACCTGCCCTTTCGGAACCCGTCTGACGGGACGTTCGACCCCACTCGCCGTTCGCTTGTTGAACGTTTCCGCAGCGTGCAGACCGAACGTTCGGACTCCCCACGCCCCGTCAACCGCCCACGGGGGCACGGAGTCCACCCGAAACGGCGCCGCGCCCCGTCCGAGGACGGGGCGCGGCGCCGTTTTCATGTTCTGGGGGCGGGACGGGCAGATCCGGACGACCGGTGGGCCGTGGGGCGGTCGAGCGGTCGGCCGCCGGGCCGGGGCCCCGGCGGTCAGCCCAGCAGCTCCAGCAGCGCGGCCGCCACCGGGCCCGAGGAGGACGGGTTCTGACCGGTCACCAGGTTGCGGTCGACGACGACGTGCGGGGCCCACGGCGCCCCCTCCCGGAAGTCCGCACCGAGCTCGACCAGCCGGTCCTGGAGCAGCCAGGGCGCCCGGTCGGCCAGCCCCGCCTGGACCTCCTCGGCATTGGTGAAACCGGTCAGCCGGTACCCGGCGAACGGCGAGGAGCCGTCCTCCGCACGGGCGGCCAGCAGCGCGGCCGGACCGTGGCAGACGACGCCCAGCGGCCGCCCGGAGGCCAGCACCCCGGTCAGCAGCCGGCCCGAGTCGGCGTCGACCGCCAGGTCCTCCATCGGGCCGTGGCCGCCCGGGTAGAACACGGCGTCGTAGTCGGCCCGGTCGACCTCCGCGAGCTTCACCGGCCGGCGGAACGCGGCGATCGCGTCCAGCTCCCCGGCCACCGCCGGATCGGTCAGGCTGGCCGGGTCGGCGACCGGGACGACGCCGCCGGGGGTGGCCACGGTCACCCGGTGCCCGGCCGCGGTGAACGCCCGGTACGGGACGACGGCCTCCTCCGCCCAGAAGCCGGTCGGGTGCTCGGTGCCGTCGTTCAGCGTCCAGACGGTCGCGCCGGTCATGACGAACAGGATCTCGGCCATGGTGCCTGCCTCCAGGGTCTGCGGTCTCCGCCACGACGGCCTCGCCGCGGCGCTCACCCCTGAGAAGCTAGCCGCGGCCGGCCATCGGGGACCAATGCACACGCTGATCCCGGCCATCGGGATCCCGATGGCTTCCGGGGCCCACCGAGCCATCGGGATCCCGTAGGCTCGCCGTCATGACCGATCGGCCGACACCGGGCTCGGGCCCGCCGGACCTCAACCAGTTGCGGACCTTCCTCGCGGTCCACCGCGCCGGCTCCCTCACCGCGGCCGCCCACCACCTGGGCCTCTCCCAGTCGACGGTGACCGCGCAGATCCGGGCCTTGGAGCAGCGGCTCGACCGCGAGCTCTTCGAGCGGCGCGCCCGCGGGGTCACCCCGCTGCCGTACGCCGACGACCTCGCGGCCCGGCTCTCGGCACCGCTGGACCAGCTGGCCGCCGTCGCCGACGCCCGCGGCGGCGGCGCGCCGGAACCGGTCCACCTGGCCGGACCGGCCGAGTTCCTCGGCACCGTCCTGCTCGGCGCCCTCGCTCCGCTGGTCGCCGACGGCGTCCAGCTGCGGGTGGCCACCGGACTCACCGACCCCCTCCTGACGGAGTTGCGCGCCGGACGCCACGACCTGGTGATCGCCACCCGGCGCCCGCGCGGCCGCACCCTGCTCGCGGAACCGCTCGCCGACGAGGAGTTCGTCCTCGTCTCGGCCCCGGTCTGGGCCGACCGCCTCACCGGCCGGGACCTCCCCGCCGCCCTCACCGAAGTCCCGCTGCTCAGCTACGCCGAGGACCTCCCGATCGCCCGCCGCTACTGGCGGCACGTCTTCGACCGCCGGCTGCACACCCGGGCCGCCGTCACCGTCCCGGACCTGCGCGCCGTCCTCGCCGCCGTCACCGCCGGCGCCGGCTGGAGCGTCCTGCCGAGCTACCTCTGCCGCGCCGAACTCGACTCCGGCGCGCTGCGCGTGCTCCACCGCCCCATCGACCCGCCGATCAACACCGCCTACCTGGTCCGCCGCCCGACCGGCTCCGCCAACCCCCACGTCGCCGTGGTCCGCGACCACCTCCTCGCCGCCACCCGCCGCCTCGACCAGGACGCCGACCACACCCGAGGAGCACCCGGGGGCGCCCCCGCCGCCGGGCCTGACCGCACCTGACCAACGATCACCCCGTGCGCGGGCCGGTGGGAACAGGGCATGATCGGGCCATGGGAACGACCGTTCAGGGATCAGTGGAGTGCCGCACCTGGGGCCCGGGGCTCGGCGTCGGCGAGACGGCGTGGTACCCGGCCATCGAGCTGCCCCTGCTCGGCGTCCCCAAGGACTACGACGCCTTCGCCTGCCTCTTCGGCGTCCGTGACCTCGGCGGCCACTGGCACCCGGTCGCCGCCGACCGGGGCCTGCCCGCCGACGTCTCGGAGCGGGTCCGGGCCGAGCATGCGTCCTGGGGCGAGGTCGCGTTCGGCGCCAGCTGGCTGGACTGGAACGAGGTCCTCGCCGTCGACTGGGACGAGCCGTCGATCCCGCGCGCGACCCGCATCGCCCGGTACCGGCGGCTCGCGGACGGCACGCTGGAGCTGGTGCACCGGGCGGACTGGAGCCGCGGGTTCGCACGGGCGAGCGGTGTCGACACCCTGCGCGTCGACCCCGGCCGCATCGGCGAACTGTGGGCCGAGGGCACCGAATGGGACACCGGGGCCACGGTCTACCGCGCCGAACGCGCCAGGCGCCGCGACGCCGTGCCCGCCGACGGCCCGTGGCAGCCGGTGTGGACCGTCATGCGCGCCCTCGCCGGGGTGCACGGCGACGGGAACGTCCGGCTGGTCGTCTGGTTCGAGGAGTAGTCCTCGCCCGCCGCCCGGCCGGAAGCGGGTGGCCCCGGGCGGCCCGCCGGTCCGGCGGTCTCCCTAGATCGCGAGGTCCCGGTGCTCCAGGATGCGGAAGGCGGCCAGCAGGCCGAGCAGGCCGACGCCGGTGAGGACGGCCAGGGAGAGCCAGGGGACGCCGCCGTGGGCCAGGGCGTCGCCCGGGGTGTAGTAGTGGAACGGGCTGAGGTAGCGCAGCGGGGCGGCCGGGGACCACGCCAGGGCGACGAAGTTGAGGGCGAAGCCGACCGCGCCGAAGGCGACGGCGGCGCCGACGACGTGGGCCCGCCGCCGGCTCAGCGCGGACACCGCGAGTACCGGCCCGGTCAGGCAGAAGGCGAGCGCGCAGCCCAGCAGTCCGGCGGCGAACACGCCGCCCTCCGGTACGGCGGCGCGCAGGTCCGGGGAGAACGCCACCCCGAGCGCGACGGTCAGGGTGGCGGCGGCGTTGAGCAGGACGGAGGCGGCGACCAGGGCGCCGGCCCGTTCCGCGAGCAGCCGGCGGCGGGAGACCGGGCGGGTCATCAGGAGTTCGACGGTTCCCGACTCGACGTCGGCCGCGACGGCGGCGGCGCCGAGCGAGCCGATCACGGTCAGCTGCATCGCGATCCAGAACGGGTGGGTGAGCCCGGCCCCGAGCAGACCGGGGTAACTGGCGATGGAGACGGCGCCGTTGGAGCCGCTGAAGGCCTTGAACGCACCGGGCGGGGTGCGGCCCGCGCCGAACAGGTCGGTGGGCGGGACGGTGCCGGCGATGACCACGATCAGCGCCTCGAAGACGACCACGCCCAGCAGCAGGCTGAGCAGCATGCGCCGCCGCCGGTGCAGGGCGAGCCACACCAGGGGGAGGCGGCGGCTGACGGTCGCGGGGCTCATCGGCGCTCCTCCGGGTCGGTGCCGGCCGGGGTGTCGGTGCCGGCCGGGGCGTCGGCCTCCTCGGCGGCCGACGCCCGGTAGAGGTCGAGGAAGGCCTCGTCCAGCCCGGCCTCCTCGACCGTCAGGTCCGCGACCGGCAGCGCGGCCAGCAGCCCGCGGACGGCCGCGACCACCTCGTCCGGCGGTACCAGCAGTTCGACCCGTTCGCCGTCCCAGCGCGGCGACCAGCTCTCGGCGGCGCCGAGCGGCCGGGCGCCGAGCCCGTCGGTGAAGACCAGCCGGACCCGGCGGGCCCTGGCCTGGCGCAGTTCGGCCACCGAGCGCACCGTGACCAGCCGGCCCCGGCGGACGATGGCGACCCGCCCGCAGGCCCGCTGCACCTCGGGCAGCACGTGGCTGGAGAGCAGGACGGTGCGACCGGCCGCGGTCTCCTCGGCGAGCAGGTCGAAGAAGGTCTCCTGGACGAGCGGGTCGAGGCCCTCCGTCGGTTCGTCCAGCACCACGACGGCGGGCCGGTGCTGGAGCGACTGGACGAGCCCGAGCTTCTGCTTCATGCCGCGCGAGTACTCCCCCACCGGCCGTGCCAGGTCCGCCGGGGAGAGCCTGAGCCGCTCGCAGAGTTCGCGTTGGCGGGGCACCGGGGCGCCCTGGAGGGCCGCGAGCAGGTCCAGGGTCTGCTGCCCGGTGAGCTCGGGGTAGAGCCGCAGCTCGCCGGGCAGGTAGCCGATCGACGGGGCGAGCGTGCGGTGGTCGGCGACCGGGTCCAGGCCGAGCACCCGGACCTGTCCGGCGCTGGGGCTGAGCAGGCCGACCAGGCAGCGCAGGGTGGTGGTCTTCCCGGCGCCGTTCGGGCCGAGCAGGCCGAACACCTCGCCGGCGGTGACGGCCACGTCCAGCCGGTCGACGCCGACCGTGACGCCGTAGTGCTTGGTGAGCGACCGCAGTTCGATCACCGGCCGGTCGCCGGTGCTGCCGCCGGTGCCGCTGTCGGTGCCGCTGTCGCCGCCTGGCATCGCCCACCTCCGGAGTCGGGTGCGACGGACATCCAAGCGCGTGCGGCCCGGCTCGTCGAGGGACACGACCGAACCGGCGGCGCCCTCTTCCGAACGAGCCGCCGCAGACCGGGGACCGGGCGGACGGGAGGCGGGTCCCGGCGGAGCCGCCGGAGCCGGCGGCGGCTAGCGGCGCACCCCGTCCGTCTCGTCCGCGCGCACCTCGGAGAGGTAGGCGGCGGTCAGGTCCGGCGAGGCCAGCCAGGCGGCGTGGTCGCTCGGTTCCGCATAGGTGTTGGCCAGCCGGCGGGCGACCGCGTCGTGTTCGGCGGCGGCCGCGAACACGGCCTGGACGTGGTCCGGCACGGTGAGCATCGCTGCGGTGAACGCGACCGTGTGCCGGGCGTGCCGGCGCCAGAAGCGCTCGGCGGTGCGGCACATCCAGTCCGCGGTGAACGGCGCCGCGCCGTGCTCGACGATCGCCTGCAGGTAGGCCTGCGCCGCCCGGGCCGCGCTGTTGGCGCCCTGTCCGGCGATCGGGTCGTTCACCACCACCGCGTCGCCGATCCCGAGCACGTGGACGGCGCCGACCCCGGCGCCCAGTTCGGCGACCGGCCGCCGGACCACCGGGGTCACCGCGCCGGACAGTCCGGCCCCGGCGTCGGTCGGCTCGGCCTCCCGCCACAGCTCCGCCTCCCACGGCAGGTGCTCGCGCATCAGCGTGCGGATCCGGGCGAGTTGGACGGCGGGGGCCGGGGCGTCGCCGAAGACGTCCAGCGGGCCGCCGGGCAGCGCCTCCCAGAGCAGGATCGAGCAGGGGCCGGAGTGGGTCAGGGCCGGCTGCAGGTAGAGCTCGCCGAGGCCGGGCAGCGCGTGCATCCGGGCCCGCGGTTCGGTGGCCGGGTCGGGCGAGCCGACTCCGTGCACGTACAGGCAGGACAGTGCCCGCTGCGGGCGGTCGAACGGCGAGCGGGCGGCGTCGCGTTCGAACAGCCCCGCGAGTTCGCCGCGTCCGGCGGCGACCACCGTGAGCTCGTGGCGGCGGGCGAGGTCGGTCAGCCCGTCCCGGTCCAGCGAGCGGTACTCGATCCGCCCGCCGCGCCCGGCCAGCAGCTCCAGCCAGCCCGCCAGCTTGATCCGCTGGTCCACCGACTGGGCGGGCTCGTCGAGCGTCATGGTGAACTCCAGCGCCTGCACGCCGGGCGGCACCGTCAGCGCGCCCCGGACGGCGTGGACGGACGGCGCCTCGGCCGCCCACAGGTCCAGCCCGGCCGCCGCCTCGATCCGCAGCGCCGGGCCGAACATCGCCTGGGTCGACAGCACCCGCCCGCCGCGCACCTGTTCCGGCGTGCGCTCGGCGACGAGCGTCACCTCGTAGCCGGCGGCCACCAGGCCCAGCGCGAGCTGCAGGCCGGCCTGGCCCGCTCCGACGACGGCGATCCGGCGCATGGGTGGCCTCCCGGTGACGACTGCGGGTGGGGTGGTGCCGACAAGTCCGTTGACGACCCGTCAATCAGCGACAGTAGCCCAGCCGCTGCGCTCCGTCACCGGGGCCTCGGGCCCGTCCGGCGCCGTGCGGCCGGGAGGATCCGCCGGACGGGCCCCCGACCGTTCCGGCCCGCTCAGCCGCGCAGGTGCGCGGTGAGCAGCTCGACGACGGCCGCGGTCTGCTCGGCCACGTAGAAGTGCCCGCCGGGGAGGACCCGCAGGTCGAAGGCCCCGGTGGTGTGGCCGCGCCACGGCGCGGCCTGGTCGACCGTGGCGTTCTCGTCGGTCTCCCCCACCAGGGCGGTGATCGGCTGCGACACCGTCGCGTCCGGGGCGCAGCGGTAGGTCTCGATGGCGGTGTAGTCGGCCCGCAGCGCCGGGAGGATCAGCTCGCGCAGGGCCGGGATCTCCAGGATCCGCTCGTCCGTCCCGCCGAGGCCGACGATGGTGGCGAGCAGCTCGTCGTCCGGCAGCTGGTGGACGGTGGTCTCGCGGGGCAGCGAGGGCGCGCGGCCGGCCGACACGAACAGCCGCTCGGGGCCCTGGAGGCCGTCGCGGGCGAAGCAGCGCGCGGTCTCGAAGGCGACGGCCGCGCCCATGCTGTGCCCGAAGAAGGTCAGCGGCCGGTCCGTCCACGCGCGCAGCTCCCGGTAGACCTGCTCGGCGAGTTCCGGCACCGAGTCGATCGCGGGTTCGGCGTAGCGGTTCTGGCGGCCGGGGTACTGCACGGTGAGCACGTCCGCGTGGGGGGCCAGCGCGTTGGCGTGCTCCATGTAGTAGCTCGCGGAGCCACCGGCGTGCGGGAAGATCACGATCCGGGCGGGCGCGGAGTCGGACGGGCTGAACCGGCGGAACCACGGGTTGTCGACGACGGCGCTGCTGGGCATGCGATGCTGACCTCTCTCCGTGACGGACTCTGCTGGCCCCAGTCTCGCAGGGCCCGGGCCCGGGCGGGCCGGGAACCCCCGGTTCGATGATCTTGCATCTCCCGGACGGCCCGGGGCCCCGGGCCGTCCGGGCCGTCGGCGGCCGGGGAGCTCCGGCGCGTCGGCGGCCGGGGCCGCCCGGCTCCCGCCCGCCCGGCCTCAGCGCAGCCGGCGCAGGTACTCGTCGCGGGTCAACTCGTGGACGCGGACGGCCCGGCCGGTGCCGGGCGTGACGGTCTCCCGCTCCGGGTGCAGGCCGAGCTTGGCCATGACGCGCTCGGAGGCGGTGTTGCCGATCTGGGCGATGCTGACCACCCGGTCCAGCCCGCGCTCCGCGAACCCGAAGCGCAGCGCCGCCGTCGCCGCCTCGGTGGCGAGGCCACGGCCCCAGAACGCCCGGCCGAGGCGCCAGCCGATCTCCACCGCGGGCAGCACCTCGGGCAGGAAGCGCGGCACGGCGAAGCCGGTGAAGCCGGCCAGCTCACCGGTGGCGCGCAGCTCCACGGCGAACAGCCCGAAGCCCTCGGCCTCCCACTCGTGCTCGAACGCCGAGATGTTCCGCCGGGTCAGGTCCTCGCTGCGCACCGCCCCGTCGCCGATCCAGCGCATCACCTCGGGGTCGCCGTTCACCGCGGCCATCGGCGCGACGTCGAGCTCGTGCCAGCGGCGCAGCAGCAGTCGGGGGGTCTCGATCGTCACCATCCGCCCATCCTCCCCCGGGCCCGGCCCACGGTCACCCCCTCCGGACGGCGAGGACGGCGGAGCCGCCGGGCATGACCGGCGGGACGGCGGGACCGGCGGACGCTTCCCGCCGAGCGCCCGGCCCGGCCTCGCGGACGGCCGATGACCCGCGGCGACGCACCGGTCCGCATTTGACCGATCGCGGACCGGGCGGCCATGGTCGCCTCATGTCGAACACCAGCCCCGGCCTCCCCCCGGCAGCCGCCGAGGCGGGAACCACCGAGCAGTCCGCCCCCGGCGCCGGCCCCGGGACCGCCGGCGAGACCGCGGCCGGCCGGGTCAGGGCCCGCTGGTCCGAGCCGCCCGCGCCGGTGCCGCCCCGGTGGAGGCGGGTACGGCGGGCGACCTGGATCAGGGCGGGCGCCGCCGTGGGCGCCGTCCTGGTCGTCGCGGCGCTGGCCGTGCCCGGGCACGACGAGCCGAAGAGCTTCCGGCTCGACCCGCCCGAGAGCATCGGCGAGCTGGCCCGGGCGGCCGACGACACCGGGCGGTACGCGGAACTGGACCGGGAGGTGTTCCCCGACGTGCCCGGGACGATCCGCTACCACCGGCACTTCGTCACCGGCTACCGGCTGCCCGGCAGTGACCGCGCGGACTTCACCGTGGCCGGCGCCACCGGCTCCTTCGGCAGCCCCGTCGACGAACTGGAGCGGCTGCTGGGCGGCATGGACCCCGCCTACGGCCCGAACCCCGGCCACGACCCCTCCGCCGCCGCCCGGTACACCGTCCTCCCGCCGGGGCCGCTCGGCGGCTACCTCAAGTGCGCGGACGGCGGGGCCGGGCTGGTGGCGGCCTGCGCCTGGGCCGACCAGAGCGGGACCACCGTCGGCGCCGTCGCCGACCGGCGCGGCGGCTCCGGCCCGGCCGACCTCGCGGAGCTCGCCGACCGCGCCCGGACCATCCGCGCGGCGATGACGCACCGGGAGCGGTAGCCCGCGGGGCCGGTGAGGTCCGGCACGAACCACGCGCGCCGTGGCACCGTCCACTGTTCGAACGGTGGGGATGACCCCTCGTCAGGCCGCCGACTTCTTTGTGTCATCCGCCAGTACGGCCGCCGGGGCGCTCGGAGGAGACTTTCCGCCACGACCGCGGCCCCGGGGGCTCCGCCGCCGGCGGAAGTCCGGGAGCGGAGCACCCGCACGGCCGCGCACACGACGGCGTCCGCGTCAGGGCGGCGTACGGGACGACGTACAGGAGGGGGCAGCACATGGGCGTGCAGCAGTACGACGGGATCGGCGAGGCCTTCGAGGGCTTCAAGGCACTGCCGTTGACGCGCTTCGGGGAGGTGCCGAGCTTCCTCGGCCTGGTCGGGGACGTGAGCGGCAGGTCGGTCCTCGACCTGGCCTGCGGAACCGGCTTCTACAGCAGGGAGTTCAAGCGACGCGGCGCGACGGACGTGTTCGGCGTCGACATCTCCGGGGAGATGATCGCCGCCGCGCGGGCGATCGAGCAGCGCGAGCCGCTGGGCGTGCGCTACGAGGTCGGCGACGTGGCCGAACTGCGGCCCCTCGACGAGCGCTTCGACATCGCGCTGGCAGTGCAGTGCCTCAACTACGCCGAGGACGTCGCGGCGATGGAGCGGATGTGCCGCAACATCCACCGGAGCCTGGTGCCGGGCGGCGAGTTCTTCGTGTTCGCCCAGAAGCCCGACTACGGCTTCGACTGTCCGTCCCTCGAGGACTACGGGTTCCGCTGCGAGCGGCTCGACGAGGAGGCCGAGACCGGCCCGCGGGTGCGGGTCACGGCCCTCCTCGAACCGCAGCCGATCAGCATCGTCGGCACGGCCCCGCGCCGCGAGGTCTTCGAGAGCAGCCTGCGGGCGGCGGGCTTCACCGAGCTGGAGTGGGTCCCGCTGCAGATCTCCGAGGCAGGCATCCGCGAGTACGGCGAGGACTTCTGGGCGGACCTCTTCGCGTACCCGCCGCTGGAGATGCTGCGCTGCCGCGCCTGATCCGGCACCGGCCGGGGCCCGGCTCCCGACGCTTCGGAAGCCGGCCCCGGCCGTGCGCGCCCTCTCCCCCGGGCCCCGGATGCCCCCCGGTTAGGCTGAACCCGCACGTCAAAGGCCGTGGACGGCCGGGGAGGGCAGGGGCAGTGACGAGGATGGGCGAGCTGGACGAACTGCGGGCACGGCTCGCGGCGCTGGAGGCGGAGGTCGGCCGACTGCGCGAGGAGTCGGCGGTGGCGCGCTCGGCGGCGGAGCCCGCGCCGGCGAAGCCCGCGCCGGTGCAGCCCCCGAGGGCGACGACCCCGGCGGCGACGCCCGCGCCGACGCGGCGCCGGAGGACGACTGCCGGCCCGCGTGCCGAGCAGGACCCGCCGGCCGTGGACGGCCTGGCCGGGGAACCGGAGGCCGTCCTCACCGGCCGGGTCGAACCGGGCCACTCGATGACCAGCCTCGCGGACGTCCTCGGCATCATGGTCTCCGACCGGGCCGAGCGGACCGGGGTGCTGCGGGCGCCCGTCCCGGCCCTGGAGGCCCGGACCCGGGATACCGGGGCCCGGGAGGCCCGGACCCTCGTGACGCGGGCCCCGGAGGCCCGGACCCTCGTGACGCGGGCCCCGGAGGCGCGGGCCGGGGAGACCGGGCCCCGGGAGGCGCGGACCGGGGAGACCGGGCCCCGGGAGGCCAGGACCCTGGAGGCGCGGACCGCGGCGGCCCGGAACACCCCGCTCCCCCGACACGGCGAGTTCCTGGAAGGCCTCCTCGCCGGGCGGCCGCCGCTCTCCCCGGGGCCGGCCCCGGAGGGCCCGTAGGCGCCGGCCCCGAACGGCACGGCCCCGGTCGCGTCAGCCCGTCTCGTCCCCCAACAGGGCCGTCAGCATCGCGTCCAGGGCGTCGTCGTCGAGGGCGGGGGCGGTCCAGCCGTTCCCGCGGGCGTGGGCGAGGAAGGCCGGGTCGAGGGCCGCGTGGTCATGCCGCACGTAGTGGGCCAGGTCGGAGTACCAGAGCCAGGTCCCGTCGGTGCACAGGTGCAGCCCGCCGATGACGGCGCCGGGGGCGCCGAGCACGTCGGGGACGGCGCTGGGCGTGGCGAACAGCACCGAGCCGCCCTCCAGGTACGCGAGCAGCTCGCGTTCGTACTCCGGCGCCTCGGCCCTGACGGCGTCCCGCAGCGAGGGGCCGTCCGGCCGTCCGCGCTCCAGCTCGCGGAAGTCGCCGACGAAGGGGTGGGCGTGCGTGTTCATCCGCCGATCCCACCCGTCGGGGTCGGTGCCGGCCCGGGGGGTTCCCCGAACCGCACCTCGGCAGCGCGGGAGCGGGAGACCGCGTCCAGCAGGAGGACAGACGCGGCCTCCGGGGTGGGCGTCGGCGTGCCGGTCCGGACGTGCCGGGTGAAGGCCGCGAGTAGGCGGTCCAGGCCCCGGCGGTGACGGGCGAAGGCCCGGGCGGAGGCGTGCCGGCCGCGGGCCCGCTGGCCGTCGAGGGCGGTGGCCGCGCCGACGTCGAGCAGCACCAGGTGGAGGAGGCGGCCCCGCCGGGCGGCCTCCCGGGCCAGCCAGCGGCGCATCCAGGCCCGGCTGCCGCAGTCGTGCACCAGGAGCGGGCCGCCGCGCCGGACGGAGGAGCGCAGCAGCCGGAAGTGCTCCAGCCGGGCCCACGGCCGGTAGACCGCGTACGGCAGGCTCGCGGGCATGACGGCGTCGCAGGCCTCGTGCACGGTGCGCGGATCGACGGTGGGCACCGCGCCCGCGCCGGACCACCGCCGCAGCAGCGTGCTCTTCCCCGCGCCGGGCAGGCCCGACACCACGACCACCGCGCCGCCCGGGTAGCGCACGGTGAAGGCCTCCCCGGCCTCGCCCCGCAGGTCGACGACGCCGCGCGGCCACCGCTCGGCGCCGTACCCGCCCGGCGCCTCGGCCGTGTCCATGCTGGTGCTCACCCGTCCCCCGTCCGTGTCCGACCGCGAACCCTAACAACATCCGGCCGCCCGCCGCTCCCGCCGGGTGCCCCGCCCCCGGGCCCGGCGGTGGCGGCATCCGCCGCATCACGCCGCCGGACCCGCCGCCACGCCCTAGGCTGACGGACCACCGGACAGGAGGCTGGAGCGTGGCGGAGGCGGAACCGACGTACACCGCACTGGTGTTGGCTGGGCTGGAGCAGGATCCCGGGCGGGTGGCGATCCGGTTCGGCGAGGCGGCGCTGACGGCGCGGGAGTGCCTGGGCGCGGTGTACCGGACGGCGCGGGCGCTGGAGGCGGCGGGGCTCGGGCGCGGTGACGGTGTGACGGTGCTGTCCGGGAACCGGCCGGAGGCACTCCTGGTGCGGCCGGCGGCCAACCTGCTGGGGTGCCGGGTGGCGGTGCTCCATCCGGACGCGCCGCTCGCGGAGCTGGTGGAACTGGCCGGCTTCGCCGGCACCTCGGCGCTGGTGTTCGATCCGGTGGGCTGTTCGGCGGCGGCCGCGGCGATCGGGCGGGCGCTGCCGTCGGCCGGGCTGTTCGCACTGGGCCCCTCGGCGCTCGGGACGGACCTGTCGGCGCTGGCCGCGGAACATCCGCCCGAGCCGGTGGCACCCCGGTACCGGGCGCGGGACGTGATGGCGGTGCGGTTCACCGGCGGGACGACCGGGCGGCCGAAGGGCGTGCTGCGCCGCTTCGCCCGGCCGCCGCGGCCACGGCTGCCGGGCGGCTCGTCGTTCCTGCTCTGCACGGCACTGTGCCACGGCGGCGGGACGACGGCCGATCTGGCGCTGGCGGCGGGCGGCACGGTGGTGCTGCAGGAGGACTTCGCGGCGGAGGCGGTGCTGGCGGCCGTCGAGCGGTTCCGGGTGTCCCGGGTGTACCTGCCGCCGCACCTGCTGTACCAGGTGCTGGACCACCCGCTGCTCCCGGTGACGGACACCGGCAGCCTGCGCCGCGTCACGTATACCGGCTGCCCGCCGTCGCCGCGCCGGCTGGCGGAGGCGACCCGCCGGCTGGGGCGGGTGCTGCACCAGACGTACGGCCTGACGGAGTGCGGCCCGGTGACCAGGCTGGGCCCGGACGAGCACCTGGACCCGCGGCTGCTGACCACCGCCGGGCGCCCGTTCCCGGACACCTCGGTGCGGATCCTGGACGAGGACGGCGCGGTGCTGCCGCCGGGCCGGACCGGGGAGATCTGCGTGCGCACCCCGACGGCGATGGCGGGCTACTGGCGCGACCCGGAGCTGACGGCGCGGGTGCTGCGGGACGGCTGGCTGCACACCGGCGACCTGGGCGCCCTGGACGCCTCCGGCTACCTGACGGTGGCGGGGCGGCGCGACCCGATGGCGATCGTGGCCGGGCACAACGTGTTCCCGAGGGACGTCGAGGAGCCGCTGCGCGCGCACCCGGGGGTGCGCGAGGCGGTGATGGTCGCGACGACCGGCCCGGACGGCCTGGAGCGGGTGCACGCCGCGGTGGTCGCCGCGCCGGGTTCGCGGGTGTCGGCGGAGGGGTTGCTCCGCTGGGCGCGGGAGCGTGCCGGGGCCCGGTGCGCCCCGGACTCCGTGCTGGTCCTGCCGGGCATCCCCCTGACCGGCGCGGGGAAGCCGGACCTCGTCGCGCTCAGGGAGCTGGTGGGCGGCCCGGCGGGGCTGCCCGGAGCCCCCGTGGGGGCGCGCAGAGGCGTGTGACGCGCTCCGTCGATGCCTCGAGCGCCCGCGCGGGCGACCTCTCGCGCGGCAGACGACGGGAAGAACCGCCTGTGGACACTCGACCGTGCGGGCCGAACTGCCGATATCTCTCCCGGCGGCGTTCGTCCGCACCGTCCCCAGGGAGGCACTACTTTGACCTGGCTACGCGTCCTGACCGCCCTCGGAATCCTCGCCGTCGCGGCCAGTGCAATTCTCGTCTTCGCCCTCTGCACGGCCGCCGCCCGGGGTGAGCGCGCCGCCCGGGAGGCACCCGACCTCCGGACGGATGCGGAGGACAGCGGACTCTTCCAGCGGATGGGCGGCGACGGGTAGTCCGGGCCCGCCGGCCTCCGCCCGCCCGTCGCCCCCACCACCCCGCTCCCGCCCGCCCACGGCTCCCGCCCGTCAGTGCCCGCCGTCAGTGCCCGGCGATGTCGTCGGGGCGCACCTCGATGTGGTCCGCCGCGAGGTCGACCGCGACCCGGTGCTCCATCCCGAGCGCCTCCAGGAACTTGACCGGCAGCTGCACCCGCCCGGTGCGGTCCAGCATCACGTACTCGCGCTCGTTGACGGACTCCTCGCCGTGCTCGTCGGTCACGGTGCGGCGCAGCACCTCGCTGCTGGTCCGGCCGTCCCGGATGGCGACGGTGCGGCGGACCTCGCCCGCGACCATCGGGTCGTGCGTGACGATCACGACGGTGGCGCCGAGTTCCCGGTTGACGGTGCGGAAGGACTCGAAGATCACCCCCGCGGTCTCCGAGTCCAGCTCGCCGGTGGGCTCGTCGGCGAGCAGCACGGGCGGGTTGTTGGCCATCGCCACGGCGATGGCGACCCGCTGCTGCTGGCCGCCGGACAGCTGGTCGGGCCGGCGGTGGGCCAGGTCGCCGATCTCCAGCGCCTCCAGCAGCTCCGCCACCCGGGCCGCCTGGCGCCGCGTGCCGCCTGCCCCGCTCCGGCGGCCGCGCAGCTGCATCGGCAGGGCGACGTTCTCGGCGGCGGTGAGGAAGGGCAGCAGGTTGCGGGCGGTCTGCTGCCAGATGAAGCCGACCACCTCGCGGCGGTAGCGCAGCCGTTCGCGGGCGGACATCTCCAGCAGGTCGCAGCCGGCGACGGTGGCGGTGCCGGCGGTCGGCACGTCGAGTCCGGCGAGGATGGTCAGCAGGGTGGACTTGCCGCTTCCGGAGGCGCCGACCAACGCGACCAGATCGCCCTGCCGGATGGTCAGTTCGAGGCCCTGCAGCGCCTGGACCTCGATCCCCTCGGCGCTGAAGATCCGGACCAGTCGGTCGCAGACGATCGCCGCGTCCTCGCCGCGGGCCCTGGGCGCCGCGGCGGCCAGCGCCCGCTCCTGGAGCTCCTGCAGGCTGGGGGCGTCGGCGGTCGGCCGCTCCTGGGGGGTGCTCTTCACCGCTCGTCTCCTGTCCTGACTGTCCCAACCGTCCTGGCCGGCCCGGCGGTCCTGATGGTCCTGATGGTCCTGATCGTCCCGGCCGCCCTGGTGGGCCCGGCCGCCCTGGCCGTCCCGGCGCCCGGCGCCGTCACCCGTCTCACTGGTCCCCCACCCGCAGTTCGGTGGCGATCTGGCGCCGGCCGGTGACGACCGTCTCCAGCACCACCCCGACGACCACCAGCAGCGTCAGCCCGGCCGTGGGCAGCAGCACCGGCAGCAGCGCCGCACCGAGGCCCTCGTCGACCTTGGCGCCGACCAGCGCCGACAGGTCGACGGCCGGTCCGAGCAGTCCGGCCGCGGCGGCCGCGACCAGCCCGCCGCCGACCGCCGCCGCGAGGGTCTGCGGGATCGTCTCGGCGATGATCAGGGCCAGTCCCTGGCGGGGCCGCAGCCCCATGGTGCGCAGCCGGGCGAGCAGCGCCGCGCGGTCGGGCGCGGCCCGGAGCAGCGTCAGCATGACGGCGAGCAGGGCGAATCCCGCACCGGCGGCGATCGCGGCCCAGAACAGCCGCCCCGCGGAGCGCTGCAGCGGGTCGGCGGCCAGCTCGGCGGCCGCCTCGCGGCTGGTGCGCACCTTGTACCCGACGGGTACCCCGCCCGGGTCGTGACTGGCCGCCGTGGCCTCGTCGCGCAGGCGCTTCGCCATGCCGACCGCCTCGCCCATGCCGTGCTCGGCGAACAGCGTGCGGAGCCGGGCGGGATCGACGTCACCGACGGCGAGCCAGTTGTTCATCCGCTTGAGTTCGGGCAGCCGGGCGGTGGCGGGGCCGGCCGGCAGCACCACGAAGGCGTTGACCGCGTCCGGGATGGCGGGGGTGTCCGTGACGGTTGCGGCGACGGTGGTGAGCAGCTCCCCGCCGTTGGGCGTGCGCAGCCGGTACGGGCCGCCGGAGAGCTGCTTGGCGAGGCCCCCGCTGAACAACGCGGGCACCGGGGTGTCCGCGCCGCCGGGGGCGCCGGCCAGCACCGCGGGGTCGAACCGGCCGAGCCCGACGGTCCTGGCGATCTCCGCGTACGCCGCGGGTTCGACCACGACGGTGGTGGCCTGGGTGGCGCCGCGGTCGGTCCCGAGGATGAACGTCTGGTTCTCGATCCAGATCCCGGTGGCGGCGCGCACCCCGGGCAGCGCGGCGGCCGCCGTGGTGAAGGCCTCCGGCAGGGTCGTCGAGATCGGGACGCCGACCGCGGCGTCGCCGCCGACGGAGACCCGCGCGGCGCGCAGCCGCAGGTTGTCCACGCCGTCGAGCACGGTGGCGCCGAAGCCTGCCGTGGTGACGGCGAGCAGCAGGGCGAGCAGGGGCAGCGCGGAGGGCCGGCGGCGCCCCGCGGTGTCGCGGGCGGCGCGGGCCAGGCCGAGGAAGCCGACCAGGCCGCGACCGCGCCCGGCGAGGGCGGCGAGCCGGCCGATCACGAGCGGCTGGATCCGGGCCAGCAGCAGCCCGCCGGTGAGTGCGAGCAGCAGCGGTGCGGTGATCAGCAGCGGGTCCAGTCCGGTGCCGGCCGGGGCCACGCCGCGGTGGCGGACCTCGGCGACGGCGGCGACGGTGACGGCCAGCACGGCGAGTTCGCCGACGACCCGGCGCCGACCGCCCGCGCCCCGGGGGCCGGAGAGCAGCACGGCGGCGCGCACCGGGAAGGCCAGCACCGCGAGCAGGGCGGTGGCCAGGGCGGCGAGCACGGCGGCTCCCCAGCGCGGGGTGGGCAGCAGCACCAGGGCGAGCGTGGTGGCGAGGACGGCGGCGGGCAGCACGGCGACGGCGCCCTCGCCGAGCAGGCGCAGCAGGATGCCGGTGCGCGAGCCGCCGCGGGCGCGCAGCAGCCTGACCTCGGCGGTGCGTCGGTCGCCGGTGAGCGCGGCGGCGAGGCACAGGACGACGGCGGCGACGCCCGCGACGCCGACCGGGCCGATCGCGGCGAGCGGGGCGGCGGCCTCGTAGCGCGCGATGGCCCAGGTGAAGACCTCGGGCATGAAGGAGACGACGTGCAGGTCGGGGCGGCCGGTGGCGGCGACGATGGAGCTGGCGCCGGGGCCGGTCATGAAGGAGCCGAGGGACTTGCGGGTCGCGGTGAGCCGGTCGGCGCGCAGGGCGTGCGGGTCGAGCGGCAGGCGCCAGAAATCCTCTCCTCCGTTGCCCCAGGCGAGCAGGGCGGAGCGGCCGTCGCCGCCGGTGAATCCGGTGGTCCGCCAGGAGGCGGCGCCTTCGGAGTTGACGACCAGGCAGGCCCGTTCCGGGCAGTCGATCGCGTCCCAGAACCGGTCCGCGGTGTCGTCGGGCCGGTAGATCCCGACGACCTTGGTGCGGGCCTGGCCGCGCAGGCTCTCGCCGTTGTCGACGAGGTCGCCGACCTTGATGTGGATGGTCTCCGCGGCCTGCTGGCTGACCACGATCGGGAGGGGGCCGTCGCCGGGCGCGCCGGGCCAGCCGCCGTCGACGAGGGTGGCGTGTTCGGCGAGGCCCTGCAGGTAGACCAGGTTGAGCCCCGGCGGGAGCAGGTTGGGCCGGTCGTACCCGTCGTTGAGCATCGGGTGGCCGGCCTTGGCGCGGGTGCCGACCTGCTCGCCGTCCCGGGTGAGCGTGAGCTCCTGGCCGATCCGCTCGACCATCCGGTCGCGCACGGCGTCCAGGTCGGCGGCCCGCGCCTCCGGGCTCGCCTTGGTGGTGGCGTGCAGGCTGGTGACGTTGACGCCGCGGTCGTGGACGAACCGGCGCAGCGCGTCGTCGGCGCCCCGGTCGGCGGCGCGCGGGAAGGCGGCCGCGAGGAAGACCGTGACGAGGGTGAGCGCCGCCATGAGCAGGGCGGCCACCGGGGCCGAGCGCAGCCGGGTGCGGACCCAGGGCGCCGGGCGGTGGTCGGTCGACGGTTCGGGCACGCTGGTGCCGGCCTTGCTGGTCACATCTCCTCCACGTGGCGCAGTCGGGCGGCCACGTCTCGACGGCGGCGTCCCATCAGGAAGGCCGACAGCAGGGGGACGACGGCGATCGCGGCCGCGAGCAGGAGCGCCTGCCCGTACGGCAGGTCGATCAGCACCTCGGGCATCGGGCGCCGGGCGGCGGGGGTGAGCACCACGAGCGGCACGATCAGGTGGACGAGGAGCGCGCCCAGTCCCAGGCCGACGACCCCGCCGAGACCGACCAGGACGGCCTGTTCGGCGGCGACGGTCCGGGCGATCTGCCGGCGCGACGTGCCCAGCGCGAGCAGCAGCGCGGAGTCCCGGGAGCGTTCGCGGGCGGAGCCGGCCACGGCGGCGCCGAAGCCGATCGCGGCGAGGACGGCGGTGACCACCGCGATGACGGTCAGTGCGCTCTGCGGGGCGGCTCCGACCGGGTCGCCGAGGAGGTCCCCGACGGCCTCGTCGTTGAGCCGGACGTCCTGCGCGCCGGGGGCGGCGCGCAGGACGGCGGCGGCCTCGGCGGGGGTCCGGTCACCCGGTCCGTCGGCGGGCAGCCACCATTCGGCGCGGCCGGGCATCTCCCGGCCCTGGGCGGCGATCAGTCGGGAGACGGTGGCGAGGTCGACCGCCACGGCGCTGCGGCCCGAGACCGGGAGGGCGTCGACCGCCGCGGTGATCCTGACCGGGATGATGATGCCGGCGAACGGCACCTGGACGGTGTCGCCGACGGAGGCGCCCGCGGCGGTCAGGTAGCCGTGGGTGGCGACGCCGTCGACCTTCGACGGCGCGGTCGTCCCGGCCGGGGCGAGGGTGGCGCGCAGGGCCTCGCCGCGGCCGTCGGCGAAGCGGTAGCGGACGGTGAACAGCCGCTCGGCGCCGGCCGGTTCGGCGCCGACCTTGGCCGCCGGGCCGGCCTTGACCTCCGGGTTGGCGTGCACGTCGGGCGCCACGGCCGTCCAGCCGAACCCGGTCGGCACCGGCACGGCCGTCGCGGGGCCGTCGGCGGTGTCCGAGACGGCGAGGTGGCGGATGGTCAGCTCGCCGTCGGCCGAGTCGCTGAAGGAGACCAGGGCGCCCACCAGGGTCAGCGGGGCGGCCGGCGAGCCGATCGGGGCGTCGACCAGGGTGGCGAGCGAGGCCGAGGCCCTGCTCTCGCCGTCGGGCAGCACGGTGCCCAGCGGGGCCTTGTGGACGAAGCCGAAGCGGTCCCGCAGCAGCAGCCGGACCTCGGGGCGGACCACGGCCATCAGGCCGACGTGGTCCTGCTGGCGCACGGAGACGTCCGCGTCGATCCGCAGCGGCGTGCCGGGCAGCGGCAGCCCGGCCTGCGTCCCGGTGGGGGCGGGCTGGGCGAGCGGCGGGAAGAGCTCCTCGCGGGTGTGACCGGCGAGCAGGTCGGGGCGGACCGGGACGCGGGCGGCGAAGGCTGCGGCGTCCACGGCGAGCAGCTCTCCGGCGCCGTTGGGCAGGGACTGCTCCTCGCGCACCACGGGGACGAGCCGGTCGCCGCCGGGCAGCGCGCCGTAGCGGCCGCCCTGGCCCATCAGGGAGTTGTGCGACGCGGAGATCCGCAGGCCGCCGAGCGTGCCGAAGGCGGCCTGGTCGCGCTGGGAGGCGGTCCAGGTGGCGTGCTGGCCGAGCGCCAGGACACCGGTGGCCACGGCCATCACCAGCAGCAGCACCGGTCCGGTGGCGCGGGCGGGCCGACGGGCCAGGCCCCAGCCGACCAGGGCGGGGCCGAGGCCGCGGCCGCGGGCGGCCACCCGGGCTCCGAGCCGGGCGACGTAGGGCAGCAGGCGCAGCACGACCAGGGTGCCGGCGCACAGTGCCAGGGTCGGGGTGGCCACCAGCAGCAGGTCGACGCCGAGCCGGCCGGAGGAGTCGGCGGACAACCCGCCGCCGTACTGGGTGAGTTGCTGGTACGCGAGGACGGCCAGGGCGAGGACGGCGAGGTCGCCGCCGTTGCGGGCGACGCCGGAGACGAGCGCCTGCCGGCCGCCGGCCCGGCGGCGCAGCGCGGCGCCGGCGCCGCGCACCAGGCCGGGCACGGTGGCGAGCAGGATGCAGGCGAGGGCGCAGGCTCCGGCGACCGGCCAGAGCTGCCAGTGGACGCCGGTGTCCATGGTCACCGTGCGGTTGTGGCCGACCCCGGTGAAGGCGCGGACCAGGAGCGGGGTCAGCACCGGTGCGGCCAGCGCGGCGGGCAGGGCGAGGAGCAGCGACTCCACGGCGGTGAAGGCGCCCAGCCGGGCGCCGGAGGCGCCGCGCGCGGCGAGCAGGGCGTTCTCGCCCTCCTGCCGGGTCGCGATCAGGTGGACCACCAGCAGCAGGGCGGCGGCGGCGAGCACGGACAGCTGCAGTGCGCCGATCAGCAGGGTGGACCGGGCGACCACCAGGCTGTCGGACAACTCGCGCATGACGTCCGGCAGTTCGGTCCTGGCCTGGAGCGCCGCGCGGGTCCGCAGGTCGTCGGCGAGGGCCCGGGCGCGCGCGCCGGTCGCCTCGGCCGCGGACTGCGAGACGCCCGTGAAGTCGGCGTCGAGCAGCCAGCCGCGGCTGTTCTGCACGAGTCCGCCGGTGGTGAAGGCGCTCTCGTCGACCATCATCGGGCCGTAGGTGGTGAAGCCGCCGACCTCGACCTCGTGGCCGCCGACCGGGTCGGTGCGCCAGTACGGGTCGCCCGGGTCCGTGATCCGGTAGACGCCGGTGACGCGGACGGTCAGCGGTGTGCCGTCGAGCCGGTCGGCCAGCCGGACCTCGGCGGGCAGCGACTGGGCGGTGAGGCCGAGCCGGGCCAGCGTGGTCTGGGGGACGGCGACCTGCGGGGCGGCGGAGCGGACGGGGCCGGAGGCGGCGGCGGGCCAGTCGCCGCCGACCAGCCGGGTGCGGCCGCGGTCGACGGTGGCCAGCAGGGTCAGGTCGGGCTGCGCCGGGTGGCCCTGCCCGCCCGCGGCGGCGCCGTCGGCTCCGGTGGCGCTGCCGGGCAGTCCGTAGGAACGGCTGCGCAGCATGCCGTCGGTGTGCACCGGCAGGTCGCCGAAGAGCCGGCCGCGGTAGGCGACGAGCTCCGCCTCGTCCTGCGCACGCCGGTCCAGGCCGTGTTCGGCGGTCACCACGACGGTGGTGCGCGCGTGGCCGGGGCCCTGGAGCGCCTGCCGCAGGCCGGCCTCGCCGACGCCGCGGTCGAACGCGACCAGCGCGGTGAGCACCGCCGTGGTGATCAGCACGGTCAGCAGCACGGCGCCGGCCAGCGGCAGTCGCCCGCGCAGTCGGCGCACGACGAAGCCGAGCATCTCGTTCCTCCCCCGGTTCTACGCCCCCGGTAGCACCCCGGCCCCGTCCACCGACCCGATCCGAACACGGACTGGTCACAGATGAACACAGAATGGGCACATCGATGAAGTGATCACCGGCATTTGATCACCGGATAGCGGACGACTCTGTCAGATTCGATCCAGGAACGGAAGGGACTTGCGCGAATCAAGTAAGTGATGAGCAAATTCCTTGCACCGACGGGCATCCGCATCCGCGGCGGCTCTCGGTACACCATGAACACATCACAACTGCGGCCCCGCGAAGCCCCCTTGGCGGAGCGAATCCGAACTCCCGGAATCGACTTCCCGAGGGGTGAACCCCGGTCGCCGCGACATCCGTTGACACTGGACAGAGAAGCACACGGGGGGACGCCGTATGACGCAGCACCAGGCCGCCACCACCACGCCCATGGTGGAGGTCACCGGCCTCCGGCGGAGCTTCGGCACCGGCGAGCGGACGGTGCACGCCCTGCGCGGCGTCACCTTCGCCGTCGGCCGCGGCGAACTCGCCGCGCTCAAGGGCCGGTCGGGCTCCGGCAAGACCACGCTGCTCAACCT
Source organism: Kitasatospora sp. NPDC101176 (assembly GCF_044768035.1). NCBI lineage: Bacteria > Bacillati > Actinomycetota > Actinomycetes > Kitasatosporales > Streptomycetaceae > Kitasatospora > Kitasatospora sp. NPDC101176. The sequence goes on from NZ_JBIWPA010000014.1 coordinate 79,411, forward strand.
GGTCGGCGGCCTGGACGCACCGACCGGCGGCACCATCGCCCTGGACGGCACCGACCTCGCCGACCTCGACGAGGACGGCCGGCTCGCCCTGCGCCGGGAACGGATCGGCTTCGTCTTCCAGTCCTTCGGCCTCATCCCGATGCTCACCGCCGCCGAGAACGTCGGCGTGCCGATGCGGCTGCGCAAGGTCCCCGCCGCCGAGCGCGAGCGGCGCGCCCACACCCTGCTGGCCCTCGTCGGCCTCGCCGACCACGCCGACCAGCGGCCCGGCGAGCTCTCCGGCGGCCAGCAGCAGCGCGTCGCCATCGCCCGCGCGCTCGCCAACGAGCCCGGACTGATCATCGCCGACGAGCCCACCGGCCAGCTCGACTCGGAGACCGGCCGCTCGATCATGCAGCTGCTGCGCGCCGTGGTGCGCAGCGAGGGCGTCACCGTGCTGGTCGCCACCCACGACCCGACGCTGATGGAACTCGCCGACCGGGTGATCGAGCTCCGGGACGGCCGGATCGTCGAGGAGGCGGCCGAGCAGGCCGCGTAGCGGGGGCCCACGGGCGGGGCGGGGCCGGACGGGGCGGGGCGGCGGGCCCGGCAGGCACGCCGTCCCGGGCGGGGGCCGCGGTCAGGCCGCCCTGAGCGCGGCCTCGCAGTCCCGGCAGCGCCGGGTGCGCTGGGACGGCGGGTACCACGGCTCGCCGGGCCCGGCCGGCCGGTACGGCTCCCGTTCCAGGCCCGCCGTGTCCACCCCGCAGAAGGTGCGCGGCCCCGGGTCCTCGGGCACCTCCGGATCGGGTGGCGCCGCGTGCACCCAGCGCACCCGGGCACCCACCTCCACCTCGCCCGCGTCCAGCACCTCGGTGGACGGCTCCAGCTCGACCAGCACGATCACTCCGCCCATGCTCCCGCCTCACTCCGCCCGGCCGGGCCGTCGTCCACGCACGCCCCTCGGCGGGGCCGCTTCGCCCGCGCCTACCTCGACCCTGCGCCCCGCCACCGGCACGCGCATCCGGTGGCGGGCGGGCGGGGGCACCGGCGGCCCCGGGGCCGCGCCGGACGCCCCCCTGTTCGCACCCGTACGGCAGGGCCGACCCGGGCGGGCGGGAATTCGGGGCATCGGCGGCTCGACGGCCCCTTGTCGGTGACGCGGGCCGCGTTCTCGGCGACGATCCGAAATCGCTCCCCCGCGAGGTTCGACGACGATCCACCGCCGAATGCGCGGCACGATACCCCGGGCGCCGTTTCCCGGTCCGCCGTATTTCGCGCGGCGGCCTTCCGCGGTGCCGTGCGGAAGACACGGACGCGGTGGCCGGCGGGACCGCCGACCACCGCGTCCGCCCGCACGCGTCTACCGTGCAGGGGTGTCCACCGCTCAGACCGCCGGGAAGATCTCCGCGTCCGGCTTCAGCAGCTGGCCCGGCTGCGGCGCGGTGCCGTCCACCAGGTAGCGGGTGACGAGCGCGTTGAGGGCCTTGCTGCGGCCGACGGCGCAGTGCTCGATCGAGTCCACGCTCACCAGCACGGCGTTGCCCAGCTCCTGCTGCATCCGCTGGGCGAACTTGTACTGGGTGGCCGGGTCGTAGAGGTTCCCGATCACCATCACGGTGTTCGAGGTCTTCTTGTTCCACGGGCCGGTGAAGCGCTCGGCGTCCCGGGCCGGGGCCGGCCAGCTCGCGCAGGCCGGCGCGTCGAAGGCCTGGTAGCGGCCGAAGGTCGGCGAGGCCTTCTCCCAGGCCTTGGCCACGTTGGCGAAGGTCCGGTCGTTCGACGGGTACGGCTTGTCCTGGCAGTTGACGCCCATGTAGGAGTCGTCGGCGGTGTACTCGGAGTCCGCCGGAGCCTCCCGCAGCGCCCGCGGCGCGTTGACCGCGAGCAGGTTGGCGTCGTCGTCCGCGACGTTCGCCTTCGGCGCCACCAGGGCGGCCGCGGCCGGCTTCTGGGTCAGCTGGTAGGTCGCCTGCAGCGACTTCGCCAGCGGCGCCAGCTTGGCCTGCGAGTACAGCGCGCTGGCCACCTCGCTGGTGAAGGTGCTCAGCGTCACCTGGCTGCCGTTGGGCAGGTTGACCGGGCTGGTCCGCAGGTGGTCGCGCAGCTGGTCGAACTTGGCCCGGGTGTCGCCCTCGCCGAAGGCGCAGCGCGGGGCACCGGCCGCCTGGCAGCGCTTCAGGAACTCGTCCAGGGCCAGCTCGAAGCCGCCCGCCCGCTGCCGGTCGTACTCGAGGCCGTCGTGCAGGCGCAGGTCGGGGTCGACGTTGCCGTCGACGATGATCGCGCGCACCTTGTTCGGGTACATGTTGGCGTAGGTCGAGCCGATCAGGGTGCCGTAGGAGAAGCCGGCGAAGGTGAGCTTGGAGTCACCGACGGCGCGGCGCATCCGGTCCAGGTCGCGCACCACGTTGATGGTCGACATGTGCTCGATCAGCGGGCCGGCGTTCTTGCTGCACGCGTCGGTGTAGTCCTGGTCGGCGTCCAGCGTCTCGGCGATCTCGGCCTTGGTGACCGGCACGCCGACCATGCGGTTGTTGACCGCGTCGGCGTCCTCCTGGGTCTTGAAGCACTTGAGCGGGTTGCTCCGGGCCACACCGCGCGGGTCGAAGCCGACCAGGTCGAACCGGGACTGCACCTCGGTGCCGAAGCGCGTCGTGGTCGCCCACAGGTAACCGCTGCCGCCGGGGCCGCCGGGGTTGAGGAACAGCGAGCCGATCCGCTTCGACGGGTCGCTCGCGCGCCGCCGCATCATCGCGATGCCGACCTTCTCACCGGACGGGTTGTCGTAGTCCAGCGGCACGGGGTAGACGGCACAGTCGTAGATGCCCGGGTCCGGCTTGGTCGGATCCGGGTTGCACGGGGTCCAGTTGACAGGGTCGACCTTCGCCTCGGCCGCCGCACCGGGTATCTGGTCGATCGGTGCCGCCGACGCCGCGACGGCGGTTCCGGTGACGAGGGCGAGGGCGCAGGTGACTGCTCCGGCCAGCGTGGATATACGGGACAAGGAACCTCCTCCGTACTGAAAAGGGCGGCCCCAGCCTGTCAGTCTGAGAAGTCCGTGTGAAGACCTGGAAGCACCGTAAATCTTTTGCGCACCACCCCTTACGGCGCCCGATTATTCTGTGAATGGCGCAACTTGACGGTTGATTGACCTGATGATGACTCAGCCGACCGACCGTCGGCGATCGGCGCGGGCGGGCCGCTCGGCGGAGCTCGGCCCTCCTCCCCGACGCGCCGGACGGCCGGACGCGCCCCGGCGTCCGGCCGTCCGTGGGGCGGCGCCTCCCGGGCGGCCGCCGTCCCGTCAGGTCAGGATCAGGATCAGGATCAGGATCAGGATCAGGCGAGCGTCGCCGCCAGCAGCTCGGCGGTGGCGGCGACCAGCGGTTCGTCCGCCCCCGCGGTGGCGTCGCGCTTGGTGGAGAGGACCGCCAGGACGATCGGAGCGCGGCCGGGCGGCCAGGTGAGGCCCACGTCGTTGGTGGTGCCGTAGCTGCCGGTGCCCGTCTTGTCCGCGAGGACCCAACCCGCGGGCAGCCCGGCCCCGAAGCGCTTGCCGCTGGTGGTGTTGCCCCGCAGCCACCCGGTCAGGCGCTGCCGGTCCGGCCCGTCGAGGGCGTCCCCGAGGGCGAGCCGCGCGTAGGTCCGGCCGAGGGCGCGCGGGCTCGAGGTGTCCGTCACCCGCCCCGGCTCCGCCGAGTTCAGCGCGGGCTCCCACCGGTCGAGCCGGGTCACGCCGTCCCCGATCGAGCGGCAGAAGCGGGTCACCGCGTCCGGTCCGCCGAGCTCCCGGAGCAGGAGGTTGGCCGCCGCGTTGTCGCTGTGGTCGATGGCCGCGGCGCACAGCGCGGCCACGGTCATGCCGCCGGCGAGGTTCTCGGGCAGGCCGGTCACCGGGCCGTAGCCGGAGTCCGTGACGTCCTGCGCGGTGTAGGTGATCGTCTCGGCGAGGAACTCGCCGTCGCGGTCGAGGTCCCGCAGCACCGCGGCCACCGCGACGGTCTTGAAGGTCGAGCACATCGGGAACAGCTCGTCGGCCCGGTACGACACCGTCCGGCCGGTGCCGGTGTCGTGCGCGAAGACCCCCAGCCGCGCGGAGTGCGCCTGTTCGAGGGCGCGCAGCCGCCGCCCGACCGCGTCCCCGTCCGCGCTCCCGTTCCCGTCCACGCCCCGGGCGAACGCCCGGCCGCCGGTGGGGAGGGCGACGGCGAGGGCCGCCGCGGCCGCCCCGGTGAGAACGCCGCGCCGGCTCGCACTCGAATTCATCCCTGTCTCCCGCTGTCCTCGTCGCCACCGGGCGCGGCGTCCGGGTGCCCGCAGGGCCGTTCACGCCCGTCGGCCGGGCCCGGTCCACGCCCGTTCGTCCCCTGTCGAGACGCGACGCGGCGCCGATCCGTTCCCGTACGACTCGATCCCGCTCCCCCGCACGCCGCGCGGGCCGTGCGGTGAACTCCCGCGGACCGCGGTGAACTCCGGCGGACCGCGGCGGACCCGCGACGGGCTCAGGAGAGCATGCCGACCCGGTACTGCATGATCCGGTAGTTCGTCGGGTCGTACCACTGGCTGACGACGATGTGGAAGTCCCCGAACGTCGAGCCGGGGACGACGAAGCCGCCGTACGGGCTGGCGACGAGGTTGCCGACCTCCTGCCCCGGGGTGCCGGGGAGGATCATGGTCTGCTCCAGCGTCCTGGTCAGGTCCGAGGTCGGCAGGGGGAAGACCATCGCCCTGATCGACAGCGGGGCCGTGTTCAGCCAGGTCAGGACGTACTTGCCGTCCATCGCGCGGAAGCACGTCTCGCCCCACCTGCGGGTGCCGAGGACGGTCGTCGGGGCGGGCGCGCCCCACCTCCACCCGCCGTCGACGTAGCCCCACGGCTCGTAGGCGCCCGGATCGCCGAGGCCGTCCTGCCGCACCCGGTGCAGCAGCATCCCCGACTCCACCTCGCGGTTGAAGACCGTGGACAGGACGTAGCAGTAGCCGTCGTCGGCCACGGCGTACGTCTTCTGCTGGAACTGACCTCCGTGCAGGTCTCCCGGCCACTGGCAGAGGTACTCCCAGGTCTCGCCGTTGTCGGTGGAGCGCCAGAAGTCGGTGTGGTGGGTGTCGTAGATGACGCCGCGCATGAGGTGCATGTACAGCACGCCGTCGACGACGAAGACGTCGGACGGGATCGCCGTGGTGAACCCGTCGCCGACGGGGTTGTGCGGCTCGTCGACGAGGCTGTTCGCGTGGCCGCCGCCGACGCTGCCGTCGATGCGCAGGTTGTTCGGGTCCGCGCTGCTGGAGCGCAGGCCGACCGGGGCCCGCCAGTCGGCCGAGCCGACCCGGTCGCCGTCGAAGGTGTCGCCGCAGACGAAGAGCATGGTGCCGTCCGGGCAGCGCACGGGGATCCCGAGGTCGGTCCACGGCGCGGCGAACGGACCGGTCTCGACGGGGCCGCTGAGGTTCTTCACCTTGACGGCGATGGTCGGGCCCGTCGGGTCGTTCGGGCCGCCGGCGAGCGCCGCGGGGGCGCCGGAGCCGAGGGCCCCGGCCCCCACCGCGACGCCGATGCCGATCTTGAGCAGCCCGCGGCGGGAGGGCCCGCCGGCCGGTGCGTCGTTGCTGTCCGAGGAGCGTGTCATTCTGTCGACGACCCTTCCGGTGCGGCGAGTTCGGGCGGCTCCGAACCGGATCGCGCAACTCGTCGCGCCGGGTCGGCACTCGAGGCTACGGCGCCCGCCCGCCACTGCGTCGCTCGGTGGACGAACCTTCACCCGAATCGGGGACGCCCCGCGGACCGGGGTCCGGAGGAGGCCGCCGCCGCCTCACTCCTGCTCCGGGTCCGGTCCTCGACGGCGGTCTCCGGAACGTTGTGCGCGGTCTCCGGAACGTTGTGCGCGGACGCGGCGCGCGTACCCCACCGCCACCGCCGCCGGGAGTCCGGCCAGGAGGAGGGAGAGCCCCACCGGGAGCACCCCCGCCCACACCGTCGGCGAGACGTACGCGGCGCCCGACGCACCGTCCACCAGCCACGCACGGACCGGTTGCGAGCCGACGTCGCCCTCGACGTGGACGTCGAACGACGGGCCGCCGCCCTCCGGGGTGAAGGTGCCCGAACAGGACGTCGACGTCCCGGCGTTGGCCACGGTGTCGTCGTACGTCCGGCACTCGGCTCGGACCACCGTCCCGGGCTCGCCCCACAGCGCGGCCCGCAGCTCCTCGGTGAAGTTCGTCAGCACGACGTGGGCCAGCAGCAGCCCGACCAGGCAGGCCAGCACCAGCCACGGCACGGGTCCGGCCTCCTCCGGCCCGCTCCGGTCGCCCGTCCGGGACGTCCCCACCCCCGCTCGCCCTCCCCCTCGGATCGCCGACGTGCGTCCATGGTGGCCGATCCGACGCGCCGCCGGAAGCCCTCCCTGGCGTGCCGGTGGGCCCGCCCGGGAGCGCGGTCGGCGCGGTGCCGGGGCAGGGGCGGGCCTCGCACGCGGACCTCGCGTTCGCGCTGCCGGACGTCATCACCCCGGGACTTGACCGGAGATCTGATTAGGCACCATACTACTTTCATGACGCAGCACCCCGGCACCGGCACCGGCGCTCCCACCTTGGACCAGGCGCGCCGCCAGATCGCCCGCTACGGCCTGACGGCCGACCCGCAGGCCGTCCTGGTGGCGGCCCGGCTGATGGCGGCGGGCGCCCGGATCGGCCAGGCCGGGGAGGTGCACTTCGCCCGCTTCGGGCTCTCCACCGGCCGCTACCGACTGCTGGCCGACCTGGAGGACCACGGCGGCGAGAAGTCGCCCTCCCAGCTCGCGGCGAGCCTCGGCGTCTCCCGGGCCACCGTCACCGGCCTGGTCGACGGCCTGGAACGGGAGGGCCTGGTGGCCCGCCGCCCGTCGACCGAGGACGGCCGCGGCAACGTGGTGGTCCTCACCGCGCGCGGCGCGCAGAAGCTGCGCGACCTGGCCCCGGAGCACTTCGCCCGGATGCAGGCCCTGGTCGGCGACCTCTCGGTCGAGGAGCGCGCCGTCTTCCTCGACCTGCTGGCCCGGGTGGTCGCGGGTGCCGACGCGCTGACCGCGGACTGACCGGACCGGCCACACGGACCCGACGGACCGAACCGGCCCCGGCCGCACCGGCCCGGGCCGCACCGGCGGGCCCCCTCAGGTGGCCCGCCCTTTTCACGCCCCAATAGTTAGGCACCTAATTACCAATGGCCAGGCAGCCCATCACCCCGAGGAGTCACCGGTGAACAAGAAGGCACCCGCGAGCAAGAAGGCATCCGGCGCACCGCCGCCGTTCACCCTGTGGCGCGAGGTCCTGGTCTCGTACGCGATGCCCGCCGTGACGGCTGGCATCGGCGGGGCCGTCTCCCGGCAGCCGGAGCTGGTGGTCGCCGCGGCCACCACGATCGGCGGCACCTCCGCCCTCGTGGCGGCCCTGGTCGGCGCCGCGCTGCGCAGGCGGCCCGCGAACTCCTGGACCCGCCGGCCGCCGCGCGCCCTGCTGGCCGCACTGTTCGCCCTGCCCGCCACCGCGCTCGCCCTGGCCGTCGGCCTGGCCGCCGCGCACTGGCTGCCCCAGCTGCCGGCGCTGGCCGACAGCCCGTGGCCCGGCCGCCTCCCGGTCGACCTGCCGCTCTCCTCGGCGATCGCGACCACCGTGATCACCTGGCGCTGGCGCGGCAGCCGCCCGGCCCGGCCCCCGCAGCACCGGATCCCCACCCACCCCCAGCCCGAAGGACAGACCTCATGATCGTCATCATGGGCGCCGGCGGCGCCACCGGCGGCGCCACCCTGCGCAGCCTCGCCCACCTCGGCGTGCCGACCCGCGCGCTCAGCCGCGACCCCGCCCGGCTCGCCGCCGGTCTCGACGACCGCACCCTGGCGCTCACCGAGACGGCCCACGCCGACGCCGCCGATCCGCACTCGCTGCGCGAGGCCTTCCGCGGCGCCCACCAGCTGTTCCTCACCATGGCGAACGGCCCGCTCCAGCTGGAGCACGAGCTGACCGCCATCGAGGTGGCGCTGGAGAGCGGCGTGGAGCACGTCGTCAAGGTCTCCGCACCCGCCGCCGAGCCGGACTCCCCGGTCGCGGTCTCCCGCGGCCACCACCTGGTCGAGGAGCGGCTGCGCGCCTCCGGCGCCACGGCGACCGTGCTGCGGCCCTACGCGTTCATGCAGAAGCTGCTGCTCCTGGCCCCCGGGATCGCCGCGGCCGGGGTGGTGCACGGCGCCCTCGGCCAGGCCCGCTGCAACTACGTCGACGTCCGGGACATCGGCGACGCCGCCGCCGAGGTGCTCACCCGCCCGGAGCTGGCCGGCCGGACGTACCCGCTCACCGGCGGCCGGGCGTACGGCTACCCGGAGCTCACCGCACTGCTGGGCCGCCTGCTCGACCGGCCGGTGCAGTACGTGGACCTGACCCCGGCCGGACTGTACGCCCACCTGGTCGAGCGGGGTGGGATGCCGCCCTGGCTGGCGGCCCACGTGGTGGAGATCCAGCAGCTCGCGGTGGTCCGCCCGGAGGCCCCGGACGACACCTTCGCCCGCCTGACCGGACGCCTCCCGCGTACCATGGAGGCCTTCCTCCATGAGCACCTGCACCACTTCGGCTGACCGGCCGGAGCCCACGGAGCGCCCGTCGGAAGGCCCCCCTCCGGGGCCGGCCGGCGGGCGCACCGCGGGGCATCCACCCGAAAGGAGCAGCATTCACTGTGGTGTGGATCACGATGGAGAATTCGATCTGACGATCCGTCAATTCGACTGACGCGTCGTCACATCACTCACGGTAAGCCTCAGTTGTTGACTGACGAAGCGTCAGATTCGGCCAGTTCCAGCCCAGTTGGGTCGAGTGTCGACCCAGACGGATCGTCCGGGGCAGGACTACCATCGGTCGGGTTGTCCGCTCCGGCCCCGGAGTGGGGTCACCCGACCGGGTGAGTTCTCCCACCGCCCCCCAGGCCGGACATCGGTCGGAACGGGGCGAGGACGAGGAGCGCACGGCTGTCATGACCGCTGAACCGAACCATCCGGAGCAGTACGCCACGCCGCCCCGCACCCTGCCGGAACGAGCCGTGCTGCCGAGCCGCCCGGCCCCCGCACCGCGCACCCTGGTCGACGTCCTGGACGCCACCGTCCGGGCCCACCCCAACGAGCCGGCCCTGGACGACGGGCGCCGCGTGCTCAGCTACCGCGCCCTGGTCACCGAGGTCGAGCAGCTGCGCCGCCGGCTGGCCGCCGCCGGGATCGGCCCCGGCGACCGGGTCGGCGTGCGGGTGCCCTCCGGCACCAACGACCTGTACGTCTCCATCCTGGCCGTGCTCGCCGCCGGCGCCGCCTACGTCCCGGTGGACGCCGAGGACCCGGACGAGCGCGCCCAGCTGGTCTTCGGGGAGGCCGGGGTCGCCGCGGTGCTCGGCGCCGACCGCACCCTCAGCGTCACCACGGAGCGCGCACCCGCCGACGACCGCCTCCCCGCCCCGGACGACGACGCCTGGATCATCTTCACCTCCGGCTCCACGGGCCGCCCCAAGGGCGTGGCCGTCACCCACCGCAACGCCGCCGCCTTCGTCGACGCCGAGGCCGCGCTCTTCCTCCAGGACGAGCCGATCGGCCCCGGCGACCGGGTGATGGCCGGCCTGTCCGTCGCCTTCGACGCCTCCTGCGAGGAGATGTGGCTGGCCTGGCGGCACGGCGCCTGCCTGGTGCCCGTCCCGCGCTCCCAGGTGCGCAGCGGCGCCGACCTCGGCCCGTGGCTGGCCGAGCAGGAGATCACCGTCGTCTCCACCGTCCCCACCCTGGCCGCGCTCTGGCCCGCCGAGTCCCTCAACGAGGTCCGACTGCTGATCTTCGGGGGTGAGGCCTGCCCACCCGAGCTGGTCCAGCGGCTGGTCACCGAGGGTCGCGAGGTGTGGAACACCTACGGCCCCACCGAGGCCACCGTGGTCGCCTGCGCCGCCCTGCTGACCGGCGAGGGCCCGGTGCGGATCGGCCTGCCGCTGGACGGCTGGGACCTCGCCGTGGTCGACGAGGGCGGTGAGCCGGTCGAGGCCGGTGGCACCGGCCAGCTGGTGATCGGCGGGGTCGGTCTGGCCCGCTACCTCGACCCGGAGAAGGACGCCGAGAAGTACGCCCCGCTGCCCTCGCTCGGCTGGGAGCGCGCCTACCGCAGCGGGGACCTCGTCCAGGCCGACCCGGCCGGCCTGCTCTTCCTCGGCCGCACCGACGAGCAGATCAAGCTCGGCGGGCGCCGGATCGAGCTCGGCGAGGTGGACGCCGCCCTGCAGGCCCTGCCCGCCGTGGCCGGCGCGGCCGCCGCCGTGCGCACCGCGCGCGGCGGCAACCAGCTGCTGGTCGGCTACCTGGTCGTCCAGGAGGGCTTCGACCGCGAGCAGGCCGTCGAACGGCTGCGGGCCGAGCTGCCGGCGGCCCTGGTGCCGCTGCTCGCCACGGTCGACAGCCTGCCCACCCGCACCTCCGGCAAGGTCGACCGCAACGCCCTGCCCTGGCCGCTGCCCGAACTGGAGACCACCGGCCGGAGCGAGCAGCTGTACGGCACGGAGGCCTGGCTGGCCGAGCAGTGGTCCGAGATCCTCGGCGTGACGGTCGGCGGCCCGCGCGACGACTTCTTCGCCATCGGCGGCGGCAGCCTGGCCGCCGCCCGGCTCACCACCCTGCTGCGCACCCGGTACCCGAACGCCGCCGTGCTGGACGTCTACCAGAACCCCACGCTGCGCAAGCTCGCCCGGCACCTGGAGCGCACCGCCGCCGAGAGCGGCGAAACCCGCACCGTCACCCTGGTCCCCACCCGGGCCAAGCTGCTGCAGCTGCTCCTGCTGATCCCGCTGTTCACCGTGGTCGGCCTGCGCTGGACGGTGGCCCTGCTGGCCGCCGGGAACCTGCTCTCCCACCTCGGCGACTACCCGTGGGCCCCCACCGCCTCCTGGTGGGCGGTCGGCGCGGGCGCCCTCGCGCTGTACACCCCGGCGGGCCGGCTGGCGATCGCGGCCGGCGGCGCCCGGCTGCTGCTGCGCGGGCTGCGCCCGGGCAGCTTCCCCCGCGGCGGCGGCGTCCACCTGCGGCTCTGGGCCGCCGAGCGGCTCGCCGAGCTCAGCGGCGCCACCTCGCTCTCCGGCGCGTGGCTGGTGCGCTACGCCCGCGCGCTGGGCGCCAAGGTCGCACCCGAGGTGGACCTGCACTCGCTGCCGCCGGTCACCGGGATGCTGAAGCTGGGCCGCGGCTGCGCGGTCGAGTCCGAGGTGGACCTGTGCGGCTACTGGCTGGACGGCGACCGCCTGGAGGTCGGCCAGGTCAAGGTCGGCTCCGGCGCCGTCGTCGGCACCCGCTCGACCCTGCTGCCCGGCGCCCGGGTCGGCAAGCACGCCCAGGTCGTGGCCGGCTCCAGCGTCACCGGCCAGGTGCCCACCGGCCAGCGCTGGGGCGGCGCGCCCGCCGTCAAGCTGGGCCGCGCCGAGCGGGCCTGGCCCAAGGAGCGCCCGCACCGCCGGGCCCGCTGGGCCGCGCTGTACGGCGCCGCCGGCACCGCGGTCGGCCTGCTCCCGGTGCTGCCCGCGCTGGCCGCCCTCGCCGTCCTGTCCGGCTTCGTCCAGCAGGGCGGCGACCTCGGCACGGCCCTCGGCGACGCCCTGCTCGGCCTGCTGCCGGCCACGCTGGCCTTCGGCGCGGTGTACGCCGCGCAGCTGGTGGCCGCCGTCCGCGTGCTGAGCATCGGCCTCACCCCAGGCGTGCACCCGCTGCACGGCCGGATCGGGTGGCAGGCCTGGACCGTCACCCAGCTGATGGACCGGGCCCGGGAGGTGCTGTTCCCGCTCTACGCCGGGCTGGTCACGCCGCTGTGGCTGCGGGCGCTCGGGATGCGCGTCGGCCGCGGCGCCGAGGTCTCCACGGTGCTGGCCCTGCCCAGCCTGACCACCGTCGGCGACGGCGCGTTCCTGGCCGACGACACCCTGATCGCCCCGTACGAGCTGGGCGGCGGCTGGGTGCGGCTGGGCGAGGCGAAGATCGGCGAGCGGGCGTTCCTCGGGAACTCCGGGATGACCGCGCCCGGCCGGTCGGTGCCCAAGCGCGGCCTGGTCGGCGTGCTCTCGGCGACCCCGGCGAAGGCCAAGAAGGGGAGCTCCTACCTGGGCATGCCGCCGATGCGGCTGCCCCGGGCCGCGGACCAGTCCGACCAGAGCCTCACCTACGAGCCGCCGGCCCGGCTGCTCTGGGCGCGCGGACTGGTCGAGCTGGGCCGGCTGCTGCCGGTGCTGGCCTCGGGGGCGCTCGGACTCGTCACCGCCGCGGCGCTGTCGCGGCTGTCCGCCGCGTGGTCGGTGGGCGCGGCCGCGCTGCTGTCCGGCCTGGTGCTGCTGGCCGCCGGCACGGCGGCCTGCCTGGTCGCGGTGGCCGCGAAGTGGCTGCTGGTCGGCCGCTTCCGGGCCGTGGAGCACCCGCTGTGGAGCGGCTTCGTCTGGCGCAACGAGCTCGCGGACACCTTCGTCGAGGTGCTGGCGGTGCCGTGGCTGGTCGGCGCGGTGCCGGGCACCCCGGTGCTCAACCTCTGGCTGCGGGCGCTCGGTGCCCGGGTCGGGCGCGGCGTGTGGTGCGAGAGCTACTGGCTGCCGGAGGCGGACCTGGTCACTCTCGGGGACGGCGTGAGCATCAACCGGGGCTGCGTGGTGCAGACCCACCTCTTCCACGACCGGATCATGCGGATGGATACTGTGGTCCTCCGCGAGGGCGCCACCCTGGGCCCGGGCGGGATCGTGCTGCCCGGCAGCACGGTCGGCGCGCGCAGCACGCTGGGCCCGGCCTCGCTGGTGATGCGCGCCGAGTCCGTCCCCGCCGACACGCGGTGGCTGGGCAACCCCATCGAGGCGTGGCAGGCCACGTCGTGACCACCCGTCCCGGCCCTCAGGAAGCGCACGTCCCCGTGAAGTCCAAGCACGTCCCGGCGGCCGCCGGCACCCCGGACCCGTACTTCCCGCAGAGCGGGGACCACCGCTACCGGGTCCACCGCTACGAGCTGGCGCTGGACTACCGGCCCGGGCCGAACCGGCTGGCCGCCTCGGCCCGGCTCAGCGCCGTGGCGGACACCGGCCTCGCGGAGTTCGCGCTCGACCTCGCCGACTTCCGGATCGGCCGGGTGCTGGTGGACGGCCGGGTCGCGCGCTACACCCACCGCGGCGGCAAGCTGCGGATCCGCCCGGCCAAGGCGCTGGCGGCGGGCGCGGCGTTCACCACCGAGGTGCACTACACCGGGAACCCGCGGCCGGTGCGCAGCCCCTGGGGCGGCCTGGGCTGGGAGGAGCTGACCGAGGGCGCGCTGGTGGCCAGCCAGCCGGTCGGCGCGCCGTCCTGGTTCCCGTGCAACGACCGGCCCGCCGACAAGGCCACGTACCAGATAGCGGTCACCACGCCGTCCCCGTTCACCGTGGTGGCCGGTGGCCGGCTGCTCACCCGCACCACCCGCGCGTCCAGCACCACCTGGGTCTACGAGCAGAGCGCGCCGACCTCCTCGTACCTGGTGACGGTGTCGATCGGCCACTACCGGCCGGTGCCGCTGGCCGCCCGCCCGTCCGTGCCGCAGACCGGGTACGTCCCGGACCGGCTGGTCCCCGCCTTCACCCGGGACTTCGGCCGCCAGCCGGAGATGCTGGCGTACTTCACCGAGGTGTTCGGGCCGTACCCGTTCGGCGAGTACGCGGTGGTGGTCGCGGACGAGGAGCTGGATGTCCCGGTCGAGGCGCAGGGCGTCTCCACCTTCGGGACCAACCACCTCGGCGGCGGCTGGGAGCGCGAGCGGCTGATCGCCCACGAGCTGTCCCACCAGTGGTTCGGCAACAGCGTGACCGTCGCGAACTGGCGGCACATCTGGCTCAACGAGGGCTTCGCCAAGTACGCGGAGTGGCTCTGGTCCGAGCACGCCGGCGGCCCCGTCGCCGCCACCCACGCGGCCGCCGCGCACGCCCTGCTGGCCGGGCTCCCGCAGGACCTCAGGCTGGCCGACCCGGGCCGCCGGCTGATGTTCGACGACCGGCTCTACCAGCGCGGCGGCCTCGCCGTGCACGCGCTGCGGCGGGCCCTCGGCGACGGACCGTTCTTCGCGATGCTCCGGGACTGGACCAGCGTCAACCGGCACGGCGTCGTCGGCACCGCGGACCTGCTGGCCCACGCCTCCCGGTACACCACCGCCCCGCTCGGGCCGCTCTTCGAGGCCTGGCTGCAGCGGCCCGAGCTCCCGCCGCTGCCGGACTGACCGGCCCACCGGGGCGTCCCCGGCCGCCACCCGATAACGAGTGGATCCCCCGGGGCGGCGTGACTAGGTTGACTCCGTCCGGCCCGGGCCGATTCCCTCGCCCCGGGCCGGCCGCCGTCCGACCGCCCTCCGCGCCGAGACCCAGGGGACCAGATGACCGACCAGCCCGACGAGCTGCTGCCGACCACCCGGCGCGCCCTCCTGCACCACATCGCCGTCGCCCAGGCCGAGAGCCGCACGCCCTCCCTGGTCGCCGGCGTGGTCCGGGACGGCCGGCTGGTGTGGAGCGGCGCCCGCAGCATGGTCGACGGGCACGCGCCGACCCCGGACGTCCAGTTCCGGATCGGCTCGATCAGCAAGACCTTCGTCGCCGTCCTGGTGCTGCGGCTGCGCGACGAGGGCCTGCTCGACCTCGCCGACCCGCTCGGCCGCCACCTGCCGGGCACCCCCGCCGACGGCGCCACCGTCGCCCAGCTGCTCGCGCACTCCGCCGGGATCGCCGCCGAGACCCCCGCCCCCTGGTGGGAGCGGACCGACGGCGCGCTGCGCCCCGCCCTCGGCGACCTGCTGGAGCCCGAGGGCGCCCACAAGCACCCGGCCGGGCGCCGGTTCCACTACTCCAACCCCGGGTACGCGCTGCTCGGCGCCCTGGTCGAGCGGCTGCGCGGCGAGCCCTGGGGCGAGGTGCTGCGTCGCGAGGTGCTGGAACCGCTCGGCATGGACCGCACCACCCTGCTGCCGGAGCACCCGCACGCCGGGGGCTTCGCCGTCCACCCCTGGGCCGACGTCATGCTGCCGGAGCCGCTCACCGACACCGGGCTGATGGGCCCGGCCGGCCAGCTCTGGTCCACCCTCACCGACCTGGCCCGCTGGGCCGCCTTCCTCGCCGCCGGCGACGACAAGGTGCTCGCCGCCGCCACCGTCGCCGAGATGCGCCGGCCCGCCGTCGGCCCCGACGACGCCGACTGGACGTACTCCTACGGCCTCGGCCTGCAACTGCGCCGCCACGAGGGCCGGGTGCTGTACGGCCACTCCGGCTCGATGCCCGGCTTCACCGCCGGGCTCTGGGTCAGCGAGGAGGACGCCCTGGCCGGGATCGCGCTGTCCAACGCCACCACCGGTGCCGCCACCACCCTGATCGCCTCACAGCTGATCACCCTCACCGCCGCGCACGAGCCCCGGCTGCCCGAGCCCTGGCGCCCGCTGTCCGAGGTCGACGAGGAGCTGCTGGCGCTCACCGGCCCGTGGTACTGGGGGACCTCGCCGCAGATCCTCCGGCTGCGCGCCGACCGCGCCCTGGAACTGGCCCCGGCCACCGGGGACGGCCGCGGCTCCCGCTTCCGCGCCGAGGCCGACGGCACCTGGACCGGCCTGGACAACTACTACGCGGGCGAGACCCTCCGGGTGGTCCGCGCGGCCGACGGCACCGTCAGCCACCTCGACCTCGGCTCCTTCGTCCTCACCCGCGCGCCCTACGGCCCCGCGGACGCCGTCCCGGGCGGGGTCGACCCGGCGGGCTGGCGGGCGTACTAGGACGGGTCGTGGACAGCCCCGGGGCACCGCGCCCCGGGGCTGTCCACCCATGCCCGGCGAGCGCCCGGTGCCCGGCAGATGACCGGGAGACGACGGGTGGTCCCATTCAGCAGCTGCACATCTGCGCTCCGCCACGCCGCAACGTGGATGCCAACCGGCTCGGAGAGACATACGGGGACCGGTTCGCGTGCAAGCCCAGCGCCCGCGAACCGGCCCGCGCCCTGGCGACCCAGGGCGCCGCCGATCGTGCTGCCCTGGAGGGTCCGCCATGACCACCGTCCCCACGTACGCTCCGACCGCAGTCGCCCCCACCCACGATGCCCCGGCCGTGCCCGCCCCCCGCAACCGCCCGGCCCCGGCCACCGGCTACACCGTCTCCCTCGCCCGCGACGCCGACGACGTACGGGCCGCCCAGCGGCTGCGCCACGAGGTCTTCGCCGCCGAGCTCGGCGCCGTCCTGCACAGCCCGGTCGCCGGCCTGGACATCGACTCCTTCGACGAGTACTGCGACCACCTCCTGGTGCGCGAGGGCGAGCACGGCGCCGTCGTCGGCACCTACCGGCTGCTGCGCCCCGAGGCCGCCCGCCGGGCCGGCCGGCTCTACTCCGACGGCGAGTTCGACCTCTCCGGCCTGGCGCCCGTCCGCCCGGGCCTGGTCGAGCTCGGCCGGTCCTGCATCCGCCCCGACCACCGCGGCAACGGCGCCGTCATCAACCTGATGTGGGGCGGCATCGCCCGTTACCTCGCCGACACCGGCAACACCTGGGTGGGCGGCTGCTGCTCCATCGGGCTGGAGGACGGCGGCGCCACGGCGGCCCGGGTCTGGGACACAGTCAGCGCCAAGCACCTGGCCCCGCAGCAGTACCGGGTCACGCCGCGCCGCCGCTGGGACGCCACCGGCGTGCCGCGCGCCGAGCGGGGCGCGCTGCCGGCCCTGCTCCGCGGCTACCTGCGGCTGGGGGCCTGGGTCTGCGGCGAGCCGGCGTACGACCCGGACTTCGACTGCGTCGACCTGTACGTGCTGCTGTCGCTGGAGCGGACCGACCCGCGGTACCTGCGGCACTTCCTGTCCGGGGCGTCGGGCCTGTCCGGGGCGAGCCGGTCCGGGGCCGGCGGCGTCTCCGGGGCGGCGGGCCCGTCCGGGGACGGTGTCTCCCCGCTGGCGCCCTCACCACTCGGCGCGTCGGCATGAGCGTCTGGCTGCCGACGGCCACCTGCCGGCCCGAGACCTGCCTGGCCGACCCCGCGCCGGCCGTGGCCCACCCCCGGCGGGTGCTGCGGCTGACGGCCTGTCTGGTGACGGTGCTGGCCGGGGTCGTGCTCAGCCTTCCGGTCCGGCTGCTGCCGCAGGACACCCGCGACCGGCTCACCCGCTGCTGGTCGCGCCTCGTGCTGCGCGCCCTCGGGGTCACCGTGCACCTCGGGACGCCGGGCGGCGGTGTCCACCCGGGGAGCGCGGTCGGCGGCGGGACGCTCGTGGTCGCCAACCACGTGTCCTGGCTGGACATCCCGCTGATCGCGGCCGGACGGCCGGGCCGCTCGCTGGCCAAGACCGAGGTCCGGCGCTGGCCGGTGCTCGGACCGCTGGTCGCCTGGGGCGGCACCGTGTTCCTGGACCGCGACCGGCTGCGCACCCTGCCGGACACCGTGACGGCGGTGGCCGAGGTGCTGCGCTCCGGCCACCCGGTGATCGTCTTCCCGGAGGGGTCCACCTGGTGCGGGCGGGAGAGCGGCCGGTTCCGGCCCGCGCTGTTCCAGGCCGCGGTGGAGGCGGGCGCCTTCGTCCAACCGGTGACGATCCGCTACCGGCTCGCCGACGGCCGGCCGACCAGCGTGCCCGCCTTCGTCGGCGACGACGGACTGCTCACCTCGCTCGCCCGGGTGGTCGCGGTGCGCGGCCTGGTCGCGGAGGTGACGTTCCTGCCCCCGATCCCGCCGCCGGCCGCGCCGGGGGCCGGGCTGTCGGGGGCCGGGCGGTCGGGCGCCGGACAGGCGGGCACCGGACAGACGGCCACCGGACGGTCGGGGGCCGGACGGTCGGAGGCACGGCGGGAGCTGGCCCGTGCCGCGCAGGCGGCGGTCGAGGGCGTCCGCTGACGGCGGGGGCCCGCGCCGGTACAGCCGGCCGGTGTTGCCGGGCGGTGCGACCGGACTGGCTTCACGGGCCGGTCCGGCCGCCCCGGCCCGGGCGGCACCCGTGCCCGGGCCCGTGGCCCGCGTCCCCGTCCGCTCGCGTCAGGTCCGCTCCCGCCGGGACGGCGGCGTCGGGGCCCGGCGCCTTCCCGCGTCACGGCCGTCAGGCCCGAGCGGCCTCGGCCGGCGCCTCCGCCTGCGCAAGCCCGCTCCCGGCCGGGGCGACCGGGCGGGCCCGGCCCAGCAGGACGGCCACCAGGACGGCGGTGACGGCGAGCGCCGCCGAACCGCAGCGCACGGCGAGGTGGATGCCGTCGATGAACGCCCCGTCCACGGCCTCCTGGACCGGGCCGGGCAGCGCCACCGCCGGACCTCCGGCGCCGTGCCCGGCGCCTCCGCCCGCCGCCCCGGCGGGTGCGTCGGCGATGGAGCCGACCGCGCCCGGCGGGACTCCGAGCCGGTGCAGGGCCGCGGTCAGGGTGTCGGTCATCCGGTTCGTCAGCACCGCGCCGAGCACGGCGATCCCGAGGACCCCGCCCAGCTCGCGCAGGGTGTTGATGGTCGCCGAGGCCATCCCGGTCTGGGCCGGGGAGACCCGCTGGAGCACCGCGATCGACACCGGGGTGAAGGTCATCCCCATCCCGAGGCCCATCGCGAACAGGGTCCACAGGTACTCCGGGTAGCGGGCGTGCTCGCCGTACAGCGACAGTCCGCCGAGGCCCGCCGCGCACAGCAGGAGGCCCAGCACCAGCGGCGGCCGCGGCCCGTGGCGGGCGGTCAGCCGGCCGGAGAGCGGGGCGGCCAGGACGATCATGCCGGTCATCGGCAGTCCGGCGTAGCCGGCGTCGGCCGGGGACCAGCCGAGCGGGCCCTGCATCAGCAGCGGCAGGAAGAACAGCGCGCCGAAGATGCCGAAGCTGACCATGAACCCGCTGAGCAGCGCGCCGCCCAGGGCGCCGTCGCGGAACAGCCTCAGCTCCAGCATCGGCTCGGTGAGGCGCAGTTCGAGCACCAGGAAGGCGACGAGCAGCAGGGCGGCCGCAGCGCCGCAGAGCAGCACGCGGGGGTCCGTCCAGCCGCGTGACGGCCCCTCGATCAGCGCGTAGACCAGCAGGCCCAGGCCCGTCGCGGAGAGGGCGAGGCCGCCGAGGTCGATCCGGCGGGCGCGCGGCGGGATGTCCGGCAGGACGCGTGCGGCGAGCACCAGGCCGAGCACGCCGATCGGCACGTTGATCCAGAAGACGCTGGCCCAGCCGAGGTGTTCGACCATCGGCCCGCCGACCACGGGCCCGATGGAGAGCCCGAGCGCCGAGACACCGGACCACAGGCCGATGGCCTTGGCGCGCTCGCGCTCGTCGGTGAAGACGTGGCGCAGCAGGGCCAGGCTGCCCGGGGTGAGCAGCGCGGCTCCGACGCCCTGGACCATCCGGGCGCCGACCAGCGTGCCGATCGTCCCGGCGAGGGCGGCCAGCGCGGAGCCGACCGTGAAGAGTGCGAGGCCCAGCCGGAAGACCCGGGTGCGGCCGTGGCGGTCGCCGAGCGCACCGCCGGTCAGCACGAGTGCGGCGTAGACGAGGCTGTATCCCTCGGCCACCCACTGGAGGCCGCTGATCCCGGCGTCCAGGTCCTGCCCGATGCGCGGCAGGGCGTTGTTGACGATGACGTTGTCCAGCATGGACATGAACATGGTGACGCAGAGCGTCAGTAGCGCGAGCCGTTTGCGCCGGGCGCTCGACTCTTCCATGAGACCCTCCCGATCCTCGAAACCCGACAGCCGGCCCCGGCCCCGGCGCTCCGACAGCACCCGCGGCGACACCCCTAACAGTGTTAGGGGCAGGCGCGACAGGCACAGAGTGCCCCTAACGGTGTTAGATTGCAAGCGGGATTCCTGAGAGCACGGGAGGCATCCGCACCGCCATGCCGGACAACGACGACACGACACCCCCGCTGACCAGGGAGGCGCTCACCCGGGCCGCCCTACGGGTCCTCGAACGGGACGGCCTCGCCGGACTGTCGATGCGCAAGGTCGCCAGCGAGGTCGGCGTCAAGGCCGCCTCGCTCTACTGGCACGTCCGCAACAAGCAGGAACTGCTGGACCTGCTCACCGACGCCCTGATGGCCTCCGCCGAACCCCCGCCCCGCGAAGGCAGCTGGCGCGAGCAGTTCCACGAGTACTGCCGTCGGTACCGCCGCCTCCTGCTCGACAACCGCGACGCCGCCAAGGTCGTCTCCGGCCGCCTCGCCCCCGGCCCCCACCTGCTCGCCCTGATGGAGGACCAGCTCGACCGCCTCCGCACGGCCGGCTTCTCCGACGCCGACGCGGCCATGGCCACCTACCTGCTCGGCGCCTTCGTCCAGGGCTTCGTGCTCCAGGAACAGTCCCCGATCTCCGCCGCCGAGGTCCTCGGCACCAGCCGCCGCACCATCGTCGACGCCGCCGGGGACCGCTTCCGCGCCCTGCCCGCCGAGGACTTCCCCAACCTGGTCGCCTTGGCCGGCGACCTCACCGAACCCGGCATGGACGCCCGCTTCGACTTCGGCGTCCACCGCATCATCGACGGCCTCGCCACCCTGCTGCCGCCCGAACGGGCCTGACCCGACGACGGCCCGCCCGCCCACGGAGGAGCCCGCCATGCCCGGACCGCGCCCCCGCCCGGAGCCGCACCCGCACCCGCACCCGCGCTCGGAGCCCTACCCGCCCTACCAGCCCTACGCCCAGGGACTGCTGGACGTCGGCGACGGCCAGCAGATCCACTGGAACGCCTCCGGCAACCCCGCCGGCCGGCCCGCCGCGGTGGTGCACGGCGGGCCCGGCTCCGGCCACCAGCCCGGCGCCCGGCGGTACTTCGACCCCGAGCGCTACCACGTCGTCCAGTTCGACCAGCGCGGCTGCGGCCGCAGCCGACCGCACGCCGCCGACCCGGCGACCGGTCTGGAGCACAACACCACCGACCGGCTGATCGCCGACATGGAGCGGCTGCGCGAACACCTCGGCATCGAGAAGTGGCTGCTGTACGGCGGCTCCTGGGGCTCCACGCTGATCCTCGCGTACGCCCAGACCCACCCCGAACGGGTCTCCGCGATCGTCATCTGCGGCGTCACCACGACCCGCCCGGAGGAGACCGACTGGCTCTACCGGGGCGTCGCCCGCTTCCTGCCCGGCCCGTGGCAGGCCTTCCGCGCACACCTCCCCGCCGAGGACCGGGACGGTGACCTCGTCGCCGCCTACAGCCGGCTCCTCAACAGCCCCGACGAGACCGTCCGGCGCACCGCCGCCAACGCCTGGGCCACCTGGGAGGACGCCGTCATCGCCCACGAGGCGCTCGGCAAGCCGAACGCCTACACCGACCGGCCCGACGACGACCTGATGGCCTTCACCCGCATCACCGCCCACTACTTCGCCCACGACGCCTTCCTCGCCGATGGGCAACTGCTGCGCGACGCCGGCCGCCTGGCAGGCATCCCGGGCGAGCTGATCCACGGGCGCCTCGACCTCGGCTCGCCGCTCGACACCGCCTGGGAGCTCGCCCGGGCCTGGCCCGACGCCAGCCTCACCGTCGTCGACGAGTCCGGGCACACCGGCAGCCCCGCCATGCGCACGGCCGTCCTCGCCGCCCTCGAACGCTTCGCCGCCCAGGAGGACTGAGCGACGGGGCACCGGCGACCGGCCTGCCGGCTTACGGTGCGCCGGGGACGACGGCGGGGGCCGGGGCCTCCGCCGCTGCGGCCCCGGCCCGGACGGCCGCCGCCACGGCGACCATCCGGTGCATCACGGCTTCCGGCACGGCCGGGTTCCCGGCCGCCTCCTCGGCGGTCCGCTCGTCCAGGAGCAGCGGCACCAGGCACGCGGTCGGCAGCGCCGGGTGCCGACGGGCCAAGGCCCGGACCGAGGCGTCGGCGTCGTCGAGCAGCCCGGCCACGGTCTCCGGCGACAACCGCGGATCCTGCGCCGCCCGGGCGCGCACCTCCCGATCGGGATCGCGACAGAACCGCTCGGCCAGGGCCGCGGTCGAGGACGGGTCGTCGAGGGCCAGCAGGCGCAGCCTCGGCTCGGGCGCGTCCGCGAAGCGCAGCAGGTCGTGGCGCGGGAAGTTGGGGTGGTTGCGCGGCCGCCCCGGGAACGAGAACGAACCCGACCACCAGCACCACACGTCGAGCAGCACCTCCGCCGGCGCGTCCTCGCAGGACTCGCTGAGGAACAGCCGCACGGCCCGGTCCTCGTCCCGGGCCAGCCGTTCCAGTACGTCCGGTGGCAGCCGCCGTGCCCGGGCCACGCTGCGGCGGACCCAGAGCTTCGGCGAGGACGCCAACTGCCGCATGGCGTCCGGGTCCTCGTGCAGCGCCGCCACCCACCACAGTGCGTACGTCCGGTGCCCGGGGTCGATCGCGGGCACGGCCTCCGCCATCGCGGCGATTCCCTCCGGCGTCGCGGGCGGCCGCGACCCGGCGCTCGGCGGCCACTCGATCCCGACCCCGACCCGGGCCCGCCACAGCCGGTCCGCGCGCAGGTCGGCCGCCACCTCCGCCAGGGTCTCGCGGAGTGCCCCCGGAGGTCTCGCGGCCAGCAGCCGCTCCCAGTGCGCGTCCGAGAGTCGACCCGAGTCCGCCGCCATGCCCCAGACCCGGCGCAGCGGATGGTCGACCGCGGCGTCCAGCACGCCGGCGGGCAGGTTCGTCCGCAGCAGGAACGCCGACGTGCCCGTGTCCAGCAGCGAGAGCAGCACCGCCTCCGGTGCCCCGGTGTTGAAGCCCAGCCCCCGCAACCAGGCCCCGGCCACGCACGCCGACGGCTCCGCCCGGAACAGGCCGGCCCAGCCCCCGCCCGCGGCCGTGTCACCGACGCCACCCCCGACGGCACCCGCCGCCCGCACACCACTCATCCCCGTAGCGTAGCCACCGCGCCTCGCACCGGCCGCGCTGGCGGGAGGCACCTCACGGGCCTCACGGGTCATCGCCGGGAGGGCCGTTCGAGGTCTCCGGCCGGGCGGGAACGAGGGGACCCTACGATACGAGGCATGATCGCCTATGCCCCAGCAGCCCTGTTCTTCCTGCTCTTCGGGATCGGGGTACTGCGCGACCGCCGCAGGTTCAGCAACGCCGTCCTGCTCGGTATCGCCGTCACGCTGCTCTGCCTCACCCTGCTCGCCGAGCTGCGCAGGGCACCGACCCTGGTGGCGGAGGTGGCGGCCGTGGCGATCATCCTGCTCCCGGCGCTGGGCACCGTGGCACTGGTCTGGTTCCTGATCTCGAACGGCCTGACCATGATCCGCAAGGAGGGGACGCGGCCCGCCAACCTGCTGTCGCTGCTCGCCGGGGTGGGCATCCTCGGTGTCATCGCCCTGCTGGTCGCGGCCGTGGCCACCAAGTCTCCCCGTGTGGGGATCATGGCAGGAACCGCCGTGCTGGTCGTCGGCTACGTCTCCTTCCTGTTTCTCTGCTTCGTCGGGTACGCGTTCCTGTACGGCCACCACCGACCGCGCCGGGACGTGGACTTCGTCGTGGTGCTGGGCTCCGGTCTGATCGGCGGCGAGCGCGTCCCACCCCTGCTGGCCAGCCGGCTCGACCGCGGCCGTGAGGTCTACGACAAGCAGGCGGCGCGCGGCAACCCGCCCGTCCTCATCACCTCGGGCGGGCAGGGCCCGGACGAGAAGCTCCCGGAGTCCCACGCGATGGCCGACTACCTGGTCGAACGCGGTTTCCCGGCCGAGCACATCGAGCGCGAGGACCGCTCGCGCACCACCGAGGAGAACCTGCTGTTCAGCAAGGCCATCATGGAGCGGGCCAAGCCGGACTACCACTGCGTGGTGGTCACCAACAACTTCCACGCGTTCCGCGCCGCACTGACCGCCCGCAGGACGGGCGTCAACGGGCACGTGTTCGGGTCGCCGACCGCCGCCTACTACTGGCCGAGCGCGACGATCCGGGAGTTCGCCGCCGTCTTCCTCGCCCACAAGCTGGTCAACGTCGGCATCTGCGGCCTCCTCGCGCTCTGCGGGGTCCTCGCCGCGCTCTGATCCGGCGCCGTGGCCCGGAGCACCGTGGCCCGAAGCACCACCCGGAGCGACCAAGTCCTGGGCACCGAAGTCCCGCCCGTCGCCGTCCGGAGCACCCCGGTCCGGGCCTGCCGGGTGCGGGCCATGGCGGTCGGTGCCATGACGGGGCAGTGGAGGCCGGGTGGTCGTCACATGGCGTCGCGGCGGATGGCGCGGCACGCTGCACGGCAGCCGCTCCCACTCCTCCCCCACCCAGGAGCCACCATGCGCCTCCGACCCGTCCTCGCCGGGCTCTTGACGGCCGTCGCACTCACCGTCGGCGCCCCGGCGCCCGCCCCGGCCGGCGCCGACACCGCGAGCGGGACCTTCCAGCAGGTCACCGGCTTCGGCGCCAACCCCGGCAATCTGGCGATGTACTCCTACACCCCGGCCGGTCTGCCCACCGGCGCACCGCTGGTGGTCGCCCTGCACGGGTGCCAGCAGAGCGCCGCCGACTACTACCGCGACTCCGGTTGGACCACGTTCGCGGACCGCTACGGCTTCGCGGTCGTCTTCCCCCAGACCGGCAGCGCCAACAACAGCCTCTCCTGCTTCAGTTGGTTCGACGCCGCCAAGGACGCCCGGGGCGTCGGCGAGGCGGAGTCCGTCGCCGAGATGGTCGCCAGGGCGGAGTCCCTCTACGGCTCGGACGGCAACCGGGTGTTCGTCACCGGCCTGTCCGCCGGCGGCGGGATGGCCGCCGACCTGCTGGCCGACTACCCGGACCTGTTCGCCGGCGGGGCGATCGACTCCGGCCTGCCCGCCCGGTGCGCCACCACCCAGGCCGCCGCCTCCGGCTGCCAGAACTCCGACCAGGGGCTCACCCCGGCCCAGTGGGGCGACAGGGCCCGGGCCGGCTACCCGGGCTACTCCGGGCCGTGGCCCAGGGTCGCGATCTGGCAGGGCAGCGCCGACACCGTGGTGAAACCGGTCAACGCGACCGAGCTGCGCGACCAGTGGACGGACGTCCAGGGCGTCGGCCGACGCCCGACCGGCACCCGGAGCCTGCCGGGCGGCACCACCGAGGACGACTACGCCGACGCGGCGGGCCGGCCCGCCGTCGCGGTGTTCACCGTCG
Source organism: Kitasatospora sp. NPDC101176 (assembly GCF_044768035.1). Lineage (NCBI taxonomy): Bacteria > Bacillati > Actinomycetota > Actinomycetes > Kitasatosporales > Streptomycetaceae > Kitasatospora > Kitasatospora sp. NPDC101176. Next base: position 104,413 of record NZ_JBIWPA010000014.1, read on the forward strand.
CCGGCATGGGTCACGGACTCGCCGTCGACCCCGGGTCCGCAGCGGACCAGTGCGGGGCGACGGGCGCCTACTTCCTCGACGCGATCTGCTCCAGCTACCACACCGCACGGTTCTGGGGCCTGGACGGCGGCGGACCCACCACGCCCGGCCTGCCCGCGCCGTCGGGACTGACCGCCGCCCCCGTCGGGGCGAGCTCGATCACCCTGGCCTGGCAGGCCGTCAGCGGTGCGGCCTCCTACCGGGTCTACCGGGACGGGGCCGTCGTCGGCAGCACCACGGGCCCGTCCTTCACCGACGGCGGGCTCGCCCCCGGGACGGCGTACGGCTACGCCGTCGCCGCGGTCGACGCCGCCGGGGCGGTGGGCGCCCGCTCGGCCACCGTGACCGGAACCACCGGCGGCGGCGCACCCCCCTGCTTCACCGACGACAACTACGACCACGTGCGGGCCGGCCGGGCCACCCAGAGCGGCGGCCAGACCTACGCGCTCGGCTCGGGCCAGGGCATGGGGCTCTGGAACACCTTCGTCACCCACACGCTGCGGCAGACCGCGCCGGGCTACTTCGTACTCGCGGACGGCCAATGCTGATCCTCCCCTCCTGAACGGATCCCCGCGAAGAGGTCGGTCTCGACCGCTCCGCCCACCGGCGGGCCCCCGACCGAGCCGGAGGGACCACGCCCGCCCCCACCGGGCAGCAGGCTCCGGGCGAGGTGGTAGTCCTCCGTCGGCCAGACCTCGCGCTCGACGTCCCGCGGGTGGGCCATGAAGGCCACCCCTGGCTCGACCTGGGTGGCGTGCGCCAGCATCGCGGCGTCCCGCACGGCGAACCGGTCGGCGCACGCTATCCGGGTGGTGGTGGCGAGGGCGGGCGGGGTGTCCGGCCAGTCGGCCAGCAGGCCGCCCATCCCGGACGGCAGGCCCCTCGCCGTCAGGGCGTCGTGGAGGGTCTGGAACCAGGCCCGGGACAGGGCCAGGTGGTAGTAGAGCTTCACCGCCTGCCAGGGCTCCCCCGCCTCCGGGTGGCGGCCCGGATCCGCGGCCGCCTCGAAGGCCTCGACCGTGACCCGGTGGGTCATCACGTGGTCCGGGTGCGGGTACCCGCCGGTCTCGTCGTAGGTGACCACCACGTGCGGACGGAACTCCCGGATCAGCGCGATCAGCGGGGCCGCCGCGACCGCCACCGGGAGGGCCGCGAAGCAGCCCTCCGGCAGCGGCTCGCCGGGCCCGGGCAGGCCGGAGTCGACGAAGCCGAGGAAGCGCTGCCGGACCCCGAGGACCTCCCGGGCCGCGGCCATCTCCTCCCGTCTGATCCTGGCGAGGTCGGCCCGGACCTCCGGGCGGTCCAGCGCCGGGTTGAGCACGGACCCGCGCTCGCCGCCGGTGCAGGTGGCGACCAGGACGTCGACCCCCTCCGCCGCGTAGCGGGCCAGGGTGGCGGCGCCCTTGCTGGACTCGTCGTCGGGGTGGGCGTGGACGGTGAGCAGGCGCAGACCGCCGGGGTGCTGGGTGAACACGGGCCCTCCTGGGCTGGGGTCGACGGGACCGTGCGCGCCGGAACGGCGGTCGATCCCCCGGTGGACGAGCGGCCGGGCGGCCCCCCGGGGAAGAACTTAGGACGGACCCATGGAATGGGTCAAGCCTAATTACTGTGCCCGACCCAGCGAACCGCGCTAGGCTGCCGCCATGACCGAGACCCGGGCGACCCCGAACCTGCGCGAGCTCAACAAGCGCCGCACCCGCGAGGCGATCTCGCACGCCGCGACGAGGCTCTTCATCGACCAGGGCTTCGAGCGCACCACCATCGCGGAGGTCGCGGCCGCCGCCGGGGTCGCCAAGATGACCGTCACCAACCACTTCCCGCGCAAGGAGGACCTGCTCCTCGACCTGCACGAGGAGCTGGTCGGCCGGCTCGCCCGGGCGGTCCACGAGCGGGCGCCCGGCGAGTCCGCCCTCGCCGCCCTGCGCCGCGACTGCCTGGGCGGGCTCGACCGGCACGACCCCCGGCTCGGCTTCTCCGGCCGGGCCTTCGCCCGCACCATCACCGACAGCCCGGCCCTGGTCGCCCGGCTGCGCGAGCTGCACGAGCAGGGCGAGGCCGCCCTCGCCGAGGCGCTGGCGGCGGCCGGCGCCGCCGGAAGCGGCACCGCCGACAGCGACAGCACCGGCAGCACCGGGAGTCACGCCACCGGGGCCGCCACCGACTCGACCGCGATACAGGGCGGCGCCCCGGTCGACTTCGAGAGCCGGGTCGCCGCCGGGCTGCTCGCCGCGGTCGACCGCACGGTGTTCACCGAGGTGTTCCACCGCGTGCTGGCCGGCGAGGAGGCCGGTGCGATCGCGGCCGCGGTGCGCCCCTCCGCCGTCCGGGCCTTCGACCGTCTGGAGGGCGCCCTGGGCACCTTCGCCGTCCGCCCCGGCCCCTGACCTGCCCGGGAGCTCCCGCCCGCCGACGGTCCGCACTTGACGAAAGGTTGACCTGCTCACGGCAGAAGGTTGGTGATGCCCACCCCTATCGTCGGCCCATGCCCTCACAGCCCATCAGGCCCACCACCCTGCCGGTCCTGCCCTACCGCAAGCCCACCCGCGGCCGGGACTACTGGGTCCTGGACAACGTCCTCCCCGACCCGGACGCCGTCCGCGAGCGCGTCCTGTCCCGCGGCGACTGGACCGAGGGCTATCCGCACCGCCCCGAGACCTGGCCCGGCCTGCGCACCATGCCCGGGCTGGAGCCGGACGAACTGGCCCGTGTCGAGGCACTGGTCCGCAAGGCCACCGGCGCCCCCCGGCTCTGGGTCCAGAGCACCCCGGGCGGCGGCACGCTCAACCACAACTGCGTGCAGGTGGTCGGCGCCGGGGAGTCGGAGTCCCGCCCGCACACCGACTCCCGCGCGCTCTGCCGCTACGCCGCCGTGCTCTACCTCAGCCCCGGCGCACCCAAGGACGCCGGCACCAGCTTCTACCGGCAGCAGTTCCCCGGCGGCCGGCTCGGCGGGAACCACGTCAACGCCCCGCACAACAACCTGGTGGAGGCGCTCGGTACCCGGCACGTGCCCGCCGACCACTTCACCGAGGACGTCCGCGTCCCCAACCGGTACAACCAGCTGCTCCTCTACCACGCCAACCTGATCCACAGCGCGACCGCCTACTACGGCACCGAGCTGCCGGAACGGCGGATGACGGCCGTCTTCTTCTGGATGGCCTGACGGCGCCCGACCGCACGACGGAGCCCGCCCGATGACCCGACCGCACGTCCTGCTGCTGGACGCCGCCCCCGGAGAACTGCTGCACCGCGAGCTGGAGCGCCTGCTCGGCCACGGCCTCGACGTCACCCTCAACCTGCGCCGGGTCGACGACCGGGCGGGCGCGCACGCGGCCTGGGGCGGCCGGATCGGGTTCACCGACCTCGACGCCTTCGACGAGGCCGCCCTGGTCGAGGAGTTCCTGCGCGGCGCCGGCTACCACGCCGTCAAGTCGCGCGGCGGTGTGCCCCTGCGCGCCGCCGTCCTCGCCGCGGCGACCGACCCGGGCCGGCCCGCCCGCCTGCGGGTGATCGGCCGGGCCGGGGCCGGCACCGACCACGTCGACCTCGCCGCCGCGGCCCGGCACGGCGTCACCGTCACCCACACCCCCGGCTCCAACGCCGGCGCCGTGGCCGAGTTCGCACTCGCCCAGCTCCTCACCCTCACCCGCGGCCTCCCCGCCCATGACCGGGCCACCCACCAGGGCCGCTGGGGCGCCCCCGCCACCCCACCGCGCGAGCTCTCGGAGCTCACCCTCGGCATCGTCGGCCTCGGTCGCACCGGCCGGGCACTCGCAGCCCGGGCCGGCGCGCTCGGCATGACCGTGCAGGCCCACTCCCGCCGACCGCCGGCCCCGCCGGTGCGGTCGGCCGCCTCCCTGGACGCCCTCCTCGCCGGCAGCGACGTCGTGTCGTTGCACGCGCCGCTCACCCCGCAGACCCGCGGCCTGCTCGGTCGCCGCGAACTCGCCCTCCTGCGGCCGGGATCGATCCTGCTGAACACCGCGCGCGGCGGCATCGTGGACGAGCGGGCCCTGGCCGAGGCCCTGCGCGACCCGGCGCACCCGCTCGCGGCCGCCGCGGTCGACACCTTCGAACGGGAACACGCCGCGTTCGACTCCCCGCTCCTCGGGCTGCCGAACGCCCTGCTCACCCCGCACATCGCCGGGATGACCCGGACGGCGATGGCCGAGGCCGCCGTCCGCTGCGCCGACCACCTCGCCGCACTCCTCTCCGGCCGACCGCAGGGCATCCCGGTGGCCACCCCTTCGCTCGCCCCCTCGCGCGCACCTTCGGCCGCCCCGGCTGCGCCTCCGGCGCAGGCCGACAGCTGAGGCGGCCCACCCGCAGCCCCGGACGGTCAGAGAGACGGCGGTGGCGTCCAGCCGAGACCGCTCCGGTCGACCTGGTGAAGGATCCAGGCCCGCCGCTCAGGACCGCTGACGTTCCAGACGTGACTCATCGGTCGCTCGGTCAACGCCCGCTCACGCGGGCTGTGGAGGTCCCCCAACCGCCGCCGCCGGCGTGTTCCGGAAGCCGCCAGCAGCTCGGTGCAGAACTTCGCCCAGGCGTCGATCTCCTCGACGACCCCGGCGGCAGGTGCTTCGTCCGGGTGCCGGGCGGCACGAACGGCGGGCGAACGGATCTCGAACAGGGCTTCCCCGCAAGACGGGCCGCGAGCTCCCTGTCCTCGTTGCCCGCCGCCCGCAGGCGCCATCGCGGCATCAGCATGCGCGGAGTCTGCCACGAGGCCACCCGCCGGCCGCCGAGCGCACCTCCGCCGCGGGAGGACCACCGGGCAACGTGCCACCGGTGGGAAGCCTGAGCAGTCCTCAACCCTGCGAGGGAGGTCGGTGGAGGCATCGACCGGCACCCATCGCGGGCGTCCTCGTCCGGGGGCGCCCGGTGGGGAGCGGGCGACGGGCCGGCCGCCCTCCTCCCGGGTGCCGGGCCGGATTGGCCGTCGTCGCCCCCGGGGACGCTGGCAGGCATGAACCAGAACGCCGTGCCGCCCACCGAGACGATCCGCGCCGATTGGGCCGGGATCGACCGGCTGCCGACCGTGGACCTGCTACGCCTGATGAACACCGAGGACCGGACCGTCCCCGCCGCGGTGGCCGGGGAGCTGGACCGGATCGCCGCCGTGGTGGACGCGGCGGCGGCCCGCATGGCGGACGGCGGGCGCCTCGTGTACGCGGGGGCGGGGTCGGCCGGGCGGCTCGGGGTGCTGGACGCTGCCGAGTGCCCCCCGACCTTCGGCACCGAGCCGGCCCTGGTGGTCGGGCTGGTCGCCGGCGGGCCGGCCGCCGTGACCGCGGCGGTCGAGGGCGCCGAGGACCGCCCGGAGCTGGCGGAGGCCGATCTGGCCGGGCTCGGCCTGACCCCCGCCGACACCGTGGTGGGCGTCTCCGCCTCCGGTCGCACGCCGTACGCGGTCGCGGCCGTACGCACCGCGCGGGCGGCCGGGGCGCTGACCGTCGGTCTGGCCTGCAACCGGGGCTCGGCACTGGTGGCGGCGGCGGAGCTGGGGATCGAGGTCGAGGTCGGCCCGGAGGTCCTGGCCGGATCGACCCGGCTGAAGGCCGGCACCGCGCAGAAGCTCGTGCTCAACATGCTGTCGACCGCGGTGATGGTCCGTCTGGGCCGGACGTACGGAAATCTGATGGTCGACGTCCGCGCCACCAACGCCAAGCTCCGGGAGCGGGCCCACCGGATCGTCACCGAGGCCACCGGCGCCGACGAGGCGGCGGTCCGGCGCGCGCTCGCCGCCACCGGAGGCCGCGCCAAGGACGCGATCCTGGTCCTGCTCGCGGACGTCGACGCCCCGACCGCCGCCCGACGCCTCACCGCCTCCGGCGGGCGGCTGCGCGAGGCCCTGCACGCGCACCGCCCCTGAGCGTGCTCCAGGAGGCGGGACGGAGCCCGGGCCCGCGGTGCGAGGAGGTCCGCGAGCCGGCCGTCAGGACACCAGCCCGAGAGTCACGCCCACCGCGCCGAGTGCGGCTTGACACGCTCCGATGCGCTTCATCGTCCGCAGCGTCACATCGGCTCCGCGGTACTGGTGGTTGATCAGTTGCCACCACTGGGCGGCATGACGGACGTCGAAGGCGGTGGCGAGCCCGTTGAGGGCGAGCGCCGCCCCGGGGACGATCAACTCGGTGGTCACAGCGCGAGCATAGGGCTGCGTCCGGCGCGCCACCAGAGAGATCCGGGCCCGCGGGAGTCGAGCGTGTCACGGGACCTCCGACCGCCCGTCAGCCGAACTTCACCTCCGCCAGCCCGACCACCTCGCCGAGGCGCGGGAAGTCCAGTTCGACGGAGGCCCGGTGCTCCTGCGCGGTGAGCGCGCTCATCGCATCCTCGACGAAGACCAGCCGGTAGCCGTGGTCGTCGGCCGCACGCGCGGTCGACTCCACGCCGAGGTTGGTCGCGATGCCGCCCAGCACCAGGGTGTCCACGCCGCGCTGCCGGAGCAGTTCGTGCAGGCCGGTGCCGTGGAAGGCGCCGATCGTGCGCTTGACCACCACCTCGTCGGCGACGGCCTCGACCTCGGTGAGGAGCTCACTGCCGGGCGGCTGCTCGGCGACGTTCGGCCGTTCGACGCGCACCGCGACGACGGGGGCGCCCGCGACACGGAACGCCTCGGCGAGCTGCAGGGAGGCCGCGACGACCGCCGAACCCGGGCGCGGGCCCAGGGGGTTGGCGACGATCCGGTCCATCAGGTCGATCAGGACGAGCGCCGTCCGAGCGGGGTCGAGTGTGGTCATGCGGCCCACGCTAGTGGATGCGCCGAGGCGGTCTCCTCACCCGCTGCCGGTCACCCGCTGCCGGCTCCGGATCCGCCGTCCGCCGTCTCGCGCGCGATCTCGGCGCGGAAGCCCTCGATCAGGACGCGCAGTCAGCCCTCCCCGGATCCCGCCGAGGACCGCACCCCACGCCCCTCGCCGGATCCCACCCCACGCCCCTCGCCGGATCCCACCCCGGACCCCGCACCGTGAGCCGCGCCCCGTGAACCCCGCCGGCAGCAGGGCGCGCACCTGCCCCGCCCGCCCGCTCCCCGCCCGGTGACGCGAATCCGCCGCTGCCGCCGCCGCACCCGTTGACCGCGGACGCCGGCGACGGTTGGCTCGGCCGGAGCCGGCCACCCAGCCGGCCGCCGGTGCGCCCGACGGGGAGGTCGACGCGAGCCGGCGCGATCCCAGGGGAGGGACGACAGATGACCCGAACGACCTCCGTGCCGCGCCTGCTGCGCGCGGCCTGCGTCCTGGCGGCGGCCGCGCTGGCCGCCGTCACCGCCGCGACGCCCGCCGGGGCCGACCCGTCCCGCGGCCGCACCGAGCGGGTGTCGGTCGGTTTCGGCCAGTCCGCGCCCGGTGGCGCCGCCCAGCCCGACGGCGCCTCGTACGCCGCCGGGCTGAGCGCCGACGGCCGCTTCGCCGTCTTCACGTCGGAGGCCACCAACCTGGTGCCGGGCGACTCCAACGGCAAGTCCGACGTCTTCGTCCGCGACGCGTGGAGCGGCCGCACCGAGCGGGTCAACACCGGCCCGGGCGGGGCGCAGGCCGGCGACCACTCCTACGACGCCGCGATCAGCGGCGACGGCCGCTACGTGGCGTTCAGCTCCTACGCGACCAACCTCGCCCCGGGCGGGAATCTCGGCTTCGAGGACGTCTACGTCCACGACCGCTGGACCGGGAGCACCGAGCTGGTCTCCACCGGCCACGGCCCGGCGGTCCCGCAGACCGACCGCCAGTCCGGCCACCCGTCGATCAGCTGGGACGGCCGGTACGTCGCCTACCAGTCCAACCGCTCCGACCTGGCGCCCGGCACCGTCACCTGGACCGGCGGCAACATCTACGTCACCGACCGCTGGACCGGCCGGACCAGGGTGGTCAGCATCGGCGCGGACGGCGCCGAGGCGAACGCCTCCTCCGCCGAACCGGTGATCAGCGCCGACGGCGGATCGGTCGGTTTCGTCTCCAAGGCGACCAACATCATCGGCCAGGGCCGGCCCGGCGCCCTCGCCGCCGAGGCCACCGCCCGGCTCGACGCCGTCTCCGACGAGGAGTTCGTCCGCGACTCCTTCCGGCACGACCGGGGGGCGGCGATCCTGAAGCCGCGCCTCTACCCCCTGTACGTGCGCGACCTCCGCGCCGAGCAGACCGTCCTGGCCAGCCCCGACGGCGCGGGCGGCTACCGGGGCGCGGCCCGGCCCGCGCTCGGCGCGGACGGCCGGTACGCCGTCTTCTCCACCCTGGTCAACGACGGTGGCGACCCCTGGGCGCGCCACTACGAGGTCTATGCGCGCGACCTGAAGCGCGGCACCGAGACCCTCGTCAGCGCCGGGCTCCCCGGCACGACGACCACCGGCGACTCCCTCGGCGCGCAGATCACCGCGGACGCCCACTGGGTCTACTTCGGCTCCGCCGCGGAGAACCTGGTGCCCGGCGACACCAACAACACCCGGGACGTCTTCCGGCGCGACCTCTGGACGGGCCGCACCGAGCGGGTCAGCGTGGCGGGCGACGGCTCGCAGACCGCGGGCGCCTCGGACGACCCGTTCGTCGACGCCCTCGGCACCACGGTGCTGTTCACCTCGGAGGACGGCACGCTCGCCCCGGGCGACACCAACGGCGTGACGGACGTCTTCCTGCGCCGGCTCCCGCTGTTCTGACGCCGCTCGGCGCTCACCGGACGCCGGACGCCGCCCCGCCCGCACCGGGTGGGGCGGCGTCCGGCGTCCGTCCTCACCACCCGTCGGGACCGGCGCCACCCACCCGTTCACCGCCCGTCGAGCCGCGCGCCACCCGGCCGCCCGTCGCCCGTCCACCCGGGCCGACCGGCGCCGCGCGGGCACCGCACTGCCCTGCCCCGTCAAGCCAAGAACACCCAAAGGATCATTGACTGACGCTTGGTCAAATATTCACCACTTCCGGTCTACCCGCATAGACCGACCGGTGATGGCATGGACACACCGCTTGGCCGACCGAGCCGAGCCCTTCAGGGAGCCCCCATGCCTCGCCCCCACCGTCTCGCCCCCGCCCTGGCCACCGCCGTGCTCGCCGCGGCCGCCCTCGCCACCGGCGGCACCGCGCACGCCGCCCCCGCGACCCACACCGCCGGACGCGCCGCCACGGCCGCCACCTGCTCGCAGGCCTACCTGCCGCTGCCCGACCCGGCCTGTACGCCCGGCGCCACCAACCCCGACGTCACCCAGGACACGATCGACGACACCATCTGCGTCGGCGGCTACAGCACCTCGATCCGCCCCTCCACCAGTTACACCAACCGGCTGAAGGTCCAGCAGATCGCCCAGTACGGCTACGCCGACACCAGCACCGCCGACTACGAGGAGGACCACTTCATCCCGCTGTCGCTCGGCGGCCACCCGACCGACCCGCGCAACCTGTGGCCCGAGCCGCACTACGCCACCGGCTCCGGCGACGGGACGTCCCTCGACAAGGACTCCGTCGAGTACAAGCTCTACCGGGCCGTCTGCAACCACCAGGTGGACCTGGTGCCCGCCCAGCGGGCGATCGCCACCGACTGGACCACCGCCCTGTCCGTCCTCGGCCTCGCCTGAGCCGCGCGGCGGTCCGCTCCTACGGCCCCGCGCCACTCCGAAGCCCCCGGCCGGTGCCGGTCCCGGCCCGGTGCACCGCACCGGGCCGGGTGGCCCGACGACCGGAGGGACGGCGGTCGCACCTCAGGACGCGGCCGCGAGGGAGGCGGCGGGCTGCCAGGCGAACCCGTCGGGGTCGGTGAACGACGTGCCGGAGCTGCCGATCACGAGGCCGTGCGGCCCGTCGCCCTCCGGGGAGACGCCCGCGTCCTTGGCGAGCGCGCGACGCCGGTACAGCGCGAGCTTGACCGCGCCCCCGCCGCCGTCGAACTCCACGTACATCTTGCTGAAGCTCTTCGCCACGGTGAGCCCCTGCTCGACGTAGAAGCGCTTGCTCGCGCCCACGTCCGCGACGCCGATCAGGATCACGAACTGGTCGATCTTCCGGGTGACCGGGCCGGTGTCCTTCTTGGCCGAGGTCGCGATCTTCCAGATCGCCCCGTCCGGGGCCTGGAGGACGGCGCCGTAGCCCCAGAGGGACTTCGCGGCGGGCTTCAGGGCGGTGGCGCCGTTCTCCAGGGCGGAGCCGACGAGGCTGTCGACGTCACCCGGCTGGGCCACCGTGAGCGAGAGCGTGAACCCACGGTAACCGTCGGTCGGGGCCTGGATGCCCTGCACCCGCAGCTGCGCGTCCAGGCCGAAGGCGGTGGTGTAGAAGTGCTTGGCGGCCGTGGGGTCGGCGGCCTCGAGGATGATGCTTTCGATGGAGGTCATGTCCATCAAGCTAGTTGCAGCCCGCTGACCGGCGCTTCTCGATTCCTGACCGGTCTCGCCGACTGCGCGGGCAGCCGTACCGGCCCCTGTGCCGCACCGCCCGACGTGCGGCGGAGGTAGGCGCCGGGGGACATCCCGACCAGCTCGGTGAAGCGCGCGCTGAAGCTGGCCGGCGACGAGCAGCCGACCGCGGAGCAGACCTCGGTGACGCTGAGCTCACCACGCCGCAGCAACGCCGCGGCACGCTCGATCCGGCGCGCCATCAGGTACCCGTACGGCGATTCGCCGTACGCGAGCCGGAACGCGCTGCTCAGGTTCCCGGTCGACATCCCGGCGCCTCGGGCGAGCGCCTCGACGTCCAGGGGCTGTGCGTACTCCCGATCGATCCGGTCACGGACGCGGCGCAGCAGCGCCAGGTCGTTCAGGCGCTGCGCCGCGGCGCGGGCGCGCCCCCACCCGGGGTGACACATGACAGAACTCCTCTCGTCGACGTCGACACGTGCCTGGGGTGACTTCCTGCTCGGCGGCGGGGTGCCCGCCGGTCCGCGCCGGCGTCGGGCTCAGCGCACCTCCTGGATCCGGATCATGTTGCCGGCGGGGTCGCGGAACGCGCAGTCGCGGACCCCGTAGGGCTGGTCGGTCGGCTCCTGGACCACCTCGGCCCGGCTGGCCTGCACCTTCTCGAAGGTGGCGTCGAGGTCGGGGGTGGCCAGCTGGATCCAGCCGTAGGTGCCCTTGGCCATCATCTCGGCGATGGTGCGGCGCTCGTCCTCGGTGATCCCGGGGTCGGCGGCCGGCGGCGCCAGCAGGATGGACGTGCCGGGCTGGTTGACGGGGCCGACGGTGATCCACCGCATCCTGCCGTGTCCGACGTCGCTGCGGACCTCGAACCCCAGGGTGTCGCGGTAGAAGAGCAGCGACGCGTCGGGGTCGTCGTGCGGGAGGACGGTCGTGAAGATGGTGATGTCCATACTGCCCATGCTAGGGGCAGCCGCGGGGCGTGCGCTTCTCCGCGCCTGCCCGTTTCGGCACCGTTCCCCGGCCCCGCGGGGCCGTGCCGGGCCGCCCCGGCCGCGGCGTCAAGTGACCGACGGGCCCGGGCCGGTGGACCGACCGGCGGGAGCCCACGGCCGGCGCGCCGACCGCGCTCGTCCACCCGGAACACCCCGGAACACCCGGAACACCCGGAACACCGGAAGCACCGCAAGCACCGGGAACGACGACGCCGGGGGTGCCGTGGCGGCACCCCCGGCGTGCGTCGAGGGCGAGGAAAGCGAACGGACTAGTTCAAGTGGAGTGAGAAGGAAGCCCGTTCATGGCCTCACCGAGGTCCACCGTAGCAGTCAGGCGGGGATCAGGTCGCGCAGGTTTTCCGGCGTGACCACCACGGAGTCGGGGTGCAGCCCCTCCGGCCGCGCCAGACCGACGTAGGTGACGGGGCCGGGCGGCACCGCCCCGCCGTCCCAGAGCGTGGTGGCCGCGGCCCGCTCGCCCAGCAGGCCCGCGAGATGACGGACCGTCAGGAAATCCCGTTCGACGATGCCGCGCAGCAGCGTGGCCACCGACACCCGGTTCCCCTCGACCTGGTTGGCGCTCGGGGTGCCCCGGAGGTACAGGTGCAGCCACTTGGCGTGCCAGCGGCCGTCCCCGTCGCGCAGGAACGCCAGCGGCAGCGCGACCCGGCCCGGGCCGCGCAACTCCGACTTCATCCGGACGGTGCGCGCCTCGAACGGCATGCCCTGCTGCTCGGACTCCCGCAGCATGAAGCCGAAGAAGGACTCCTCGACCTCCTCGAAGCCCTCGCCGTCGTAGATGTTGACCTGCGGCACGATGAAGGAGCCGCGCACCGCGCCCAGGCGCAGGTTGATGAACTCCGAGGCGCCGTGGGTGGCGTCCGTGATGTCGCCGGAGTGCTCGCCCTCGACCTGGGTCAGCGTGGTGTACGACAGCCAGCAGACCGTCCGGTAGGCGCCGTCCAGCATCAGCGCGGACAGGTCGAAGTCGGTGCTCTTCCTGGTCTGCTTCCAGTACACGAAGAACCGCAGCAGCTCGCCGTCGACCGGCGAGAGCGAGCCGCGCGGCAGCACGCCGAGGCCGCCGGTCGTCGCCCGGCCGCTGAGCGGCAGCGCGACGTCGAGGACGGCGGGGTCGACGAGCAGGTGCCCCGGGGCGGGCAGCCGGCGGCCGGTCTCCGCGTCCAGTGCCTCGATCAGCCGCTTGCGCTCGGGCTCGGGCAGCGGCACGCGGGTGTCCGCGGCGGCCCAGGCGCGGCCGAGCCGGTTCACGAAGAGCCGGCGCCCGTCCGTCGCCCCGGTGCGGTTCTGCAGGTGTTCCCGGAGCGAGAGGAGGACCCGGCCGGAGACCTGCGGGGCGGCCCGCTCGACGGCGGCGACCACGGCGTCCCGCTCGTCCCGGGTGCGGCAGGCGCGCAGCAGGTGGTCCAGGGCGCGGAACAGCCGGCCGGGGGCGGCGGCCAGCAGTCGCACCGCTCCGGTGACGTCGCCCGCGCCGAGCAGCTCCTGGACCAGGCTGTCGAGGGAGCGGGCCGCCCGCTCGCCCCGGGCGACGGCGAACACCTCGGCGGCGTGCGGCCAGCGCGGGTGCTCGTGCGGGTGCAGGCGCTCGCCGAGCCGCTTGAACGCCTCGCGGTGCGCGGTGACGTCGGCGAGCTTGGCGGGTGCCGCGGCGACCACCGCGTCCAGGCCGGCCAGCAGCGCGCGGCGGACGGGGCGGGGCATCGACCGGAACCTGGTCGGCTCGATCAGGGTGACGTCGCCCCCGGACAGCGCGCAGGCCAGCCGGAGCACGTCGGTGACGGTGTCCAGCAGGAGGTCCGCGCCGGCGTCGAGGCGCACGCGGTTGACGACGGCGCGGTTCTCCCGCACCGGTATCTCCGCGGGCTGCGGGCCGGCGACGCAGTGCCCGGCGAGCACGCCGAGGTCGCGCAGGTGCTCCTCGCCGAGCGGGGTGGCGCTGCCGGCCAGGGCCAGGTAGAGCGCCGTCACCTCGTCGTCCGGGGCGCCGCCGAGGTGCAGGACCGTCAGCCGGTCGCCGGCGGCGGCGATCAGCTCGTCGTGGGCGGCGAGCACCTCGGCGTACGCGTGCCCGTAGACGCCGTACCCGGGGAGGGTCAGCAGGTCGACCGTGCCGGTGCTCAGTTGCGCGAGCACGCCCTCGCGCGACGCGTGGTCGTCGAGCGCGCCGACGATGCACCGCATCCAGAAGTCGAGGGTGTCCGGCACGTGGCGCGGGAAGTCGACGAAGTAGACGTTGTGCGCGACGTGGTCGCCCACCATGGCGCGGACGGTCGCCAGGGTGCGCACGGCGGTCTCGCGGACGGCCTCCTCGGCCGTCCCCGACAGCCGTTCCAGCAGCTCCGCCGACAGCTTGAAGCCCACGGACATCAGTGCGGAGTCGAACTGCCGCGCCGCGGCGGCACCGTCGCCCGCCGGGCCGGGCGGCACCGGGACGCGGTGCGTGTGACGGAGGACCATGGCCTCCAGGAGCTGGGACATCCCCGCATGGTCCCAGACCGGCGCGGGCCGCCGCACCCCGGTTTCCCGCACCCGTGCCCGGACCCTGACGCGGCGCGGGCGAGGACAGGGGCGAGCGCGCGGACGGCCCGCGCCCGGCTCAGTGCGCGGCGAGCGGGTAGTGGTCGGAGAGGTCGGTGTAGGTGTAGCTCTTGCCCCAGCTACTCACCGTCCACGGCGCGCTGTGGGTGCGCACGACCTGGTTGGTGTACTGCTGCGGCCGGGCGTGGTCGGCCCGGTAGAGCACGTAGTCCAGGTCCTCCTTGGGCTCGCCCGGGTAGCGGTAGGCGGCGATGGAGTTGTCCACGGTGTCGAAGGAGTACGGCCAGCCGGTGCGGGCGGAGGCCGGGGCGAGGTTCCCGTTGTCGAGCAGGGCCTGGTACTCGGAGCCGTGCGAGTCGATGTTGAGGTCGCCGGCGAGCAGCACCGGCTCGTCCGCCGGGATCCGCTTCGCGTCCAGGAAGTCCCGCATGGCGGTGAGCTGCTTGGCCCGGACGTCGGCCGGCTGGCCGCTGGAGCAGCCGGAGTCGGTGGACTGCAGGTGGGTGCCGACCACGTGGGTGCGCAGCCCGTTGACGTTCAGCACGGCGTAGACGAAGCCCTTGTTGGACCACCAGTCGGATCCGCAGGCGTCCTTGAAGACGTACTGCTCCTTGCGCAGGATCGGCCACTTGCTGAGCAGCGTGACGCCGCCGTCCTCGGGGGTGGTGGAGCTGTAGCTGCCGGAGGTGGCGTCCCATCCGCCGGTGGAGCGGCCCACCACGGGCGTGTGGTACGGGTACGCGGCCGAGGCCCTGGCGGTCAGCGCGTCGGAGGCCGCGTTGTCGAAGGCCTCCTCGAGCACGACCACGTCGTGGCCCTGGAAGAAGTCCGCGGCGGCGATCGCCTGGGCGCGGTGGTCCTGACCCCAGTTCGGGTAGAGGGACGTGCTCATCAGGAACACGTTGTACGTGAGGACGTCCAGGGCGGGCGCGGTGACCGGGGCGGTCTCGGCCGCCACGCCGGTGGCGGCCGTGGCGGGGGCGGCGGCGACGGTGCCGAGCACGGCGGCGGCCGCGCAGACCGCGGCGGCCTTGCGGGTGGCGTGGCGGACGGACGACAGGGGCATCGGGGCTCCGTGACAGGTGACGTGAACGCGACGGACGGCGGAATGCCGTCCATCCAACGTCGCCGCCCGCACACCGCACAAGACGTCGGGCGAGCATTCGGTGAACGCACCCGGAACAGTGCGCTCGCGCCGTCCTGAACGGGCTGGTCAGCGTGCTGGTAGGACGGTGGCGTGAGCGGACCCGTGGTCGCGGTCGTTCTTCCGATCCGGCCCCCGTCGTCCGCCCCTACCGTCGACGCGGCACGAGTCCGGTGTCGAAGGCGATGATCGCCAAGTGGACGCGGTCCCGGGCTTCGAGCTTGGCGAACAGCCGCGCGACATGGGTCTTCGCGGTCGCCGCGCTGATCACCAGCCGCTCGGCTATCTCGGTGTTCGACAGTCCCTGTCCGACCAGTGCCAGCACCTCGCGCTCCCGGTCGGTGATCCCCGCGAGGGGACTCGGGTCCACGGCGGGCCCGTCGTCCGGTTCGGGGGCCGCGGGGCCGGACGTTCCGGCGAAGTCCGCGATCAGCCGTCTGGTCACGCTCGGCGCGATCAGCGCGTCGCCCGCGGCCACCACGCGGATCGCTTCCAGGATCGCGTCCAGGGCCATGCTCTTGAGCAGGAATCCGCTGGCCCCGGCGCGCAGTGCGCCGTAGACGTACTCGTCGTGGTCGAAGGTCGTCAGCACCAGGACCTTGGGCGGGTCCGGCTCGGCGGTCGCCTGCCGGGTCGCCTCGATCCCGTCCACGCCCGGCATCCGGATGTCCATCACCACGACGTCCGGCCGCAGTTCGCGCACCAGGCGCACCGCCTCGCGGCCGTCGCCGGCCTGGCCGACCACCTCCAGGTCGTCGGTGTCGCCGATCAGGATCCCGAGCCCGACCAGCATCAGCGGCTGGTCGTCGACCAGCAGTACCCGCACGCTCATGCCGGGAGCCTCGCCGTCACCCGGAATCCGCCCTCCGGGCGCTGGCCGGCGCTGAACTGGCCGGACAGCAACGTCACCCGTTCGCGCATGCCGAGCAGGCCGAAGCCGCTCCCGCCGGCCGCGGAGGGCCTCGGACGGCCCGGCCCCCCGAGACCGTCGTCCCCGTCGTCCACCACCTCGATCGTCACCCCTTCCGGCTCGTAGCCGACCGCGACCCGGCACATCCGCGCCCTGGAATGCCGCACCACGTTCGTCACCGACTCCTGGATGATCCGGAACGCCGACAGTTCGATCTCCGGCGGCAGTGGACGCCGCTCGCCCCGCCAGGTCACCTGAACCCGCACCCCGGCGCCGGCCGTGCGTTCGGCGAGCTGCGGGACGTCGGCCAGGCTGCCGGCCGGCGCCAGCGGAGCGGCCTGCGGCGTGGCGTCGTCCGGCTCGGCGCGGCGGAGCGCCCCGAGCATGCGCTGCAGCTCCAGCAGCGTCTCCCGGCTGGTGGTCTCGATGCCGGTCAGCGCCTGCCGCGTCTGCTCGGGCTTGGTCTCCACGACCCGCGCCGCCGCTCCCGACAGCACCGTGATGATCCCGATGCTGTGCGCGACGCTGTCGTGCAGCTCGCGGGCGATCCGCAGCCGCTCGGCCATGACGACGCGGGCCGCGGTCTGCTCCTGCAGGGCTTCGAGGTATTCACCGCGTTTGCGGTAGACCCCGCCGAAGACCCACGCGACCGCGAACCACAACGCGAACTGCCCGGCCCACTGGGACGCGTCGCCGACGGTCTGCTCGCGGCCGTGGAGACAGTTGAGGAACGCGGCCGCGACGGCCGCGACGGAGCCGAGGGCGGCAGCCTTCGGCCGCCGGACGGCGAGGTACCAGCCCAGGCCGACGAGCAGGACGAACACGATCAAGGGCCGCGCGCCGAAGAGATCGCCGAGGACCGCTTCGCCCAGGACCGCGGCGAAGACCGCCGCCGGCAGACGGCGCACCAGAAGCACCGGCAGGGCGAGCACGACGCAGAGACCGAGCATCTGGAAGGGCTCGATGTCGGGGAACCGGAACAGGCCGTCGTAGTGCGCCCAGTCGGTGGGCAGCATCGTCAGGGCGAGGATCAGCGCGTACAGGCATGCGGTGGCCAGCACCGCGGCCTGCGACATCAGCCAGGTCACGCGCTTCGATGTCGACAGACGCTGGAGAAGCTGTTCCATGCGGAGATCGTATTCAGTGGCCCCGGCTCCTCGCGTCGCCCCGGGGATGTACGCCGGGTACGCCGCCGGGCCGATGGCCCGGAAGAGGTGACATCCGCCGGCCGACGCGGTGGATCGCGGTCCGTTCCTAGGTTCGTGGCCATGACGAACGCACCGATGATCGATCTTCGCGACACGACGAAGACGTACGACGACGGCCCGCCCGCACTGGCCGGCGTCACCCTGTCCGTGGCGGCCGGTGAGTGCGTGGCGATCCTCGGCCATTCCGGCAGCGGCAAGTCCACGCTGCTGAACCTGATCGCGGGTCTGGACAAGCCTTCCAGTGGCACCGTGACCGTCGACGGCACCCGCGTCGACCAGCTCGGCGAGGCCGATTCGGCGAGGTACCGCCGGGCCTCCGTCGGCATGGTCTTCCAGTTCTTCAACCTGCTGGACGACCTGACCGTGCTGGACAACGTCATGGTTCCGGCGCAGCTGGCCGGGATGGGCAGGCGCGAGGCGCAGCGGCGGGCCGTCGAGCTGCTCGGCTCGCTGGACATCGACCGGCACGCCCAGGCCTATCCGCAGCGGCTGTCCGGCGGGCAACGGCAGCGGGTGGCGGTGGCCAGGGCCCTGATGAACGAGCCGGCGCTGCTGCTGGCCGACGAGCCGACCGGCGCTCTGGACTCGAGCTCGGCCGAGGACGTGCGCCGGCTGCTGCTGGAGCTGAACGCCGACGGCCAGACCATCCTGCTGGTCACCCACGACGTGCAGCTGGCCGCGAGCACCGCGCGCCGCACGATCGAGTTGGTGGACGGCGCGGTCGAGCGGGACGTCGTCGACGACGGCATCGGTACCGGCCAGGCCGCCCGCACGCCGCTGACCCGTCCGGCGGGAGCGGTCGGATGACGCTGCGCAAGCCGCCGATGCCTCGGCGCGTCTCCGGGGTCGGATTCCGGGCCGTGGCCCGCCCGCTGCCGGCGGTGAGCCGGTGAGCGCCCTGGGCAGGGTCGTACGTTCCGGCGTGGGCCGCCGTCGGGTCCAGTCCCTCGTCATCGCTCTGACGACGTTCGCCGCGGTGACGTCCTCCGTGCTCTCCCTCGGTCTGCTGGCTGTCGTGCAGGCCCCGTTCCAGCACGCCTTCAGCGCTCGGAACGGGGCGCACCTGGCGGTCCAGTTCGACGCTTCGAAGGTCACGGCCGCGCAGGCCGCCGCCACGGCTCACGCCGCCGGCGTCACCGAGGCGGCCGGGCCGTACCCGGTAGCCGCCGCCCTGGACACGACCGTCGGCACGGACTGCCCCGAGAACGACTTCGCCGGTACGGAGAACCATCCGATCACCGTCACCACCCGGCCCGACCTCGGCAGCACCTCCGGGATGGACCAGCTGGCGCTGACCCGGGGGCGCTGGCCGACCGGCCCGGGCGAGATCGCCCTGCCGTGGCAGCACTATGCCGTCGACTGCTTCGGCAGTTCGGTGGTGTTCTCCTCCCTGCCGGGCAAGCCGTCGTTCAAGGTCGTCGGCTTCGGCGGCTCGGTGACCGACAGCGCGACCGCCTTCGCCACCGCCGACGGTTTCGCGCGGCTCACCGCCGCCGGTGCCACGTCCGACGAGCAGATGCTCTACCGGTTCGCCGAGGCCGGGACCGCCGCCGACATCGCCGTCGACAAGCAGGCGGTGGCCTCGGCCGCGCCGGCCGGCGCGGTCGAGGCCGGACAGTCGTACCTGACCGCGGAGCAGCAGGCGACCGGCAACGCCAAGGCGTACGTGCCGTTCCTGGTCGCGTTCGGGATCCTCGGCCTGCTCATGTCGGTGCTGATCATCTCGATCGTGGTCGGCGGGGCCGCGGCCTCGGGAACCCGGCGCATCGGGATCCTGAAGTCCTTGGGCTTCACCCCGTCGCAGGTGGCCCGCGCCTACACCGCGCAGGCCGTGATCCCGGCGACACTCGGCCTGGTGCTCGGCACGGTCTCCGGCAACCTCCTGGCCGTGCCGATCCTGGACGGCGCCACGAAGCAGCTCGGCGCGGCCAGTGCCACGATCCCGTGGTGGGTCAGTGCCGTGGTGCCGCTGGGCACCCTGCTGGTCGTCGGCGTCACGGCCTCGATCCCGGCACTGCGGGCCGGCCGGATGCCGACGGTCCGGGCCCTGGTGGTCGGCCGTGCCCCCGAGACCGGCGGCGGTCGGGCGGCGCAGCGTCTGGCCTCGCGGCTGCCGCTGCCCCGGGCCGTGTCGTTGGGGCTGGCCCAGCCGTTCGCCAAGCCGGTCCGGGCCGTACTGGTCGGTGCGGCGGTGCTGTTCGGCGTGGTGAGTGCCACGTTCGCGGCGGGTCTGGAGACCGGGTTCAACAAGTACCTGGACGCCAGCACCGCAGGCTTCAACGTCGGGTCGGAGTTCGTGATCCCCACGGCCGCCCTGGGCGTCCCGTGGGGCCTCTACGGCCCCGACGACCCGCGCCACCCGTACCTGGATGCCGACGAGGTGGCCGCCGCGCTCGCCGGGATCCCGGGCACGAAGGCCGCGTTCGGCTGGGGCGAAAGCGGCGCGACCATGGTCGGCGCCCCGCCCGGCGGCGAACCGCCGAGGGTGTTCACGGTCACCGGCGACTTCTCCTGGACGCGCATGGAGCTGCTGTCCGGCCGCTGGTACTCGGCGCCCGGCGAGGCCGTGGTCGGCGACAAGCTGGCCTCGGCGGTCGGGATCCACGTCGGTGACGACGTCGCCGTGGTGCAGCAGAACGCGCACCTGTCGCTGAAGGTCGTCGGCATCAACTTCGACACCAACCAGGGCGACTACACGGTCATGACGGATGCGGCCACCTTCACCACCGCCGGTCTCGCCCCGCACATCGACCAGTTCAACGTCGAGCTGGCCGACGACGTCGACGGACCGGACTGGTCCGCCTCGGCCGCCGCCGCGCTGACCCCGCTGAACGCCTCGGTCCAGCCGCACTCGGACGGGGGCAAGAACATCGTGGTGATCACCATGGGCGCCCTGGTGGTCGCACTCACGCTGATGATGGTCGCGGTCGCCGCGCTCGGGGTGCTGAGCGTGGTGGTGCAGGACACCCGGGAGCGGGTCCATGACCTGGGGATCCTCAAGGCCCTCGGGATGACGCCCAGGCAGACCGTCGCGATGGTCCTGACCTCGGTGGCACTCACCGGCCTGATCGCCGGCCTGATCGGGGTCCCGCTCGGGGTCGCGGTGGAGAGGGCGACGCTGGCCCCGATGGGGAGCGCGATCGGCCGGCATCTGCCGCCGAGCGTGTCCCACGTCTACACCGCCGGGCTGCTCGCCCCCCTGCTGGCCGGCGGGATCGTGATCGCCCTGCTCGGGGCAGTGCTGCCGGCCGGCCGGGCGGCCCGGTCGCGGACCGCCACCGCGCTGCGGACCGAGTAGGGCCGAGCAGCGCCGAGCAGCGCCGCTGGTCGCCGCGGCAGAAGCGGTGCTGCGCCGGTCCCGCCCGCGCCACCGACCTCCTGCGCACCCTGACGGACCGTCGGTCACAGGACGAGGGAGCGGGCCGAGGCTCGGATCGGGGCGGGCAGTTCGGTGGCACCGCGCAGGTAGCGGTCGACGGCGGCGGCGGTGGACCGCCCCTCGGCGATCGCCCAGACCAGCAGGGACTGGCCGCGGCCGGCGTCGCCGGCGACGAAGACGCCCGGGGCGGGCGCCGCGAAGTCGTCGTCCCGCGCCAGGGTGCCGTCCGGGGCGGTGGTCAGGCCGAGTTGGGCGGCGAGCGGCTGGTCCGGGTCCGGTCCGGTGAAGCCGAGGGCGAGGAGGACCAGTTGGGCCGGAAGGGTCCGCCCGGTGCCCGCCCGGGGCGTTCGGTCGGGCGGCTCGGCCTCGGCGACGTGGACGGCCGCCAGCCGGCCGTCCGGACCGGGCCGGAAGCCGAGCGTGGTCGTCGCGAAGATCCGGCCGCCCTCCTCCGCCGTGCCGGACTCCTCGTGCGAGGTGGTCTCCCGGTACAGCTTGGGGTGGGTCGGCCAGGGCTGGCCGGGGGCGCGGTGCGCGGGCGGGCGGACGTTGATGTCGAGTTGGGTGACGGAGGCCGCGCCCTGGCGCAGGGCCGTGCCCAGGCAGTCCGCGGCGGTGTCGCCGCCCCCGACGATCACCACCTGCCGGCCCTCGGCGGAGAGCGGCGGGGCCGGGAGGTCCCCCTCGTCCACCCGGTTCGCCCAGGTCAGGTAGTCGATGGCCTGGTGCACCCCGGGCAGCGCGCGACCGGGGGCGGGCAGCTCGCGGCAGGCCGTCGCGCCGACCGCGACCACCAGCGCGTCGCAGTCGGCCCGCAGCCGGTCCGCCGGGACGTCCCGGCCGACCAGCACCCCGGTGCGGAAGACGGTGCCCTCGGCCCGCATCTGTTCCAGGCGGCGGTCCAGCCGGTGCTTCTCCAGCCGGAACGGCGGGATACCGTAGCGCAGCAGCCCGCCCGGGCGATCGGCCCGCTCGTACACCGTGGTGGCGTGGCCGGCCCGGGTGAGCTGCTGGGCGGCGGCCAGCCCGGCCGGGCCCGAGCCGACCACCGCGACCCGGTGGCCGCTGGCGCGCTCGGCCGGCTGCGGGCAGTCCCAGCCCTCCTCCCAGGCCCGGTCGGCGATCGCCAGCTCGATGTTCTTGATCGTCACCGCGGCGGTGTCGATCGCCAGCACGCAGGCGCTCTCGCAGGGCGCCGGGCAGAGCCGGCCGGTGAACTCGGGGAAGTTGTTGGTGGCCAGCAGCCGGGCCGCCGCGGCCCGCCAGTCCGCCTCCGCCACCAGCCGGTTCCACTCCGGGACGAGGTTGCCGAGCGGGCAGGCGCTGTGGCAGAACGGCAGCCCGCAGTCCATGCACCGGGCCGCCTGCCCGCCCACCACCGGCAGCAGCGCCCCGGGCCGGTAGACCTCCCGGCGGTCCCCCAGCCGCTCCCGCGCGTCCCGCCGCTCCCGCTCCGCGCGCGGGGTGGTCAGGAAGGCCATCCGGTCCGCCATCACGGCCTCCGGCGGTGCGTGCCGACTCGAACCCGGCGGCACGGGCGGCCCGGGCGGTCGCGGAGGGCACCGGCCGGACGCCGGGACGCGCACCGCGGCCGCGTCCGACGGACGCGCCACCGTGTGGCCACCGTACGCCCCCGAACGAGCGCGCGGAAGCTCCCGGCGGCGGCCGGCCCGCGCTCCGCGGTCTGGACGCCGCACCGGCGCCGCTGGCATCGTGCGTCGGTGAGGTCCGGCCGTCTGCTGCGCGCCCCGGCCGGCGGCCGGACGACCGCCCGGCCGCCGCCGTCCGCCGTGCCCGCGGCCACGCCCGCCCGTGCCCCCGGCCCCGCCGACCGCCCGCCCGTGCCGGGCCCGTCCGGGCGCCCGCGGCACCCCGGGGGCGGTCGGCCCCGCGGGCCCGACCCGCCCGAAACCGTCGTGAGCACGCCAGGGAGAATCGGCCCCATGACCCACACCGTGCTGATCGCCGAGGACGATCGGGCCATCCGCGACTCCCTCACCCGCGCCCTCCAACTCGAGGGCTACCGGGTGAGCACCGCCGCGGACGGCGCGCAGACCCTCGCCGCACTCGCCGCACAGCGCCCGGACGTGCTGGTGCTGGACGTGATGATGCCCGGACCGGACGGCCTGGAGGTCTGCCGACGACTGCGCGCGGACGGCGACCGTACCCCGGTGCTGATGCTCACCGCCCGGGTGGACGTCCCGCACCGGATCGCCGGCCTCGACGCCGGGGCCGACGACTACCTGGTCAAGCCCTTCGACGTGGGCGAGCTGTTCGCCCGACTGCGCGCACTGCTGCGCCGCAACCCGCCCGGGCCCGAGGAGGACGTCCTCGCCGTGGCCGACCTGCGGGTCGAGCCGCACGCCCGGCGCGCCTGGCGGGACGGCCACGAGCTGGAGCTCTCCCGCACCGAGTTCGACCTGCTGGAGCTGCTGGTCCGGCACGCCGGCGCGGTGCTCGACCAGGCCACGGTGTACGAGCAGATCTGGGGCTACGACTTCGGCCCCGGCTCGAAGAACCTCGCGGTGTTCATCGGCTACCTGCGCCGCAAGCTCGACCGGCCCGGGCTGGCACCGCTGATCCACACCGTCCGCGGCGTCGGCTACACGCTGCGCGCCTCGTGACCGGCTGGTTCCGGCCGCGGCTGCGGTGGCCGGGCCCGGGGCTGCGGTGGCCCGGCCCGGGGCTGCGCACCACCATCTCGCTGGCGTTCGCCGCGATGGCCGCGCTGGTCGCGGTGTTGATCGGCATGCTCGGCTACCACGCCGCCGCGCGGCTGATCCGGAACGACGAGGGGGCGGACTTCACCGCGGCGCTGCAGGCGGTGCACCAGCAGGTCGGCCGGCAGAAGCTGTTCCCCGGCGACTTCAACGGCTCGGACGGGCTCAGCCCGGACCTCCTGCGCCCGATCCGGGTGACCCCGCAGGCGCTCGGCCCCGACGGCGGGGTGCTGCCCGGCACCGCCCGGATCGACCTCCCGCCCGTCCCGGACGACCGCGAGCTCGCCCGCGCCGACGACCCCGGCCGGACCGCCACGGGACTGCGGCGTGCGGACGGCGACACCTACCGGGTGGCCGTCGTCTCCCTCGGCGGCGGCCGCGGTGCGGTCCAGATCGCCCAGCAACTCGGCCCGACCGAGCACCTGTTGGGGGTCCTGCGGGCCCGCACGGTGCTGTCGGTGGCGGTGGTCGCGGTGCTCGCCGGAGCGGCCGGAGGGCTGCTGGCCCGGCGGGTGACCCGACGGCTGGTCCGGCTCACCGAGGTGGCCGAACTGGTCGCCGCCAGCGGCCGGTTGGACGTCCCGGTGCCGGCCGCCGGGACGGACGAGATCGGCCGCCTCGGCCGGGCCTTCGACCGGATGCTGGACCGGCTGGCCGCGGCCCGGGAGAACCAGCGCCGGCTCGTCCAGGACGCCGGGCACGAGCTCCGCACCCCGCTGACCAGCCTGCGCACCAACCTCGCGGTGCTGCCCAGCCTGGACCGCCTGCCGGCCGCCGAGCGGTCCGCGCTGATGAACGACCTGGCCGAGGAGGCCAGGGAGTTGACGCTGCTGGTGGAGGAGCTGGTGGCGCTCGCCGCGGAGCAGAAGGCGGACGAACAGCCGACCGTCCTGGTGCTGGCCGAGGTCGTCCGCGAGGCCGTCGCGCAGGCCCGGCGGCGCAGCGGACGGCTGATCACCGTGGACGCCGACGACACCTCGGTGACCGCGCGGGCCGAGGCACTGGCCCGCGCGGTGGGGAACCTGCTGGACAACGCCGCCAAGTTCGACCCGGGCGGCACCGCCCCGATCGAGGTGGTGGTGCGCGGTCCCCGGGTCGAGGTGCTGGACCGCGGGCCGGGCATCGCCGAGGCCGACCTCGGCCGGGTCTTCGACCGCTTCTACCGCGCCACCGCCACCCGCAGCCTGCCCGGGTCGGGGCTGGGCCTGGCCATCGTGCACGAGGTGGCCCTCTCGCACGGCGGCACCGCCTTCGCCGCCAACCGGGACGGCGGCGGCGCGGCGATCGGCTTCACCCTCGGTTCCTGACGGACCGGCCGCCCGTCACCGGCCCCGCCCTCCCCGCAACCCTTCACCCGCAGCCCCTCACCGGCCGCCCGCCCCCGCCCGAGGCAGCCGGCTGTCCTGAGCGGCCCGCCGCGGGTGGCGGCGGCGCGGCACAGCCGAACGCCCCGGACACGCGGCCCGGGGCGTTTCCGCTCAGCTTAGGCAAACCTTGGATCCGCCACGGTCAACCGCGCCTCCCGATCGGGTAAGGGTTCGGTATGAGGGGGCCGAACGGCCCAACGCCGCCCCACCCGTCCGCGCTCACCCCCACCACTGCTCGGGAACCCCCTCCGCCTCCGCCGCCACCGTCACCGGCACGGCGGCCGGGGTGACCAGCAGCTCGCCGTCACCGGTCTCGGCCACCAGGTAGCCGCACTCGCGCAGCACGACCGCGGCCGCGCCGCCGACCGCCTCGCGCGCCTCCCGGGAGGGCGGCCCGTCCGCCCCCTCCCCCGGTGACCAGCCGACCACCACGCCCTGGGGGCAGTGGCCGATCCGCAGCCCGGACGGGCCTGACGCGGTGTCGAACCCGGCGCGGGCGAGGGCCGCGGCGACGTCCTCGAAGAGTTCACGGTGATCCACCATTGGCGCAGCGTAGGCCCGCCCCCGCAGGAGGCCCGGACGCGGCGCGCGCCGAAACGGTTCAGCGGCACCCGACCGCAGCATCGCCCCCGTCCGAGCGGCCGATCGGACGTCAGAACCCCCCGTCCGGCCCGACACGAGCCGCCGGACGGGCCGATGGACGTGCACAGTCGGCCCCCTGCCGACAGCATGACAGAGTAAGCGCTTCATCACCCTGAGCAACGGGCCCAGCGGGTCGACCCGCTTCGCGCGCCGGTCCGACCGGCGGGCCCGTATCGAGAGGTCCCATGATCACAACACTTCGCCGGCCGGCGTTCCCGCCGACGGGCCTCCAGCACGGTACGCCGAGGACGCCGGGGAGCCCGTCGTGAGAACCGACCAGCAGTCGCAGCCGGGACCGGTGACCAGCACGCGCGCCAAGCCGGCGAACAAGGCCGAGGCGCTCGCCGACTGGGCCGACGGCCGACTCGGCGTCTACTCCCTGGCCAAGGCCAACCTCCGCAAGATCTTCCCGGACCACTGGTCCTTCATGCTGGGCGAGATCTGCCTGTACACCTTCGTCATCATCATCCTGACCGGCGTCTGGCTGACGCTGTTCTTCAAGCCGAGCATGGCCGAGGTGATCTACGAGGGCTCGTACGTCCCGCTCAGGGGCATCGAGATGTCGGAGGCCTACGCCTCGACCCTCGACATCAGCTTCGACCTGCGCGGCGGCCTGCTGATCCGCCAGATCCACCACTGGTCGGCCATCGTGTTCGTGGCCGCCATGCTCACGCACATGATGCGCGTCTTCTTCACCGGCGCGTTCCGCAAGCCGCGCGAGCTCAACTGGATCTTCGGCGCCGTCCTGCTGTTCCTCGGCATGTTCGACGGCTTCATGGGCTACTCCCTGCCGGACGACCTGCTGTCCGGGACGGGCATCCGGTTCATGGAGGGCGCGATCCTCGCGGTCCCCATCATCGGCACGTACATCCAGTTCTTCGTCTTCGCCGGGCAGTTCCCGGGCATCCTGATCGTGCCCCGGCTGTTCACCGTGCACATCCTGCTGATCCCCGGCATCATGCTGGGCCTCCTGGTGGCCCACCTGATCCTGGTCTTCTACCACAAGCACACCCAGTTCGCGGGCCCCGGACGGACCAACGACAACGTCGTCGGCATGCCCCTGATGCCGGTCTACATGGCGAAGGCCGGCGGGTTCTTCTTCCTGGTCTTCGGCGTCGTCTCGGTGATGGCGGCGATCGCGACGGTCAACCCGATCTGGGCGTACGGGCCGTACCGGCCCGACCAGGTCTCCACCGACGCCCAGCCGGACTGGTACATGGGCTTCTCCGAGGGCCTGATCCGGGTGATGCCCGGCTGGGAGATCAGCGTCTGGGGCGGTCACACGCTGAACCTCGGGGTGTTCGTCCCGCTGATCGTCTTCCCGCTGGTGCTGGTGGCCGTCTGGGGCTACCCGTTCATCGAGGCCTGGGTCACCGGGGACCGCGGCGAGCACCACATCGCCGACCGGCCGCGCAACGCGCCGGTGCGCACCGCCTACGGCGCGGCCTGGATCAGCCTGTACCTCGTCCTGCTCGCCGGCGGCGGCAACGACCTGCTCGCCACCCACTTTCACCTGTCGATCAACGCGATCACCTACGCGGTGCGGATCTGCTTCTTCGCCCTCCCGATCGTCGTCTTCGTGATCACCAAGCGCTGGTGCCTGGGCCTGCAGCGGCGCGACAAGGAGAAGGTGCTGCACGGCCGCGAGACCGGCGTCATCAACCGGCTCCAGCACGGCGAGTTCGTCGAGGTGCACGCCCCGCTCCCGCAGGGCCGGCTGTACACCCTCACCTCGCACGACCAGCCGCAGCCCTCGACCCTGCCGCCCGCGGTGGACGAGAACGGCGTGGCCCGCAAGGCCGGGCTGTTCACCCGCGCCCGGGTGAAGCTGTCCCGCGGCTTCTACGGCGAGGGCAGCCAGATCGCCAAGCCCACCGCCGAGGAGCACGAGGAGATCACCAGCGGCCACGGCCACCACTGAGCACCGCGGACACCGCGGAGGCCCGCTGCGCCGTCACCGGCGCGGCGGGCCCCCGTCGCTCCACGGGCCGGGCTCAGCCCCGCAACGCCGCCGGGACGACCGCGAACAGCGCCGCCGCCATGGTGACGGAGAGGCAGAGCGCGGCCCAGCGGGTGCAGATCCGGCGGCACTCGGCGCGGTAGCGGGCGGCCAGCCGGCGGCAGCGGTCCACCGCGCGGTCGACGACCTCCTCCGCGTAGCGCAGCCGGTCGGCGGCGTAGGCCTGCTCCAGTCCCTCGCGCTCCGCGGCGGGCAGCCACGGGAACTGTCCGGCGAAGGCCCGGGCGTCCCGTTCGGCCGCCGCCACCTCCGCCTCCCAGGCCAGGTAGCCCTCCAGCCGGGCGATCTCCACCCGGGCGTTCACCCGGCCGCCCGCCGGGGCCCCGCTCCGCCGAGGGGTCCGCGCTCCCGGCGGACGCCGTCTGCCACCCATGACCGCTCCTCATGTCCTGTCGGGCCGTCCGGTGCGGACGGCCGGTCGGGCCGCCACACCGCACCCCGGCCGGCCGTCGGCCGGATCGTCACGCGGAGATCGCTCCGCGACCAGGCCACTACTACCAGTGACGAAACGGGGGTGCGGGGCGACTCGCCGAACCTCCGGCCGACCCACGGCGGCCACGGCGCCGGTCCCGCCCCGGGTCCGGGTCGGGGGCGCAACGCCCCCGGCGGGCCCGACGGGCACCCGACCACCGCGGTGTGGTCCACGGACCGTACGGTGATCGCCGACTGAGGCCGGGTCAACTAGGGTCGTCGCCGGGCCGCCCCGCCGTGGGGCGGCCGCTGAGGTCGCACGAGACGGGTGGAGAAGCAAGTGCGCATCGGAATCATCGGCACGGGTGTGGTCGGCCGGACGCTGGGCAGCAAGCTGGTCTCGCTCGGCCACCAGGTGACGCTGGGCTCGCGGAGCAAGGACAACGAGAACGCGGCGGCCTGGGCCGAGCAGGCGGGCGCCGACGGCCACGCCGGCACCTTCGCCGAGGCGGCGGCCTTCGGCGAGGTCGTCCTGAACGCCACCGGCGGGACGGTCGCGGTCGAGGCGCTGCGCGCCGCCGGGGCCGAACACCTGGCCGGGAAGCTGCTGGTCGACGTCTCCAACCCGCTGGTCTTCGGCCCCGACGGCGGGTTGACCCTCGACCCGGTCAACACCGACAGCGTCGGCGAGCGGATCCAGCGCGAGTTCCCCGAGGCCCGGGTGGTCAAGACGCTCAACACCGTGAACTGCGCCGTGATGGTCGACCCGGGGCGCCTCGCCGGCGAGCACAACGTCTTCGTCGCCGGCGACGACGCCGACGCCAAGGCCGAGACGGTCGCGCTGCTGGGCGAGTTCGGCTGGCCGGCCGGGTGGGTCATCGACCTCGGCGACATCACCGGCGCCCGCGCGACCGAGATGATGATGCCGCTCTGGATCCGGATGTACGGGATCCTCGGCACCGGCGACTTCAACTACGCGTTCCAGCGCGCGAAGTGACCTCCCCGGGCTCGCCCCCGCGACCCTGCGCGGGGGCGAGCCCGGCGTTCGCCGAGCGGCCCGGACGCCGAACGCGCGCCTCGACTAGCTCCGCGCGGACGGGCTCGCGGACGCCCGGCCCCGGCCGCTGCCCGGCGTCCGGGTCGGCCCGCCCGGCGCCGCCGGGTCCGGCGGCAGGAACTCCCTGGCGTTGTGCCGCCCCGCCGGGACGAACACCGGCCCGTCCAGCCCCGGCAGCCGGAAGGTGCCGATCCGGGCCTGCGTCCGCGGCTGCAGCAGGTAGTCCTGGAAGGCCTTCGCCCCCGCCTCGTTGACCCCCGCGACCTTCACCGGAGCCACCACCGCCGTCACCATCACCCGCTGCAGCAGCGGGTCGTCCAGCACCAGCGGCACCAGGTCGACCGGGTGCTCGCGCAGGTACTCCCGGAACGGGGTGAGCCCCCAGAGCGTGTACCCGCCGGAGGCGGCGGCCTCGTCCACGGCCGCGCCGGTCGCCAGCCCGCGGTCGCTGAAGACCGACTCGCCCAGGCCGGCCTCGGCCGCCACCGTCCGCATCAGGTAGCGCACGCCGTCGATGTCGTTGACCACCAGGGGCCGGCCGGCGGCGGCGATCCGGCGGAACGCCTCGGCGAGGTCGGCCAGCCCGCGCACCCCGGCCGGGTCCGCCGCCGGCCCGGCCAGGCACATCAGGTTGGCGAGGACCGTCCGCGGCCACTGCACCAGCCCGTCGGTGACCAGCCCGGTGACGTCGCGGTGCCCGAAGTGCGAAAGCACCACGTCGGCCTGCCCGGCCCGGGCCGCGGCGCCGACCTCCTCGGTGACGGTGAGCCGGACCTTCAGGCCGCTCTGCGCCTCGAACTCGGGCAGCAGCACGTCGTACAGCCCGCCGTCGCGCACGGTGGTGACGCTGGTCAGCCGGACGGTGCCGCGGTCGGCCGGGGGCGGAGCGGAGCGCGGCGAGGCGGTCGGCACGGCCGTGGCCGACCGGTCCGCGCCCTGCTCGGGACGCCGGTCGCGGGAACAGCCCGCCAGCGCCGCCATCGGGAGGGCGAGGACCGCCCCCAGCCGGAGGAAACCCCGTCTGCCGTCCGTGCCCGTGCCGCCGGTGCCCATGCGCCGCCCCGCTCCCGCGGCGCACCGGTGGGACCGCCCGGCGTGCGCCGCCGACCGGCCGGGAACACGCCGAATCCTCGCGGACGGGCCGGACGCCGCGGAACTGGTCGATCACCCGACGCGGCCGGCCGCGGCCTGGTCGGTCCACCGGTTGCGGCCCGCGGACGGCCCCCATGCCGGACGCCCGCCGGGAGGGGAGAGAATGGACCGCATGTCCCGACGTCGCCCCGCGCCCCGCGCCGCCTCCGCCGCGCCCCGGCTGCTGCCCTCCTCCCCCTGCCCGTGCGGCCTGACCGCCGCCTACGGCGACTGCTGCGGCCGGCTGCACCGCGGCCTGGCGGCGGCCGGCACCGCCGAGGCGCTGATGCGCTCGAGGTTCAGCGCCTTCGTCGCCCAGGACGAGGCGTACCTGCTGCGCACCTGGCACCCGGACACCCGCCCCGCCGAGGTGGAGTTCGATCCGGGGCTGCGCTGGACCGGGCTGGAGGTGGTCTCCACCACCGACGGCGGCGCCTTCCACGCCGAGGGCACCGTCGCGTTCCGCGCGCACTGGACGGAGGGACGCGAGCAGGGCGTGCTCACCGAGCACAGCCGGTTCGTCCGGCACGAGGGCGCCTGGGTGTACCTGGACGCCCTCTCGCTCGGCTAGGTCCGGACCTCCGCTACAGGTAGTCGTCGAGGCGGCCGAGGGAGAAGCCCTCGGCGGTGACGTCGTTGACGACCTTGCGCAGCAGGTCCGTCATGGAGGCCTTCCAGATGTCGGGGCCCCGGAAGTGCGTGAGGATGATGTCGCCCGGGTGGAGCCTGCGGTCCGAGTACCGCCATTCCATGTGGTCGGGGAAGGCCTCCTCGTTCCACATCGGCACCGCCTCGACCCCGCAGGACGCCGCCGCGCGCAGGGTGTCGTCGTTGTACTCGCCGTACGGGGGGCGGAACAGCCGGGGCCGGACGCCGATCTGCTGCTCCAGCTGGTCCTGCTGGCGGCAGATCTCGCCGCGCTGGGTCTCGTAGTCGAGGACCTTCAGGTTGCGGTGGTTGATGGTGTGGTTGTTGATCTCCACTCCCTGGGCGTGCAGGTCGCGGAAGTAGCCGTAGTTCTCGCGGGCGAGGTAGTCGGAGACGTAGGTGCTGAGCGGGATGCCGAGCTCCGCGGCCATCCGGGAGAACTCCGGGTCCTTCTCGGCACCGTCGTCGACGGTCAGGAAGACCACCTTGTCGTCGGTCGGCACCCGGTACACCACCGGCGGCCGCCCGTCCTTGAGCTTCACGCCCTGCACGGGGGTGAGGACCGCCCTGGTCGCCGGGCGCGGGGGCGTCTTCAGTGGCGGGCGCTCCAGGCCCCAGCGGTGCGCGGTCTCCAGGGCCGCCTGCTGGGCCGCCGCCTGGCGGGCCACCGCCTCGCCGTGGGCCTCCTCCTCGGCGCGGGCCAGGCCCGGCAGCACCGCGGGTGCGACCGCGCGGGCGGCCTTCGCGCTGTTGGCGCCAGCGGGCGCGGCGTCCGGTCGGGCGGGGCTCGCGGGCCCGGCGCAGCCGGCGGCGACGGCGGAGAGGCAGACGGTGGCCAGCAGGCCGGTCCGTACGACCCTGGTGCCGCTCCCCCGCTGATTCCCCCTCAAACCCCCATTAATGTGACGATCTGATGGTCTGTTCATAGACGCACTGCTCCCCAGCAGTGCACCCCCGCCAATCCCCCCGTCACCCGTGCGGGGCAACGACGCGCCGCACTCCTTGCCCGCCCTTTGCCGAACCACGGGTCCCACAGGGGCCGCACGGGCGAAAACCCCGTTGCCGCGGACGTGCGCGACCACCGATCATGCGCCCATGACGACGACCACGCCCCGCGCCACCGACCTCTGGACCGTCACCACGGCCGACGTGTCCGCACCCGAGGCCCTGGACCTGCTGCGCGACTACTACCACGACGTCGCCAACCGCTACTACCGCCTCCACTTCGACCGCGAGGGCGCCCCCGAGGAACTGGCCGCCGGCCTCGCCGGCTCCCCCAGCGACGACCTCGCCGCTCCGGACGGCGCCTTCCTGATCGGCCGTCACGAGGGCACCGCCCACGCCTGCGCCGGACTGCGCCGGCTCGACGCCGACACCGTCGAACTGACCCGCGTCTACGTCCGGCCCGCGCTGCGCGGCACCGGCGGCGGCGCCCGGCTGCTCGCCGCCGTCGAGGACGCCGCCCGCGCCCTCGGCGCCCGCCGCATCGTCCTCGACACCCGCACCGACCTGATCGAGGCCCGCTCGCTCTACCTCCGGCACGGGTACCACGAGATCCCGGCCTACAGCAGCGGCCCGTACGCCCAGGTCTGGTACGGCAAGGAGCTCGCCGGGTAGGCCCCGCCGGGCCCGGGTGCGGCGGGCGGGTCCTGTCGATCTCGCCGGATGGGCCCTCTAGGACGCGGCGGCGGCGAGGGCGGCGGCGAGTTCGGCGGCCGTGGGCGGGTTGGCGCCGGGGCGGGCGACGGTGAGGGCCGCGGCGGTGACGGCCCGGGTGAGGCAGCCCGTGAGGTCCGCGCCGGCCGCGCGGGCGTGCAGCAGCGCCGCCATGAACGCGTCCCCGGCGCCGACGGTGTCGGCGACGGCCACCGGTACGGCCCCCGCCCGGACCAGTCCGCCACCGGGGGCCAGCGCGAAGGCCCCGTCGGCTCCGAGGGTCACCGCGACCACCGACGGGCCGAGCGCGAGCCAGCGTTCCGCCACCGCCTCCGCTGCCTCGCCCGGATAGAGCCAGGCCAGGTCCTCGTCACTCGCCTTGACCACGTCGCTCAGCGCCACCCAGCGCTCCACCCGCCGCACGGCCCGCTCCCGCCCGCCCATCAGCGCGGGGCGAACGTTCGGGTCGTAGCTGATCTGCGCCCGGCCGTGCCACCGCTCGACCAGGTCGAGCACCGCGGCGGCGCCCGGGTCGGTGACCGCGGCGATCGACCCGAGGTGGATCGCCGCCGGGGGGTCGACCGGCTCGGTGGGCGGCAGCGTCCAGCCGATGTCGAAGGTGTACCGGGCCCGCCCCCGACCGTCGAGCCGCACCACGGCCGACGGCGTCCGGGCCACCTCGGCGGCCCGCACCCGCACCCCGGCCGACTCCAGGTGAGCCCGGATCAGCCGGCCGTTGGCGTCCGCCCCGAGTTCGGTGAGCAGGGTGGCCGGGTGCCCCAGTCTGGCCAGCCCGTAGGCGACGTTCGCCGGGCTACCGCCGGGGTGGACCACGTCCGGGGCACCGTCCGATCGGACGACGTCGGCGACGCACTCGCCGATCACCAGGACGTGCGGATCGGGGGTGGTCACGGCGGCTCCTGGCATCCGGTACGCGGGCGGCGTCTCGCTCGCCAGCCTACGGGCTGCACGCGGGCACGAGGAACGGCCGCCGGACCTGGCCAGGTTCTCCGACGGCCGTGGCCCCGTCCGTCAGGGGACGAAGCACTTCGAACGCTATCCGGCCCGCGACGGGGCCGCCAGCACGGTGGGCCGTCCGGGGGACGACCGCGTGTCGCCGGCCCTCCGGGAAAGCCGCCCGCAGGGCGCCCTCGGTCCACTAGGGTCTGTGCCCGGTGCGTCGCACACGCACCGCGGCCCGGGGGGGCGGGGGGCCGCACGACCACCCCACCGCACGACGCCTCGACCACGCCGGCGGATCCCCGCGCCCGGCCCAGCTGCCAGGTCTCCCGGCACCAGCACCCGGAAGTACGGTGATCACCCTGCCCAGGCCCCGCGCCGGTCTCCTCGTGGCGCTCGCGTTCAGTGCGTCGCTGCTCTCCGCCAGCGTCCCGACGGCCACCGCGGCGGACGGCCTGGGCGATCCGGTCTTCCCCTCCCTGGGCAACACCGGCTACGACGCGCTCGCCTACGACCTCTCGTTCGACTACCGGGCCGACACCCGCACCGTGGACGCCACCGCGGTGATCACCGCCCGACCGTCCCGCACCCTGCGGAGCCTGCGGCTGGACGCGCTCGGCCTGACCGTGCGCGCCGTCCGGGTCGACGGGCGCCCGGCCGGGTTCACCGTCCGCGACGCCAAGCTGACGGTCGCTCCGCCGCGGCCGCTGCACCCCGGGGCGGCCGTGCAGGTGGCGGTGGACTACTCCGCCGACCCGCACGCCCGGCGCCCGCACAGCGGCTGGGTCCCCACCGCGAACGGCTTCGCGTTGGCCGGCCAGCCGGACGGCGCGCACACCGTCTTCCCGTGCAACGACCACCCGAGCGACAAGGCCCGCTTCACCGTCGCCGTCACCGCACCCGACCCCCTGCTGGGCGTCGCCAACGGGGAACTGACGGCGACCGAACGGCTCGGCGACGGCCGGACCACCCGCCGGTACGTCTCCCGCGAGCCGATGGCCACCGAACTCCTCCAGGTCTCGGTCGGCGACTACACGGTGCGCGAACGCCCCGGCCCGGGCGGCCTGCCGCTGCGCGACGTCGTCCCGACCGCCCGCGCCGCCGAGCTCGAACCGGCCCTCGCGCTCACCGCCGACCAGCTCGCCTGGGCCGAGCGGCACCTCGGGGCGTTCCCGTTCGAGAGCTACGGACTGCTGCCCGCCGACACCGACGACCCGGCCGCCTTCGGCTTCACCGGCCTGGAGACCCAGACGCTCACCCTCTACAAGCCGGACTTCCTGCGCCGGCCGGAGTCCGCGATCGGCTCGCACATGATGCACGAGCTGGTGCACTCCTGGTACGGCGACAGCGTCTCCCCGGCCACCTGGGCGGACCTCTGGCTCAACGAGGGGCACGCCGACTTCTACGCGCTGACGTACCGCTACGAGCGCGGCTGGCCCGACGCCTCGGGCCACACCACCCTGGTCGACCGGATGCGCGAGGTCTACGGCCTCGGCGACCAGTGGCGCCACGACTCCGGCCCGGTCGCCGCACCCGGCGCCGACGACCTCTTCGACAGCCAGCGCTACACCGGCGGCGCCCTGGTCCTGTTCGCGCTGCGCGAGCGGGTCGGCGCGGAGACCTTCGACCGGATCGAGCGCACCTTCCTGCGCGAGCACCGCCACGCCACCGCCTCCACCCGCGACTACCTCCGGACCGCCTCCGAGGTCTCCGGGCAGGACCTCACCGGCTTCCTCACCGACTGGCTGTACGGGCGGCGCACCCCGCCGATGCCCGGTCACCCCGACTGGACTGTCACCCCGGTGGGCCGGGCGCCGTCCGCCGCCCACGGGCTCCCCGGCGGGGTGCCGCAGGGCTCGGGGACGCTCTGACGCCCTCCCCCGCACGCCCTCGCTCCCGGTCGCGCCGCGACGTGCCCCCGGGCGCCCGGTGCGCGCCCTTGGTCCCCCGGGCGGGGCGGGCCATCGTGGTGGCACGGCCCGCCCGCCGCCCGGCCGAGTCCCGGCCGGCTCGCGGGCCGTCCAGCTCCCCGGACCAGGACCGGTCGTCGTCCCCGTCACCGGACCCGGGCGCCGCGCACGCACGGTTCCGGGCGCCGCGCGCCACCGTTCCGGGCCGTGTACCGCGGGCCGGTCCGGACCGCCGGAAAATTCTCCGCGCCGACGGGCAACCGAAAGCGCCGCCCATCGCGTTCAGCAGCCGTGAGAAGCACACCACGACCGCGGCCCGCCGGGCCGCCACGACCGACGGGAACGGCGCGGACACCATGGCGGGGACGGCACGATGAGCGATGCGAATCCGGACTTCGAGGAGTTCGTCGCCGCCTGCGGCCCGAAGCTGCTCCGGGTGGCCTGGCTGCTGACCGGCGACCCGCACCAGGCCGAGGACCTGCTGCAGACCGCGTTCGCCCGGGTCTGGCCCAAGTGGGACCGGGTCGCCATCGACCGGCCCGAGGCCTACACCCGCAAGGTGCTGGTCAACTGCCACGTCTCGTGGTGGCGCCGGCGCTGGACCGGCGAGCTGCCGCACGGCGAGCTGCCGGAGCCCGTCCCGACGGGCGGGGACCCGTACGAGGAGGTCGTGGTCGAGCAGGTGGTCGCCCAGGCCGTCCGGGCGCTGCCGCCGCGTCAGCGGGCGGTCGTGGTGCTGCGCTACTTCGAGGACCTCAGCGTGGAGGAGACCGCCGAGGTGCTCCGCTGCAGCACCGGCACGGTCAAGAGTCAGACGCACCGGGCGCTGTCCGTGCTGCGCGGCCGGCTGCCCAGCCGGGAACTGCTGCTCACCGGGGGACCTCGTGACCGGTACTGACCCGCTCGACGCGTACGGCCGCGCGGGCGGCGAGGACGACTGGGGCGACCGCGACGGGGCCGCGGAGGAGGAACTGCGGATTCTGCTCCAGCGGGCCGTACCGGCGCTGGACGACCCGGCGGACCGGATGGAGCGGATCCGGGCCCGGGCCGCCCGGGTCCGGCGCAGGCGGCGGGCCGCCGCGCTCGCGGCCGGGCTGACCGGCGGGCTGCTCGTCGCGGCGCTGGTGGCCGCGCCGGCGATCGCTCCCGCACCGGACCGGGGGACGGCGCTGCGGCCTGCCGGGCCGGTGTCGGCACCCGCCTCGGCCTCACCCTCCGACGGCCCGACCGTCCCGGACGAGCTCGTCGGGATCACCATCGGCCTGCGGGAGTGGAACGTCGTCGCCCGCGTCCCGCAGGGCTGGTTCTCCCAGGCCTCCGACGCCGACGACCCGGAGGGCGGCGTCCTGCTGACCGATCCGCCGGGCCAGTCGCCGCAGGCCACCGCGCAGTCCGGCCCCCCGACACCCTGCCCGACGACGGAGTCCGACGCGTGCCGGCTGCCGAAGCTGCTCCCGGTCGACGGGGCCGTGCTGTCCTTCCTGAAGGTGGACGACCCGGGCCTGGTCGGGAAGGTCGCCGCCGAGCCGGCCACCGCCCGCGAGCGGGCGCCGGAGAAGCCGTGCCTGGTGCGGGGCGGCAACCGGGAGTTCGTCGGCCACACGCTCATCACCCGGCCGGGCGCGCGGGCAGCGCTCATCGAGCTGACGGTGTGCCTGCGGCAGCCGTCCGACGCCACCGTGGGGTTGGTCCAGCCGGTGCTGGACTCGATCCAGGCCGTCGGGGGGGCGACCCCTTCGCGGGGCACCCCCGCCCCCCTCGGCTGACCCGGCCGTCCGCCGGGGCTTCACGGTCCCTGCCGGGACCGGCCGGCGCCCGCCGGGGACGGATTGTCAGTGGGCCCTGCTAGCGTCCTGAACACAATCGGAGAACGAACGGGGGTCTTCTCATGGGTGCGGAGCTGCGGGGGGTCGGAGCCGGTGTCTACGACCGGTGGACGGCGCTGTGGAACGGCGAGCTGCGGCTCGCCGCGGAGATCATGGCACCCGAGTTCACGCTGCGGTACGCGCAGGCGGGGACGGAGGTGTTCGACGAGGTGCGGACGCCGGAGCGGCTGGCCGAGGTGATCGCCCAGTGGCGTGCCATGCGCGGTCCGGGGCTGCGCTTCGAGGCCGAGGGCGTCGCGGTGGTCGACCTCGAACCGGCCGGCGGCACGGTCTCCGGCCTGGTGGCCCGGCCGTACCGGGCGAGTTTCGTCGACGCGGACGGCGCGGTGGTGGCCAGGAGCGGTACGGATACCCTGCGGATCACCGACGGGCTGATAACCGAGGTGTGGTCCGTCTCCTCCGGCGCCGCCGGGCGGACGTTCTACCCGGGCTGACCGGCTGGCCGGGCCGCCGGTGTGACACGGCCGTGCGGGCCCCGACGTGTCGGGGCCCGCACCACGGGGCCGCGTCGGCACCGCCCGACGGTGGTGGCCGGAGGCCGGGCTGACCGGTGCCGGGAGGGTCGCGGCCGGGCGGGTCAGTACCGCAGGACGGCGGCGATGCGGCCGCGGGACGCGAGGTCGCCGGTGGGGACGAACTGCACCTTGGCGCCGGTGTCGAGAGCACGCTCGACGATCTCGTCGACCATGTCCTCGCGGACGTCGGGCTCACCGGCGGGCGCCGGGACGAGGTGGTTGTCCGTCACCCGGACGGGCTCCCAGTAGTCCTCCTCGACCACGACCACGGCGGCCCGGCCCTCGCTGACGGACTGCCAGACCTCGTCCATGCCGGCGGCCAGGCCCTTCACGCCCTGGGCCTGGTCCAGGCGCTCCTGCAGCTCGGTCACCGCCCTGCGGCCCTGCTCGGCGACGGCTGCCCGGACGGCCTCCGCCACCGCGGCGGCGGAGGCGTGGCCGAGGCCGCCGCGGGAGACCTGGGCGGCGGCCCGCTTGGCGGCGCCGCCGACCTCGTCGAGCAGCGAGAGCGCCGCCGCCTCGCCGAGCACGAAGAGCGGCCGGTTGTCCGCCTCCAGCACGGCGGCCAGCGCGGTGTCGGCTGAGCGCAGGAAGCGGCGGGTCTCCTCGTCGCGGAAGGTGCTCGGCACGTCCCCGATCCGTTCCTGGCGCTCGACGTCCCAGTCGGGCCGGACGTGGTCGACGGGGAAGCCTCCCCCGGTGTGCTCGACCAGGGTCGTCCCGCTCCCCCCGAACAGGGCGGCGCGGTCGGCGGCCACGGTCAGCACCCAGAAGGGCGCACCCCCGGCGTGGGCGGCGACCAGGTTGCGGGTCAGGAAGGTGTCCGACACCACGACCCGGGCCG
Source organism: Kitasatospora sp. NPDC101176 (assembly GCF_044768035.1). NCBI lineage: Bacteria > Bacillati > Actinomycetota > Actinomycetes > Kitasatosporales > Streptomycetaceae > Kitasatospora > Kitasatospora sp. NPDC101176. The sequence goes on from NZ_JBIWPA010000014.1 coordinate 142,750, forward strand.
GCACCGGGCGCGGCAGGGACCACACCTGGTACTCGCCGGGCGCCGCGAAGATCACCAGGCCGTCCTCGGCGTGCACGAGGTCGACCTCGGTGAGCGCGCGGTCCAGCTGTTCGACGACGTCCAGCCGGTCGGCCCGGCTGACGGCCTCGTCGGCGTGCAACCGGTTCTTCGCCTCGGCGACGAGGTTGCGCAGACGGACCGGGTCCTGGCTGTTTTCGGGCTCGCTGCGGTGGGTGGGCAGCAGGACGGAGACGGCCGGGTAGCGCCGGGGGCGGCGCAGCTCGGCGAGGACGGCCGGGGAGAGCTCGGCTGCGTGCATCGGTTGCCCTTCGTGTCGCGGTGGAGGTCCTGACAGGTCCTGGCGGCGACTCCGACACACGGCGAATCGACCGATTTGCCGGAATCGTTCCCGACCCCTCCCCATCCCACCGCCCTCCCATACCTCCCGCCACCGGAAAGGTCGCCCGGCGTCGGCCCCGACCCGTAACCCGGGCGGCCCAGTCTCGTTGGGCCTGCCATGAAGAAGCGCAGCATGCTTGCCGTTGCCTCGCTCGCCGTGGGCTTCGTCGCCTCGCTGACCGCGCCGAGCGCGCACGCCAGCGCCGTCGGGGGGCAGGACGGTACGCCCGGGCCGTCGACGAGCGCGCCCGACGCGCTGCCCGGGCAGGTCGGGGACGCCGGGGGCGTCGTCGGCGAGGCCACCGGGTTCGTGACCGGGTCCGCGGACGGCCTGGTCGGGGTCACCCCCGCCTAGCGAGGCCGCCCTCCGGCCCGTCTCCCACCGCCCCACCGCCCCACCGCCCCTCCCCTCCGGCCACAGCGGCTCCGGCCGGGGGCTTTCCGGCCACGGCGGGCCCGACCGGGCCCGCCCCGGCCCGGCCGGCCGGGGCGTCAGCTCAGCGGCGCGCCCAGGTCCTGGGTCCAGTAGCCGCCGGCCGGGCCGGTGGCCACACCGACGCCGACGTCCTTGAAGCCGCAGTCCAGCATGTTGGACTGGTGGATGCCGCCGTCCATCCAGCGCGTGAACACCACGGCGGGCGCGGTCGGCCCCCGGTCGAGGTTCTCGCCCCACTGGGACCAGCGGTAGCCGGCCGCGGTGATCCTGGCGTCGGTGCGGACCCCGTCGGGGTTGACGTGGTCGAAGAACCCGCGCGCGACCATGTCCTCGGCGTGCTTCTGGGCGGCGGCGTGCAGCCGGGGGTCGATCCGCAGCGGGGCGCAGCCGACCTTGGCGCGCTCGGCGTTGACCAGGTCGACGAGCTGCCGCTCCGGGCTGGGCGGCGGGGCCGCGACCGACCGGGTGGCGGTGGGCGTCGCACTGGGCGTGGGCGTGCCGGTGGGAGTGTCGGTGGGCGTCGGCGCGGGCGCCGGCGTGGCGGCGAGGGTGACCGGGGCGGCGACCGGGGTGGCGGTGGCCGTCGGGGTGTCCACCACCGGGGTGTCGAGGGCGGCGGCCGGGGTGGTGGGCTCGGGAGCCGCCTCGACCGGGGTCTCGGCGGGGCGCGACCAGACCAGGGCGAGGGTGGTGACGGCCACCACCGCGACCGCCCCGCTCGCCAGGACGGCCTTGCGGGCTGCCGTCCCGGCCCAGCCGCCGTGGGCGCCCGCGGCGCCGTGGCCGGCGGCGGAGCCCTGGGCGCCGGCGACGGTGGCGGCGGTGTGCTGGAAGTGCAGCAGTGCGGGCGAGTCGAACGGGATCGGGACGAGGGCGAGGCCGGCCAGCAGTCCTTCGGCGGGGAAGAGGTCGCGGCCGAGCCGGTCGCAGGTGACGCAGCTGCGGATGTGGCGGGCGATGCGCTTGCGCCACACGGAGTTCGGGGTGCCGTCGAACCCGACGGTGACCTCGGCGAGTTCGGGGCATCGGGGGTAGGCGCCGAGGGCCCGGACGACGACCCGGCCGGCTTCGAGCTGCTTCTTCATCCGCTGGACCCGGACGGCGGTGTGCTGCGGGCTCAGGTCGAGGGATTCGGCGAGCTCGGCGCGGGTGAGCTCGCCGCTGGCCTCCAGCCACCAGAGGGAGAGCAGTTCGCGGTCGTCGGGGTCGAGCCAGCGGGTGGCCTCGGCGACCTCCCGGCGCTGGCCGGAGAGGCCGAGGCGCAGGATGGTGAGGTCGGTGAAGTCGGCCCGCGGGTCCGGGACCTCCCAGGTCTCGTCGAGGCCGCCGACGGTGGGCTGCTGCTGCCCGGCGGCGTGGCGCCGGCGGACCTGGTTCATGGTGATGGCGACCAACCAGGACCGGAAGCAGTCCGGGTCGCGCAGCCCGTCGAGGCCGTCCAGGGCGCGGATCATCGTCTCCTGGGCGACGTCGTCGACGTCGGCGTGGCCGCCGAGGGCGCGGCCGGCCACGTTGTAGACGAGCGGCAGCCAGGCGGCGACCAGCGCCTCCTGCGCCTGCCGGTCGCCCGCCTGGGCCGCGCGTACCAGGGTGGTCCCGGTCCTGTTCTGCACGTCAGCGTTCATGGTCCGCACTCCGTCTTGCCGTGTTCCGTCCGCCGATGCCTCCTCGGAGACCCGTGGGGAGTGATCAGATAACAACAATGTTCGCGGAATCGGAAAATCGGCCTGGACCAAGGGGTCGGACCCGAGGCTGGACCAAGCGGGCCGATCAGGCCGGGGCGGCGAAGACCTGGGTCCACCACGGACCGCCGGACCCGGTCCGCACGCCCACCCCGAGCTGCTTGAACGCGCAGTTCAGGATGTTCGCGCGGTGGCCCGGGCTGTTCATCCAGGCGTCCATCACCGCGGCCGGGTCCTGCTGGCCGCGGGCGATGTTCTCGCCCCAGGTGCTCCAGCGGTAGCCGACCGCCTCGATCCGGTGGTCGGCGTGGTACCCCTCGGGGCTGGCGTGGTCGAAGTAGTTGCGGTTCGCCATGTCGTCGCTGTGTGACTGGGCGGCGCTGGCCAGCCGGGACTCGGCGGTGACCGGGCCGCAACCGGCCTTGGCGCGTTCGGCGTTGACCAGGTCGACGACCTGCTGGGCGTACGAGGGGGAGGCGCCGCCGCCCACCGGAGCGGGCGCAGCGGTGCTCGCGGCGGCGGATCCGCCGCTGCGCTGCGTGCCGGTCGGGGTGCCGGTGGACTTGGCGGTGGCGGTCGGGCTCGGCTTCGTGGTGGCGGTCGGGCTCGTGGTGGCGGTCGCGGTGGCGGTGGGCGAGGGCGTAGCGGTCGCGGTCGGGGAGGCCGGGGCGGTGGAGCCGGTCGGGGTCGGCGCCGGCTCGGTGGCGGACATGTTGACCGGGGCTCCGGACGCGCCGAAGTCGGCTCCCCCGGCGCCCGGCACCTGGATGCCGTCGTGCGTGCCGGCCTCCGCGGCGATCAGCGCGGCCGCCACCGCCTCCTGGCCCGCCTGGTCGCGGTCGGTCTGCTTGCCGCCGTACGCCGCGTAGCCGGCCCCGGCGAGGGCGGCGAGCAGCCCGGTGCCCGCCACCGCGGCGACGACCGCGGTGACCGGTCCGAGCGGGCCGCGCCTCCGGCCCCTTCGGCTCCGGCCTCCGTGGTGTTCCGCGTGCCGCTGGGCGGCCCGGCGGGCGGAGCGTCCGGGCGCTCCGCCCCGCACGCCCCCCTCGGCGCCGTTCGCCGGGAGGATGGTCGTCCTGTCGTCGCTGTTCACGTGGCCACGCTTTCTGTCCGGGTCGGCCGTCGGGTGCCGACACCTGGGAGACCCTCCGGCGGCGCGCGGATAACAGAAAGTCCGAACGAATGTCCGGCGGAGTCGTCACGTGCCCGGTCCCGCCGCGGTCCGCGGCGGCGCGGGCGCCCGGCGACACGCCGCCGCGGTGGACCGGCGGCCGGTGGGGCTGGCGGATCAGGACTGGTCGGGGGCCATGTCGTAGGTGACGAACATCGTCCGGGTGGCCACCTGGTCGTACTTGCTGCGGGCCCGGTGGTTGTCGTCCGCGGTGATCCAGCGGACGGTGGTCCAACCGCGCTCGGCGGCGATCTCCCGCAGGCGCGCCAGCAGCTCGTCCACCGCACCGCCGCCGCGCACCCCGGGGGCGACGAACAGGTCGTCCAGGAAACCGCCGACGGCGCCGTGCAGGGGGCGCGAGAACGGGCGGTAGTGGGCCAGGCCGACCGGCGTCCCCCCGGCGTCGCGGACCAGCAGGCCCGACAGCTCGTGCTCCGGGTCGGTGAGCCAGGACCAGACCAGTTCGGCCTTCTGCTCCGGCATCGGCACCCGGTAGAACGCGCAGTAGCCGCGGAAGAGTTCGCGCCAGGCGGGGTAGTCGGCGGCTTCCGGCGCACCGACGGTCCAGCGGGTGGTGGTGGTCAACTCGGTCTCCTCGGTCGGGCGGGCCCGGGATCGCCGGGCCGCGTGTGGCGCCAGCATGACGGCCCGTCGGCCCCGCGCCGATCTCCGCCGCGGACAGGACCGACCGTCCGCGTACTCCACTCCGGCGGTGTACCGGATGCGCGCCGCCGTGCGGGGCCCGCCGCGGTCGCCGATCCTGGACCAGGCCGCCCGGATCCGTCGGCGGCCGCACCGGGACCACCCGAGGAGCGCCTCATGCGGCTGCGGCACCTGGCCCTCACCTCCCGCGCCGTGGCGGCCGAACCCGGACGGCGGGCCAAGACCACGCTGCTCGCGGACTGCCTGCGCGAGCTGGGCCCGGCCGAGGCCCCGTCGGCGGTGGCCCTGCTCTCGGGCGAGTCGCAGCGGCTGCGCACCGGGATCGGCCCGGCCGGCCTGCGCGACCTGCCGCCGCCCGCCGCCGGGGCCTCCCTCGGCGTGCGGGAGACCGAACGGGAGCTGGAGCGGATCGCCGCGGTGCACGGGACGGGCGCGCAGGCCGAGCGGCGGCGGCTGCTCACCGGGCTCTTCGCGCGGGCGACGGAGGTCGAGCAGGCGTTCCTGCGCGCGGTGCTGGTCGGCGACCTGCGCCAAGGCGCGCTGGACGCGGTGGTCGGCGACGCCGTCGCACTGGCCGCCGGGGTGCCGGCGGCGGAGGTGCGGCGGGCGCTGATGTTCCGCGGCTCGGCCCGCGCGGTGGCCGAGGCCGCGCTGAGCGGCGGGGTGCCCGCGCTGACGGCGTTCCGGTTGGAGGTCGGCCGGGCCGTGCGGCCGATGCTCGCCGCCTCCGCGCCGGACGTGGTCTCGGCCCTGGAGCGCACCGGGCCGGCCGCCCTGGAGTGGAAGCTGGACGGCATCCGGATCCAGGTGCACCGGGACGGCGGGGAGGTCGCGGTGTTCACCCGCGGCCTGGACGACATCACCGCGCGCGTCCCCGAGGTGGTCGAGGCCGCGCTCGCCCTGCCGCTGCGCTCCGCGGTGCTGGACGGCGAGGCGATCGCGCTCGGGCCCGACGGACGGCCGCGCCCGTTCCAGGAGACCGCCGCGCGCACCGCGTCCCGCCGGGATCCGGACCGGCTGCGGGCCGAGGTCCCGCTCCACGCCTACTTCTTCGACCTGCTGCACCGGGACGGCGAGGACCTGGTGGACCGACCGGGCCGGGAGCGCTGGACGGCGCTCGCCGAGGCGGTCCCGGACGGCCTGCGGGTGGCCAGGACGGAGACCGGCGACACCGAGCGGGCCCTGGCGTTCTTCCGCGACACCCTGGCGCTCGGCCACGAGGGCGTGCTGGTCAAGGACCAGGCGGCCGGCTACGCCGCCGGACGCCGCGGGGCAGGATGGATCAAGGTGAAGCCCCGGCACACCCTGGACCTGGTGGTGCTGGCCGCCGAGTGGGGCAGCGGGCGGCGGCGCGGGTTCCTCAGCAACCTGCACCTGGGCGCCCGGGCGGCGGACGAACCCGGGGCCGCCCCCTGGGTGATGCTCGGCAAGACCTTCAAGGGGCTCACCGACGAGGTACTCGCCTGGCAGACCGCCGAACTCCTGGCCCGCGAGACGGACCGGGACGACTGGACGGTTCGGGTCCGACCGGAACTGGTCGTGGAGATCGCCTTCGACGGCGTCCAGCGCAGCCCCCGCTACCCGGCCGGGCTGGCCCTGCGGTTCGCCCGGGTGGTGCGCTACCGGCCGGACAAGACCGCGGCCGAGGCCGACACCCTCGCCGCCGTCCGGGAAATCGCGGCCGCAGAGGGGCTGTGAACCGTACGTTGACGGAGTAACGTCAATTCAAACCTCCGGTACCGCGGTCGAGTTCCGAACCCGTACCGAATCGGCCAATCTGGACGATCCCGGCACCGCACCCTCCGTGGACGCAGGACTGGCGGTTAGGTTGGCAATGACAACGAGAGGCGGCCGCCGGGCGCCCGGCGCCGCCCTGGCGAGAGGTGCCCACCCATGCAGGTGAGCGTCGACCGGGACCGCTGCTGCAGCTCCGGCATGTGCGTCATGAACGCCCCCGAGATCTTCGACCAGGACGACCGGGACAGTCTGGTGAGGCTCCGTCAGACCGAGTTCCGGCCCGAGCAGTTCGCGGTGCTGAGACTCGCGGCCCAGCTCTGCCCCGGCGGCGCGATCAGCGTCGTCGAGCCCGCGCCGGGGACCGGGTCCGAGCACGCGGTGGAGGCCGAGCCGCAGCCGGCCGCGGACGCGGGCTGACCGCGGGCGCCGGCCCGCCGGCGCCCCGGACCGCCACCGGATCACGACATCACTCACGACACCCGATTCCCCCACCGAGGACACGCGACGCAAGGAGACCCCACCTTGACGAGCACACCCACCACCCGGGCCGTGCCGATGCCGGCCCCGCGCGACACCGGCTGCCCGTTCAGCCCGCCGCCCGCCTACACCGAGGCCGCCGCGACCGCGGCCGTCACCCGCGCCGACCTGCCGGGCGGCGAGTCCTGCTGGCTCGCCACCGGCTACGCCGAGGTCCGCACCGTGCTGTCCGACCGCCGGTTCAGCGCGGACATCCGCCACCCGGCCTTCCCGATGCTGGTGGCCGGCCGCCGGGAGCTGATCCTTGCCAGTCCCCCCAGCTTCCTGCGGCTCGACGACCCCGAGCACGCCCGGCAGCGCCGGATGGTCACCGGCGACTTCCTGGTCAAGCGGGTCGAGGCGATGCGCCCCGGCATCCAGCGGATCGTCGACGAGGCGCTCGACCGGATGACCGGGGGCAGGGACGGGGCCGACCTCGTCGCCGACTTCGCCCTGCCCGTCCCCTCGCTGGTGATCTGCCTGCTGCTGGGCGTCCCGTACCAGGACCGGGACCGCTTCCAGGGCCTCAGCCGGACGCTGCTCAGCAAGCACAGCCCGGTCGAGGAGGTCTCCGCCGCCCAGGACGAGCTGCTGGACTACCTCGGCGACCTCACCTCCCGCAAGCGGGAGGAGCCGGGCGAGGACATCCTCAGCCGGCTCGCCGTCCGGGACGACCTCACCCCGCGCGAGGTCGCCGCCACCGGCCTGCTGCTGCTGATCGCGGGGCACGAGACGACCGCGAACATGATCGCGCTGTCCACCGCCCTGCTGCTCGAACAGCCCGACCAGATCCCCCGGCTCGCCGATCCCGCCGCGCTGCCCGGCGCGGTGGAGGAGCTGCTGCGCCACCTCACCATCGTGGACAGCGGACTGCCCCGGGTGGCGCTGGAGGACGTCGAGCTCGGCGGCACCCTGATCCGGGCCGGGGAGGGCGTGATCGCGCTGCTCTCCACCGCCAACCAGGACGAGGAGCTCTTCGGCGGCGCCGACCGACGACCGGTCCACGAGCTCGACCTGGACCGGGACGCCAGGCGGCACATGGCCTTCGGCTTCGGCGTGCACCAGTGCCTCGGACAGCCGCTGGCCCGCGCGGAGCTCCAGATCGCCCTGGCCACGCTCTTCCGTCGGCTGCCCGGCCTGCGGCTGTCGGCCCCGCGGGAGGAGCTGGAGTTCCGCTCCGAGGCGCTCATCTACGGGATGCGGTCCCTGCCCGTCACCTGGTGACGCTCGCGGCGGACGGCGGGGCACCGCACGGCCGGGCACCGCACGGACGGTCGGCGCTCCGCCGGGCCGCCGAGTCCGACCGGACGGCGCCCCCGCCGGGCCGCGGACCGGTCACCCGGCTGGCCCCGGCGGCGGGGTGGAGGCACGCTGGAGGGGAGGGACAGACCCGGCCGGGTGACGCCTGCGGTCAGGCGCGCCCGGGCCGGCCGATCGGACGGAGCCCGCGATGACCGACATGAGCGAACGGTTCGAGGTGAGCACCGACCGCGACGAGGACGTCCGCGCCGCGGATCCCGAGGAGGGCGTCACCTCGATGCAGAACCTGCACGCGCAGGAGACCTCCCAGGCGGAGGGCGAGCCCACTCCGGACGAGTGGGGCGTGGACGGCTGAACATCCGTGAGCAGCGGCCGCCCGGCGGGACCGGGCGGCCTTCGTGACCGCAGGTGTCGCTGCCCCGGCGGCGACCCACCGGCGGGGGAGGATAAGCGCATGACCGAACACGATCAAACCAGCGGGCAGACCCGACCGCCCGTCGACCCGCACACCACGTGGGCGACCTGGACCACCCAGTCGATCATCAGCGGGCCCGGCGGGGTCACCACCGCCGAGGTCGGCCCGATCTCCGGCGACCTCACCGTGCACACCACCTGGGTGGACGGCGAGGCCCGGCTGACCGTGCAGTACACCGGCGCACTGGACTGGTACACGGTGGCGGGAAGCCCGGTGGCGGCCGCCGACGAGATCACCGCCCGGGCGATCCACCAGGCCATGGTCAACGCCGTCAAGGCCGGCCGCGGCGCGGGCGCCCCGGGACCACCGGGGACCTGAGCCCGGCCGCTCTCCGGCCCACGCCCCCTCTCCGGGCCGGGCGTGGGCCGGCCTCCGCCCCGGGGCCCGCCGCTCCCCCGGCTCACCGGCCCCGCCGGCCCCGTCCGTCCGAGCCGTCGACGCCGTGGCCGTCAGCCCCCGTCGACCGCCTCGCCCTTGACCACCGGCGCCGCGGCGGCCCAGTAGCCGCGCTCCACCGGGCGGCGGGCGCGCAGGTCCGCGCGGACCTCGTCGGCCAGCCGGCGGGTGTCGCGCCGGTTCATGGTGGCGCCGATCCCCGCCCCCACCAGCAGCGGGGTCACCGACGGCAGCCGGCGCAACGAGCTGCGGGTCAGCCGGCGGCCGACCTGCTGGCGGACCTCCGCACCGACCGCCAAGGCGGCGAAGCCGGCCGGCCGGGCCAGCACCCCGGCGTCCACGCCCCGCCGGTTGGCCCAGGCCCCCAGGTAGGCCCCGGCGCGCTGCGCCCCGGAACCCGGCGCCCGGGCGCCGTAGACCTCGTGCAGCTCCGCGATCAGCTTGATCTCCACGGCCGCCACCGCGAGCGTCTCGGCCGCGATCTCCAGCGCCATCGCGGGCGGCACCGGCAGCATCGCCATCGCGCCCACGCCCGCGCCGAGTGCGCTGGAGGCCCGGACCGCACCGCTCACCAGCAGGTCGGCGAGCGCCTCGGGGTGGGCCGCATCGGGGTGCTGGGCCCGCAGGGTGGCGAGGTCGCGCACCGGGAGCCGGGGCGCGACCTGCACCAGCTGCTCGGTGAGCGCCCGGCCGCCCAGCGTTGCGCCCTTGGCCGCCGCCCTGCCTCCGCTGCCGAGCCGGCGCGCCGTCCTGGCCAGCAGGGCGCGGGCGCGGCCGCGCTCGGCCCGGTACTCGGCGACCTGCCAGTCCCCGAGGGGGCGCTCGGCGCCCTCGACCAGTTCGGCGAGCTCGCCCGCCAGGGCGCCCTCGGGAACGGCCTCCGGCCCCGGGACGGCGGGAGCGGCGGCCGGCTCGGGCTCCGAACGTCCGTTCTTTCGGAAGAGTGCCATGGGGGTCGGGTACCCCCTCCGCCCCACCGGTACGCGCTACTCGCTGATCTCCACCCCGCGCCAGAAGGCCACCCGGTCGCGCACCTGCTCGGCCTCCGGCTTCGGATCGGCGTAGAACCAGGCCGCGTCGGGGTTGGTCAGGCCGTCCACCTCCAGCGTGTAGTAGCCGGCCGTGCCCTTCCAGCCGCACACGGTGGTGGTGTCGGACGGGCGCAGGAACTCGCCACGGACCGAATCGGCCGGGAAGTAGTGGTTGCCCTCGACGACGATCGTCCGGTCGCTCTCGGCGACGACGGTGCCCTGCCAGCGCGCTGTGGTCATGGCAGCGATTCTGCCCCGGGCACCACCGCGCGCCGGGCGGTTCGGCGAAATCCGGCCGACGGACCTCCGCGTCGACGCGTCAGGGCAGCGGCTGTGCGTGCACCGGCAGGTGCGGCGTCTGGTGGCCGCCGCTGGCGAGCATCCGGACCTCCCCCGCGTCGCTGATCTCCGCGCGGACGATGCCGCTGGCGTCCTCGTACACGGGGTGTCCGCCGGGGCCCTTCCCGCTGGTGCGGGTGACCACGACGACGTCCTGCGGGGCCTGCGTGCCCGGGGTCCCGGGGAAGGTCAGCGCGTAACGGTCGGGTGGGTTCATCGCCATCTCCTGGTCCCGGCGGGCGGGCCCGCCGCTCGCCCGGCTGGGGCCTGTCCTACGCGGTGGCCTCGGCGGCCCGGGCGGGTGCGCCCCGGACCTCGAGTTCGGCGAGCAGCCTGGCGGTGGCCTCGGCGACGGCGTCCACCGCCCGGTCGAAGGCCTCGCGGTTGTGCGCCGCCGGGGCGCGGAACCCGGACACCTTGCGGACGTACTGCAGCGCGGCGGCCCGGAAGTCGGCCTCGTCGGCGTCGGGCGTCACCGGCGGTCGCAGCGTCTTGATGTTGCGGCACATGACCCCAGTCTCGCGTGTGGACGCCGGACTGGCGAGCCCCGGCCGTCAGCCCCCGGCGCCCCGGGGCTCGATCTCCCGGTGGGCCTCGGCCAGCAGCAGGTAGCCCAGGCCGTTGGACTTGATGCCGGCCCGCTCGTCCTCGGTCAGCTCCCGGCGGACCCTGGCCGGCACGCCCGCGACCAGGCAGCCCGGCGGCACCTGCATGCCCTGCGGCACCACCGCACCGGCCGCGACCAGCGACCCGGCGCCGATCCGGGCGCCGTTGAGCACGGTGGCGTTCATCCCGACCAGGGCATCGTCCTCGACCAGGCAACCGTGCAGCACCGCGTTGTGGCCGACCGAGATCCGCTCGCCGACCACCAGCGGGAACCCGGGATCGGCGTGCAGGGTGCAGTTGTCCTGGATGTTGCTGTCCCGGCCCACGGTGATGGACTCCGCGTCACCGCGCAGCACCGCGCCGTACCAGACGCCGGCGCCCGCGCCGATCGTCACGTCCCCCACCACGACCGCGTTCGGCGCGACGAAGGCGCCCGGGTCGACGGCGGGCACCCGGCCCCCGACTGCGGCGATCAACGGCTCTGCCATGGCGCGTCCTCCTGGTGGCGGTCGGCGGTTCCTGTCGGCGGTCAGCGTAGGGGTACGCACCGGCGCCGCCGTACGGGGCCCCCGTCGCGACCGCCCCCGCCTCGACCACCCGCGCCTCGACCACCCGCGCCCGGCCGCCGCGCCCCGGGCGGTTCCGGGGACGCGGCGGCCGGGGGCGGGCCCGGTCGGGCCGCAGCCGGACCGGGGCGGGTCAGGCCAGCGGCGCCTTGGTGCGCAGCACCTCGACGAAGGCCCGCAGCCAGGCCGGGTGGTCGGGCCAGGCACGCGCCGAGACGACCACGCCGTCGACGACCGCCTCACCGTCGACGTACTCGGCGCCGGCCGCCTTCACGTCCGGCTCCAGCGCCGGGTAGGCGGCGCTGCGGCGGCCGGACAGCACCCCGGCGGCCGCGGTGATCAGCGGGCCGTGGCAGATCTGCGCGACCGGCTTGTCCCCCTCGAAGAAGTGCCGGACGATCCGCTGCAGGTCCGGGTCGTTGCGCAGGTACTCGGGGGCGCGGCCGCCGGGGATGACCAGGGCCACGTAGTCGGCCGGGTCGACGTCGGCGAGGGCGAGGTCGGCGGGCCAGGTGTAACCGGGCTTCTCGGTGTAGGTGTCGTAGCCCTCGACGAAGTCGTGGACGACGAACTGCAGGCGCTTCTTCGTCGGGGCGGCGATGTCGACCTGGTAGCCCTCCTCGCGCAGCCGCTGGTACGGGTAGAACACCTCCAGCGACTCGGCGGCGTCCCCGGTGACGAGCAGGATCTTCGATGTCATCGCCGACATCCCTCCACATGATCGAACGACCGACCTGGCACGCCCCTCGGATGTCCCCACCCACCGTGGCGCCGGTCCAAACTCCCGCACCGGCACCTCCGTTGGCAACAGGGCGCACCGGGCGTGCTGCGGCGCGTGAGCGGCGGGGCACGCCGGGCATGGGTCGTGTGCGCCGGGTCACCGCCCCGCTGCGGCGGACGGCCGGGCGCGGCCTAGACTCCTGCTGCCCGCCACGACCGACCGCCTCCCGGGGGAGCCCATGCCGGACCGCACCACCTACCTCGTTCTGCCGGGCTACCAGAACTCCGGGCCGGAGCACTGGCAGAGCCGTTGGGAGGCCGCCGAGCCCGAGTCCTTCCGGCGGGTCGTCCAGGCGGACTGGGACCGGCCCGACCCGCAGGACTGGGTGGCCCGGGTGGACGCGGCGGTGGCCGGGGCCGCCGCCGACGGGGCGGTGGTGCTGGTGGCCCACAGCCTCGGCTGCATCGCGGTGGCCCGCTGGGCGGCCACCGCGCCGGCCGCACGGACCTCCGCCGTGCGGGGGGCGCTGCTGGTGGCTCCGGCCGACATCGACACCGCGGACGTCCCGGAGCTGGTGGGCTTCCGCCCGGTGGCGCTGGCGCCGATCCCGTTCCCGAGCGTGGTCGTGGCCAGCTCCGACGACCCGTGGGCCGCGCCCGAGCGGGCCCGGCGGTTCGCGCGGGCGTGGGGTGCCCGGTACGTCGAGCCGGGCGCGTTCGGGCACCTCAACTCGGAATCGGGGCTGGGTGACTGGCCGGAGGGCCGCGAACTGCTCGCGCAGCTGTGACACCTCGGACGGGGGGACGATGAGGAAACGGACACCGAAGGCCCGGCGGATCCTGGTCAGGCTGCTGGTGGCGGGCGGGGTGGCCGCCGTGCTGCTGTACACCGAGGGGCAGTGGGAGAGCCGGTCGGGCGGGCTGATGCTCGTCGCCGACCTGCTGAACCGGCCCGAGCTGTTACTCGGCGCGGCCCTGGCCGCACTGATCGCCGCCGCCTGGCTGGGGGACCGCCGCACCGCCCTGCGCACGGCCACCCGGACCGTGACGGTGACCGCCGGGGTGGTGTTCCTGCTCGGCGTACTGGCCGCGCACAAGGTCGCGGCGGCCGAGACCCGCAGCCGGGAGACCGCCCCGGCGAGGCCCGAACGGGCCCTGGTCGTGGTGCACCGCTCGTACGCGGCCACGGCGCGGACGGGCGACAGCTGGCAGGTGCTGCTGGAGTCCGGCGAGGGCTGGTCGGCGCGGCGCTGGTCGCTGCTCGAGATCGGCCGGGCCCCGGACGAGGCCCGGCTGGTGGAGGCCAGCTGGACGGGGCGGGACCAGATCACCGTGGTCACCGACTCGTACCGGCGCGTCTTCAACCTGGACCAGGACAGCGGCGAGCCCGTCGAGGCGCGGTAGGCGCCGGGGCGCCTCCGGCGGCTCGGCGCAGTCCGTCGGGCCGGTCCGGTCCCCCGGTCAGGCCCGGACGACGCCTCAGCGCAGTCCGGCGGCGTGCGAGAACAGGACCAGCAGCACCGCGTTTCCCGCCGCACCGGCGGCGGTGGCGGAGAGGAAGCGGCCCGCGGTGCCGTCCGGCAGCGGGTTGAGGACCAGCGCCGGCGGGAAGCCGGGCATCGTCCAGACCGCGGCCGCCCACCGGCCGGCCGTGCCGGTCGCGCTCCCGCCCGTGCGCAGTTCCCGGGCGGCGGCCAGCCCGATCGGCAGGCACCCGGCCAGGTAGCCGATCGAGGGCCAGAACACGGCCGGGACTCCGAGGATGCTGTGCGGCATGGCGCCATCGTGCGCCGTCGGACCGCGGCCCCGCATGAGTACGGGTACTCATGCGGGGCCGCGGGGTTCGCATCGCCTCGTTCACCGGCCGGCGGCGATCACCGGCCGCCGCCGTTCAGTGGTCCTCGGGGTCCTGCGGGGCGGCCGGCGCCGTCGGGGTGGCCGGCCCCGCCCGGCCCACCGGGCTGTTGGTGGAGCGCGGCTTCCCGCCGGACGTGCAGGTCGGACTGGTGGGCCCGCCGGGCGTGCTGCAGGCCGGGTCGCGCTTGGGCGGGTCCGGGATGTACACGGTCGGGAAGTCCTTCTCCGGCATGGTCCGGACGGCCTCCTCCATCGCCTGCTGCCAGATCGGGCCGGGGCCGGTCGCCCCGAACACCTCCTGCTGGTAGTGGCCGCCGATCCGGATGTTCTTCATCGGCACCTTGGTGCCCGGACTGCCGAGCCAGACCGAGGCGGCCAGGTTTCCGGTGTAGCCGGTGAACCAGGCGGACTTCTTCTCGTCCGTGGTCCCGGTCTTGCCGGCGATCTGGCGGCCGTCCTCCAGGCCGAGGTCCTTGGCGGTGCCCTTCTCCGTCACGCCGAGCAGCACGCTGTTGATCACGTCGGCGGTGCTCTGCGACATCACGTCGGAGCACTTGGCCGGGCTGACCGGAACGTCCTTGCCGTCCACGGTGGTGATCCGGTTGATCGCCAGCGGCGCGCAGTAGCTGCCGCGGGCGGCGAAGGTGGCGTACACATCGGCCATCACCAGCGGGCTCACCTCCTGCGTGCCGAGGCCGAGGGCGGGCACCTCCTGCAGCGGGTCGCCGCTCGCCTTCCCCGCCACGCCCAGCTTGTTGGCCATCTGCTTGACGGCGCAGAGGCCGATCTCCTGCTCCATCTGCACGAAGTAGGTGTTGACCGAGAGCGCCATCGCCTCCTTGAGCTCGTACGGGCCGACCTCGCGAGCGCTCTCGTTGGGGATGCTGCCCTCCTTCTTGCCCTTGCTGAGGTTCTTCCAGGTGCCGTCGCAGGTCTTCATCGTCGGCCAGTCCATGCGGTTCGGGGAGTCGTACCGCTGGGTGGGCGACAGGCCGGCCTCCAGGGCGGCGGCGGCCACGATCGGCTTGAAGTTGGAGCCGGGCTGGAAGCCGATGCCGCCGCCCATCGCCGCGTCCACGTTGTAGTTGACGACGGTCTCGTTCTTCTCCTTCGCGAGGCCGTAGGGGCGGGTCTGGGCCATCGCCAGGATCTTGCCGGTGCCGGGCTCGACCATCGTGATCGCCGCCGACACCGGGTCGGTGACGTACACCTGCTGGGAGACGGCGTTCTGGGCGGCGGCCTGCTTCTCCGGGTCCAGCGTGGTGTAGATGTTCAGGCCGCCCTGGTCCCAGAGCTTCTTGCGGTCGGCGGCGTTCTTGCCGAACACCGGGTCCTGCTTGACGACGTGGCGCACGTAGTCGCAGAAGAAGCCCATGCCGGCCTTGGCGGTGATGCAGCCGTTCTGCGGGTCCTTGTACTTCAGGCCGAGCGGGGCGGCCTTCGCCTCCCTGGCCTGGTCCGCGGTGATGTGCTTGTTCTCGACCATCTTGTCGAGGACGGTGTCGCGGCGCTTCTGGGCGGCCACCGGGTGCAGCTTCGGGTCGTACTGGGAGGGGTTCTGCACCAGCCCGGCGAGCATGGCCGCCTCGGGGAGGGTGAGGTCCTTGGCGTCCTTGCTGAAGTACCGCTGGGAGGCGGCCTCGATGCCGTACGCCTGGTGGCCGTAGAAGGTGATGTTGAGGTAGTTGGTGAGGATCTGCTCCTTGGTCAGGTCCTCCTCCAGCTTGATGGCGTACCGGAGTTCCTGGATCTTGCGGCCCAGGGTCTTGCGCTGCGCCTCCAGGACCGCGACCGGGTCGTCCCCCGCCTTCTCCACGTTCACGTTCTTCACGTACTGCTGGGTCAGCGTCGACGCGCCCTGCACGGCCGCGCCGCTCTCGGCGTTCTTGGTGACCGCCCGCAGGATGCCCTTGAGGTCGACGGCGCCGTGCTCGTAGAACCGGGCGTCCTCGATGTCCACCTGTGCCTGACGGATCAGCGGCGACATCTGCTCGGCCGGGATGACCGTGCGGTCGCGCTCGTAGACCTTGGCGATCAGGCCGCCCTTGGCGTCGTAGATCTGCGTCGCCTGGGTCAGCGGAGGGGTCTTGAAGTCGTCGGGGATGCTCTCGAAGCTCTCGGCGCCGCTCTTCGCGCCCAGTCCGACCGCGCCGGCCGCGGGGAGGACCAGGCCGGCCAGCAGCACCCCGCCGAGGGTGCAGCTGCCGAGGAAGGTGACCGTGTGGCCCAGGAATCCGAGGGGGGTCACACGGCGCCGGGGGCGCGGCACCCAGGTGTCGCCCGCGTCCGGGGCAGGTATGCGACTCTTCCGTGACATAGCTGGAACACTACGGCCGCGAATCGCCTGCGAGGGCGGGGTGTTGGCCAACCTTTGTCACAAATCCGCCACAGATTCGGCTCATTCCAGTCGGTCGCACGGGCGGTCGCGCCGGGGCAAGGGCCGTTCGTCCACGGTCCGTCACCCCGGCACCGCCGCAGTGCGGTCCGGCCCGGCCCGGTCAGCCCGCCGGGCAGGAGGTGTCCCCGGCCGGTCGACGGCCGGTGACCAGGAAGTCCGTCACCACCGCGTCACCGCAGGCGTTCCCGTTCGCCACGTACACGTCGTGGCCGCCGGAGTCCACCGTGACCATCCGGGCCCGCTCCCCCAGCGCGGCGCGCAGCCGGAGCGCGCCCCGGTACGGGGTGGCCGGGTCGCGCAGGTTCTGCGCCAGCAGGACGTTCGCCGGGCCCCGGTCGGTCACCCGCACCGGCGGCTCGGCGGGCGCGAACGGCCAGAAGGCGCAGGGCATGGCGTTCACCGGCATGCCCGCGGTCAGTGGCCGGGCGGCGCGCTCGGCGGCCACGTCCTCGGCGAGGGCGGCCGGGTCGGCGGGCCAGGAGACGTCGTTGCAGAGCGTGCCCACGGAGACCGCGATGGTGTTCTGCAGCACCTGCTCGGGCGGCGCCACGGGGGCGGGCAGCGGCCGGCGGCCCAGGCCCGCCAGCACCAGCCGGGCCAGACCGGGGAACCTGGCGTCCGCGTACAGGCTCTCCAGCATCGTCTCGCGCAGCACGTTGCCGTTCAGTTCGGCCGGGTTGGCGCCCGGCCAGGGCAGCGGTGCGGCGTCCAGGCGGGCTGCGAGGTCCAGGAAGAGCGGGCGGACCTCCACCGGGGTGTCCGCCAGGCGGTCCGGGTTCCCGGGGGCCGACGCCCACCTGGCGAAGTCCGGGAAGCGGTCCTCGGCGCCCTGGCCGAAGGCGGCCAGCCAGCCGCGCCCCACCCGCGCCGGGTCCGGGTCGTCGTTGCTGTCCAGCACGATCCGGTCGGTGCGCCCGGGGAACAGGGTGGCGTACACCGCCCCCGCGTACGTGCCGTAGGAGGTGCCCCAGGCGGAGAGCCGGCGCTCGCCGAGGGCCTCCCGGATCCGGTCGATGTCCCGGGCCTCGTTGCGGGTGGAGATGCTGCGCAGCACCGGGCCGCCGTTGCGGGCGCAGGTCTCGGCGACCCTGCGGGCGGTGGCCAGGTTCCCGTCGACGGAGCCGTCCGCGGCCGGCCACGGGCGCAGCTTCACCATGGCGAGGTCGTCGTGCTCCAGGCCGCAGTTGACCGGGGTGGAGCGGCCCACCCCGCGCGGGTCGAAGCCGACCAGGTCGTAGCGGTCCAGGACGGACTGCGGCAGGCGCTTCACCGCACTGCTCGGGACGTCGACGCCGGAACCGCCCGGCCCGCCCGGCACGGTCAGCAGCACGCCCCGGCGCAGGCCCGGCTTCGCCGACGCGATCCGGGAGACGGCGAGGGTGATCCGCTCGCCCTCCGGGTGGGCGTAGTCCAGCGGGACGCTGACGGTGGCGCACTGCTGGCGGGGATCGGCGCCGCCCTGGCAGGACGTCCAGGCGAGGCGGTCCCGCCCCGCGGTCTCCGGGCCCGCCGCGGCCGGCTGGGCGACCAGGGCGGTGACGGCGAGGGCGGCGGCCGCGGTGGCGGCGGCGAGGGTGCGGTTGATGTTCGGCATGCCGGGAAGTCTGCTGCGCCGGGGGCGGCCGGCCCATCCGGGCAGCGGGCCGGTCGGGGGTGGGGCAATCCCCCGGCCCGGCACCGCTCCTGGCGGACTGTCAGGCACGCGCGAGCACCGCGGATCGGGGCACGCGCCGCCGGGGGTTCAGAGGCCGAGCAGCTTCGGTTCGGCGGCCAGCGCGCGCAGCGGCTCGCGCGGGTCGGCGACCAGGCGGCGCTCGGCGAGGTCCAGGATGCCGCCGACCCCGGTCACCTCGGCGGCGAGCACGCCGTCCGCCCGGGTCAGGCGCTGCACCACCTGGAAGGTCTTGCCGCCCCGCCAGACGAACGCGCAGCTCACGTCCACCGCGTCACCCGCGCGCAGCTCCCGCAGGTACTTGACCGTGGTCTCCAGCACGACCGGGCCCACCCCCTTGGCCACCAGTTCGGCCTGCCGGATGCCGGCCGCCTGCAGGTACTCCCAGCGGGCGTGCTCGGCGTACTGGAGGTAGACCGCCTGGTTGAGGTGGCCCTGGGCGTCGGTCTCGTACCCGCGGACGGTGATCCGCGTCGTGAAGTCCTGATCGGTCATGCCCCGCACGCTACTCCGGGCGTCCGGGCGCCGGGCTGTGACCTGCGTCGCGTCGCGCCGGGACGCCCGTCCGGGGCGCGGTCAGGCGAACCGGTCGAGCAGCGGGGTGAGACCGGCCGGGCGCTGCTCGACCGGCAGGTGCTCCACCGGGTGGAAACCGCAGCCGAGGGCGGTCGCGCCGCCGTCGCAGGTGCGGTCGTCGCCGACCATCAGCACCTCGGCCGGGGCCAGGCCGAGGTGCTCGCAGGCGGCCTCGAAGATCGCCGGATCGGGCTTCTGGACGCCGAGCTCGAAGGAGAGCACGTAGGCGTCGACGAGGCCGTCCAGCCCGTGGGCCCGGAAGACCGGCCGCAGGTCCCAGCCGATGTTGCTGACGACCGCGACCGGCACGCCCCGGCGGCGCAGTTCGCGCAGCACCGGCGCGGTGTCCGGGTACGGGCGCCAGCTCTCCGGCGCCATGTGGGTGTCGTAGAGCGCGTCGACGTCGAGGGCCGCGGGCGGCTCCGCCGCGCGGGTGAGCGCGGTGTACGCGGCACGGTGCCGTTCGGGCGTGAGGTCGCGGGTGCGCCAGGCCTCCGCGACCTCCGCGGGGACGTGGCGGGGCGGCACTCCGCCGGGCAGGGCCCCGAACTCCTCCAGCCGCCCCAGCAGTTCGGCGCGTTCGCGGGCGTTCAGCGCCGGGCCGGCGGCGGCGGTGAAGGCGTCAAGCCATTGGGCGGTCGAGGCGACCCGGAAGAGGGTGCCGGAGAAGTCGAACATCACACCTTTGGTCACGCCGCCGAGCCTACCGGGCACCCCGGCGGGGCCACCGGGTGGCCGGAAGCCGGGTGCCCGGCTTCCGGCCACCCGCGCCCCGCGCCGAGGCGCGGGCCGGTCAGCTGTGGCAGTAGTCCACGTTGCCCTGGCCCGCGCCGTAGGTGTTGCTCGCCCAGGCGGCACCGCCGTTGGTCTTGTAGAAGACGAAGTTGCCGTCGTCCTGGATCCTGGCCCGCCCGCCCGGCGCGGAGTTGGTCGCGCCGATGGTGCAGAGGTGGTGCCCGAAGTCGTCGATCAGGATGATGTAGCCGCTCTGCGACCAGTCGACCTGGGTGGGGATGTAGTTGCCCCAGTAGGTGCCGCTCGCCCAGAGCGCCTGCCCGCCGTAGTAGAGCACCAGGTTGCCGTCGCACTGGAACGTCAGCCTGGTGTTACCGGAGATGCGGGACTCCCCGCAGCGCCAGTTGGGCTGGCTGAGCGTGAAGTTGGCCGCGGTGGTGTCCGCGACGGCCGCGGTGGCCGTCAGGCCGAGGGCCGTCGCCGCCGCGCCGACGACCAGGGCGGCGCGGGAGGCGGTTCGCCGGATCGACGATCCCTTGAACGTGCTGAGCTTCATGCCGGAATGCCTTCCGATCGAGGACCAGTTCGTTGGATCGAGCGCGCCAACTGTAGTCACACGGAAGGTTCGTGACGAACAATTATTTCCGGTCGCGACGGGCTTCCGGGCCCCGGCCGGGCCCCACGGGATCAACGGACGGTGAGGATGCGCGGCCCGTCCTCGGTGATGGCGACGGTGTGCTCGACGTGGGCGGCCCGGCTGCCGTCGTTGGTGCGCAGCGTCCAGCCGTCCGGGTCGGTGCCGTAGTCGTCCCGGCCGCCGGCGATGAGCATCGGTTCGATGGCCAGCACCAGGCCGGGCCGCAGCGGGTAGCCCCGGCCCGGGCGGCCCTCGTTGGGGACGTGCGGGTCCTCGTGCATGCGGCGCCCGATGCCGTGGCCGCCGAAGCCCTCCAGCAGTCCGTAGCGGCCGGCCCGGGCGACGGCGCCGATGGCGTGCCCGATGTCGCCGGTGCGGTTGCCGACCACGGCGGCGGCGATCCCGGCGGCCAGGGCCCGCCGGGCGGTCTCGATCAGGGCGGTGTCCTCGGGGCGGGCGGTGCCGACGGTGAAGCTGACGGCGGCGTCCCCGGCCCAGCCGTCCAGGACGGCGCCGCAGTCGATGCTCACCAGGTCCCCGTCGCGCAGCCGGTAGCCGTCCGGGACGCCGTGCACGACGGCGTCGTTCACGGAGGCACAGATGACGGCGGGGAAGGGCACCGGCGCGAAGTCGGGGCGGTAGCCCAGGAACGGCGAGGTGGCCCCGGCGGCCCGCAGCACCCCGCGTGCCACCTCGTCCAGGTCCAGCAGGCTGACGCCCTCCGCCGCCGCGGCCTCGACCGCGGCGAGGGCGTCGGCGACGACCCGCCCGGCCTCCCGCATGGCCTCCAGGGCGGCGTCCGTCTTGATTTCGACCATGGTGATGCGACTCCCCTTGCTCCAATTCTTATACCGGTATTTCTATCACGGCCTGGCGGCCCCTGGACACCGGCCCGAAGGGGCCGGGCCCGCGGGGGCCGCCGGCGAGGGCCTAGAATCGGCGGCATGGTGAGGACTCCGCTGACCCCGTGGGAGCGCGAGCGCGGCGAGCGCTTCGGCGCGCTGCTGCGCGGGGCGCGTGGCGCGCGCAGCATGGTCGAGGTGGCTGCCGTGGCCGGAGTCTCGGCGGAGACGCTGCGCAAGATCGAGACCGGCCGGGCGCCGACCCCGTCGTTCTTCACCATCGCGGCGCTGGCGTTCGCGCTGGACCTCTCCCTCGACGAGCTCGCCGCGGCGTGCGTGCTGCCCGGGGGCGGCGAGGCACTGTCGGCCTGACGCCCGACGGCCGGTGCGCGAAGGAGTGCGCGGCGCACGGACCACGACGGCCGAGGCGTGACGGCCGACGCACGGCGTTCGACCCACGACGGCTGCCCCATGACGGCTGCCCCACGGCGGCTGACGCACGACGGCCGGCCCACGGCGTTCGACGCACGAAGGCTGGCGCACGACGGCCCGCGCGGGCGGTGGTGCCGCGCCGGGCGGGCCGTCGTGGGGCGGCCGGGTCAGCCGACCGAGCTGTTGTAGCTCTCGATCGCGGGCTGGAGCTCCTTGGCCGCGTCGGTGAGCGCCTGCTGGGCGCTCTTCGAGCCGGCGATGGTCTGCTCGATGGCGGTCTCCACGCCCTTGCGGGCCTGCGGCATCACGCCGAGCAGACAACCGGCCGTGGCCGGGGACGGCTTGGTCGCCTTGAGCTGGTCGATGGCGGTCTGGAACTGCGGGTACTTGGCCACCCACTCCTTGTCCTTGGGGTCGTCCAGGGACTTGCGGTTGACCGGGAAGTAACCCGTCCCGGTGTGCCAGACGGCCTGCTGCTCCGGCGCGGTGAGGAACTTCTCGAACTCCCAGGCCGCGCGCTTCTCGGCGTCGGAGTGGCCGGGGCCGCTGATCCACAGCGAGGCGCCGCCGATCACCGGGCCGCCCTGGTCGGTGGCGGCGACCTTGGGGAACGCGGCCGTGCCGACGGTGAACTTGGCGGCCTCGGTGTAGCCGCGCAGCACGCCGGTGGACTCCAGGTGCATGGCGACGGTGCCGGCCTTGAAGGCGGCCTGCGCGTCGTCCGTGGTGCGGCCGGTGTTGGCCGCGTAGCCGCCCTTCACCAGGTCGGCCCACCACTGGACGATCTGCGCGCCCTGGGCGGAGTCGAAGACCGCCTTGCCCGCCTTGCTGCCACGGCCGTTGTCCTGGTCGCAGTACATGGTGCCGGACTCGGCGAGCAGCTGCTCGACGAACCAGCCGTAGATCGCGGCACCGAAGCCGTAGCGGACGGTCTTGCCGTCGGCGTCCTTCTTGGTCAGCTTCTTCGCCAGCTCGCCGAGCTCGGCGAGGTCCTTGGGCGGCTGGGCCGGGTCGAGGCCGGCCTCCTTGAAGGCGTCGGTGTTGAGGTAGAGCAGCGGCATGGAGGAGTTGAAGGGCATCGAGACGAGCTTGCCGCCGACCGAGTAGTAGTTGCGGATGTTCGCGTCGAGGTCGTCCAGCGGGTAGCCGTCCTTGTCGGCGAAGGCCTGGGCCGGGACGGTCTGCTTGGAGTCGATCATGAACCGGGTGCCGATGTCGTAGACCTGCACCAGCGCCGGGGTGCCCTTCTGCTGCACCGCCGCCTTGTACTTGGCGACCAGGTCGTCGTACTTGCCCTGGAACTGCGCCTTGATCTCGATCTTGCCCTGGTGGGCCGCGTTGAACTGGCCGACCAGGCCGGTGAGGACCTCGGCGTTCTTGCCGGTCATCGAGTGCCAGAACTCGACGCCGGTGACACCGGTGGCCTGGTCGAGCGCCTGGGCGCCGGGGGCGGCGTCGGAGGAGCCGCCGGAGCCGGCGGTGGAGTCGCCGGAGCTGCAGGCGGTCAGGGTCAGGCCGGCCACCAGCAGGGCCGCGAGCGCGCGGGCACTCTTGTTCACGGGGTTCTCTCTCTGTCGGGAGGGACGGACGCGGACGGACGGGACGGGCGGCGGGAGCCGGCACCCGCGGTGCGAGGAGCGTCGTGCGAGGTGCGCGGTGCTCGGTGCCCGGTACGGGAGCGACGGGCCGGAGGGCTCCGGGTCGACGGCTCAGCGGACGGCGCCCGCGGTCAGCCCGCGGACGATGAAGCGCTGGCCGAACACCACGAGGGCGAGGGTGGGCAGCAGGGAGAGCACGACGCCGGCCAGGATCAGGCCCGGGTCCGACATCTCGGAGTCGCGCAACGAGGTGAGGCCGATCTGCAGGGTCTGCATGTTCGCCGTGCGGGTGATGATCAGCGGCCAGAAGTACTGGTTCCAGGCGGAGAGGAAGACGTAGATCGACAGCGCCGCCAGGGCGGGCTTGTTGAGCGGGACGACGATCCGCCACAGGAACCGCCAGTGCCCCGCGCCGTCGATCCGCGCGGCGTCCCGCAGTTCCCCGGGCAGCTGGCGGAAGGCCTGCCGCAGCATGAAGGTGCCGAAGCCGGAGGCGAGGAAGGGCAGTACCAGGCCGAAGTAGGTGTTGCCCAGCCCCCAGCCGGACAGCGTCAGGTAGTTGGGGATGATGATGGCCTCCCAGGGGACCATCAGCGTCGCCAGGAACACCCCGAACACCGCGGCCCGCGCCCTGAGCGGCAGGAAGACGAAGGCGTACGCGGCCAGGATCGAGGTGAACAGCTGGGCGAGCGTGATGACCGTCGCCGTGATCGCCGAGTTGGCGTACTGCCGGGCCAGGGGGACGGTGTCGACGGCTCCGGCGAAGTTCCGCCCGGTGACGGAGTGCGGGACGAGTGCCGGCGGGTAGGAGGAGAGCTCGGACGGGCCCATGAAGGCACCGGCGACGGCGTAGTACACCGGGAAGGCCACGGTGACGACGGCGACGGCGAGCAGCAGGTGGACGGCGGCGCGGCCGATCAGGTCGCGCGGCGAGCGGCCGGCCAGGGGGCGCCGGCTCGGCGGCGTCCCGGACTCGCTCCCGGTCTCCGCCCGGGCCTCGGTGGCGAGGGTCGTCATGCGTAGTGCACCTTCCGCTCCAGGACGCCGAACTGGACCGCCGTACAGGCGAGGACGACCACCAGCAGCACCACGGCCTGGGCGCTGGCCGTGCCGAAGTCGCTGGAGCCGTAGGCGAAGGCCTTCTCGTAGACGGAGTAGACGAGCGTGCGGGTGGCACCGTCCGGGCCGCCCTTGGTGAGGATGTGGATCTGGCCGAAACTCTGCAGCGCGTGGACGGTGGAGACCACGGTCAGGAAGAAGAGGTGCGGCCCGAGCATCGGCACGGTGATCGAACCGGCCAGTCGCAGGCCCGACGCCCCGTCGATGCGCGCCGCCTCCACGATCTCCGGCGGGATCGAACCGATGCCGGCGGAGAGCACCAGGACGTTGTAGCCCAGGCTCATCCAGACCGTGGTGAGGGCCACCGAGAGCAGCGCGTAACGGGAGTCGGTCAGCCAGCCGATCGGCCCCAGCCCGAGGTGCGAGAGCAGGCCGTTGAGCACCCCGCTGGCCGGGTTGAAGAACACCGCGAAGACCACGGAGGCGCTGGCCACCGAGAAGGCGAAGGGCAGCGCGAAGGCCGAGCGCAGCAGCCGCACGCCCCTGATCCGGTTCTCCAGCAGCAGCACCAGCGCCAGTGCGCCGAGCACCCCGGGCAGCACCGTGAACAGCGTGAACAGGGCGGTGGTGACCAGGGTGCGCCGGAAGTCCGCCGAGGTCAGCAGGTCCGTGTAGTGCTTCGCCCCGACGTAGCGGGAGGGCGCGCCGAAGAGGTCGTTGGCGTGGCCGCTCAGGTAGACCGTCCGTCCCAGCGGGTAGCCGATGAACAGGACGAAGACCACCAGGGAGGGCAGCAGGAAGGCCCAGGCGAGCCCGTGTTCGCCCCAGCGGCTCCGGCGGCCCGGGTGGGGCGCGTTGTGCGGTGCGGTCGGCATGGGTTGGCGCGTCCGCCTTTCGTTGCGTCGGTTCCGGCCGAAACCGTGTCTTGCCCACACGACGCGTCGGAAACCTCACGATGAGCAACGAGTGTCAGCAGGATTACGCGTTCGCGTCAGATTCCGGCCGACCGGGCACGCGCGGTGCGGCGCCCACCGGGGCAGCCGCGCGCGGAGAGGCGCGGGCCCCGGGCGAGCCGGCCACCGACCGGGCGCGGGACGACCGACGAGGGCCCGGCGACAGGGCGCGGGAGGACGGACGAGGGCCCGGCGACCGGTCGGTGACCGGTCGTCGGGCCCTCGGGTCCGCCGTCGGGGACGCCTGTGCGGGATCAGCCGGTGATGCCGCCGTCCAGGACCAGGTCGGCGCCGACGGTGTAGCCGGCCTCCGGCGAGGCGAGGTGGAGGACGGCGGCGGCGATCTCCCCGACCTCGCCCGGGCGGCCGACCGGGACGGTGGACTTCATCCGGTCCGCCTTGTCGGCGGCGCTCTCGCCGGGGCGGCTGGACATCGGGGTGTCCACCGGGCCGGGGCTGACCAGGTTGATCCGGACGCCGTCGGCGATGTGGTCCAGCGCGGCGGTGCGGGTCAGCGCGGTGACGGCGGCCTTGCTGGCCGCGTAGGCCGCGAGGCCGGGGATCCGCATGTGGGCGCCGACGTTGGAGGAGACGTTGACGATCGCGCCGCCGCCGTGGGCCCGCATGTGGGCGATCTGGTGCTGCATGGCGAGCAGGGTGCCGGTCACGTTGACGGTGAGGACCCGCTCCCACTCCTGCGCGTCGATCTCGGCGACCGGGCCGACGGCGCCGAGCACACCGGCGTTGTTGACGGCGACGTCCAGGGCGCCGAACGCCTCGACGGTCTCGCGGACCAGCCGGGCCGCGTCCCGGCCGTCGGTCACGTCACCGGTCAGGGCGACGGCCGTGCCGCCGGCCTCCTCGATCAGCTCGACCGTCCCGGCGAGCGGTCCGGCGCTGCGGCCCGCGACGGCGACCCGGGCGCCCTCCCGGGCGAAGGCGAGGGCGATGGCCCGGCCGATGCCGCTGCCGCCTCCGGTGACCAGGACGGACGTGTCGGCGAAACGCGTGGTCATGACGAGTACTCCTCGGGGTGATCGGTGCTTGCGGTCGTGGTGCTGGTTCGGGGCAGGGCGGCGACCGCGACGGCGGTGAGCGCCAGCCCCGCGGCGGCCGCCGCGAACGCCGCGGCGTAGCCGCCGACGACGGTCGGGCGGGTGGCGGCGAGCGCCATCAGGGCGGCGACGCCGGTGGTGGGGCCGAGTTCCATGGCCGTGTTGAGGACACCCGCGGCGAGGCCGGTCCGTTCGGGCGGCACGCCGCCGGTGGCGAGCACCGCGGAGCCGGCGAAGGCGGCCGCGGCGCCGGCGGGCAGCAGGAGCAGCCCGGGCAGCAGCCCGGTGGCGTAGCCGCTGCCGGGGGTGAGGCCGGCCAGCAGCCCGAGTCCGGCGGCCGCGAGGGCGAGACCGGCGGCGGTGACCGCGGCAGCGCCGTGCCGGGCGGTCAGCGGGGCGGCGAGGCGGCCGGCCAGCAGCAGGGCCGCGGCGTACGGCAGGAAGGCGGCCGAGGTGGCCAGGGTGCCCCAGCCGCGCTGCTGTTGGAGGTAGAGGGCGAGCATCAGGAAGGTCAGCGCGGTGGCGGTCGCGGTGGCCGTGACGGCGGCGAGCGCGGTGGCCCGGCGCCGGTCGGTGAGGAAGCCGGCCGGCAGCAGCGGGTCGGCGGCGCGGCGCTGGGCGGCGGCGAAGCCGAGCAGCAGGGCGAGCCCGACGGCCAGCGGGCCGATCACGGCGGGCGCGGACCAGCCGTGTTCGGTGGACGCCACCAGGCCGTAACTCGCCGCACAGACACCGGCGGTGGCGAGTGCGGCGCCGCGCAGGTCCAGGGCCGGGCGACGACCGGCGGGGGCGGTCGGCGGCAGCGAGCCGGAGCGGGCGAGCCCGAGCAGGGAGACCAGTACGGGCACCGCGAAGAGCCAGCGCCAGGAGACCCAGGCGGTGACCGCGCCGGAGAGCAGGTTGCCCGCCGTGGCGCCGAGCACCGAGAGGCCTCCCCAGGTGGCCATCGCCCGCCGGTGGTCGGCGGGTTCGGGGCGCAGCACGCGGACCACCGCGACGGCGGCGGGTGCGGCGAGGGCCGCGCCGACGCCCTGGGCGAAGCGGCCGGCGAGGAGGGCCGACTGGCCGGGGGCGAGGGCGCAGCCGAGCGAGGCGACGGCGAGCAGGGCGAGCCCCGCCCGCAGGACGGGCCGGCCGCCGTGGCGGTCGGTGAGTCGGCCGCCGAGCAGGAGCAGGGAGCTGAACGAGAGTCCGTAGGCGGCGCTGAGCAGCAGCACGCCGGACGGGCCGAGGCCGAACTCCCGGGCCACCAGGGGCAGCGGCACGGAGAGGATCATGATGGTGAAGATCAGCGTGGCCTGGACGCCGCCGAGCAGCGCGAAGCCGGAACGGGCGGCCGTGGTGGCACCCATGAAAAAATCCCCCCTTATACGACCGTTCGGTCCAGTATCGACACAGCAAAGCATCCCGACGCCCCCCGGCGGGCGGGTCAGTCGAGCAGCACCAGCGCCTGCTCGGCGGCGTCCCGCACCCTGGCCGCCCCGTCGACGGTCTTCCCCATCACCCGCATGCCCTGCAACAGCACCATCAGCATCCGGGCCAGCGCCCGGGGTTCCCGCCCGGCGGGCAGCTCCCCCTGCGCCTCGGCGCGCACCAGCGCGGCGACCAGCACCGTCTCCAGGTGCCCGAGGCTGGCCGCCACCCGGCGGGCCGCCGCCTCGTCGTGCGGGCCGAGCTCGACCGCGGTGTTGGTGACGAAGCAACCGCGCTTCAGCCCGTCCTCGGCGGAGGCCGTCGCGTACCGACGGACCAGCGCGCGGACGGCCGGCAGCACCGGCCCGGGCTGGGAGAGCTCGGCGAGCAGCACCGGGTCGGTCTGCTCGGCGTAGCGCTCCAGCGCGCGCAGGTAGAGCTCGCGCTTGCTGCCGAAGGTGGCGTAGATGCTCGCCCGGGCGATCCCGAGCCCCTCCACCAGGTCGGCCATCGAGGTGGCCTCGTAGCCGCGCCGCCAGAACAGCTCGAGCGCCGCCTGGAGCGCCGCGTCCGGGTCGAATTCCTTCGTTCGCGCCATGGGAGGACGCTAACCCTTTCCAGATCGATCGGTCAAGAAAGGTCGACGAGGGGGCGTGATCGACATTTGACGGAGCATTGCCAAGTGGACTAGACCAAAGCTACCCTTACCGCCCCGTACCTCCTCCCCCCACAGGAGGCGTTTCCATGTCCCTGAACCTCCCCGCCACCCCCCGGCAGGCCGCCGAGGCCGCCCGCCCACTCGTCCTGACGGCCTTTCGGGCCGTCGTCGGACTGCTCTTCGCCTGCCACGGCGCCGCCTCGCTCTTCGGCGTCCTCGGCGGCGCGAAGGGCGGCGGCACCGTCCCGGCCGGGCAGTGGCCCGGCTGGTGGGCCGCACTGATCCAGCTGGTCGGCGGCACCCTGGTGCTGCTCGGCGTCGGCACCAGGGCGGCCGCCCTGATCTGCTCCGGCTCGATGGCCTACGCCTACTTCACCGTCCACCAGGAGCACGCCCTGCTACCGCTGCAGAACGGCGGCGAGCCTTCCGTGATGTTCTGCTGGGCCTTCCTCGCCATCGCGGTGCTGGGCTCCGGCCCGTTCGCACTGGACCGGCTGCTCACCCGGCACGCCGACGCACCCGCGCCCGCCGAGCCCGCCCCGGCCGGCGCCCGGCCCGGGCCCACCGGCTGACCGGCTGACCAACCGGCCGACTGACCGGTCAAGGTCGGAACGGTCGGCCGACCGTTCCGACCCGACCGGCGCGCGTCCGGCGGGCACGGGCGCGGCAGTGCGGCGGGCCGACCGCCCGCGGTCAGCCCTCCGCCAGGTGCCGTTCCACCGAGGCGACCTTGCCGGTGAGGCCGTCGGTCACCCCGGCCCGGTCGTCGATCTTGATGACCGTGCTCACCCGGCCGCTGTAGGCCTTCACCGCCTCGATCGCCTCCCTGATCACCGGCGTCACCTCGTCCCACTCCCCCTCGACGCTGGTGAACATCGCGTCCGTGCGGTTGGGCAGCCCGCTCGCCCGCACCACCCGGACGGCGGCGGCCACCGCCTCGCCCACCTCCTCACCGATCCCCAGCGGGGTCACCGAAAACGCCGCGATCACCGTTCTGCGCTCCTCACACCGACACTGCACACACCGACCGCACCGACGGCGCCGGGAGCACCGACGGCACCGGTCGCGGCCCGGAGGAATCCCCGGACCGCGACCAGGCTAGACACTCCCCCGCGCCGGCAGCGGAACCGACGGACGGTCGGCGCGCGGACGGGAGGTCGGCCACCGACCCGCCGTCGGGAGCCGTGGGGCTCGGGCCTCCGACGGGGGCTCAGGCCACCGTCGGCAGCGGCGGTTCGACGGCCAGCGGGGCGGTCGAACGGGCCCGGTGCTGCGCGGCCCAGGCGGCGAGGGCGACGGTGCAGGCGTGGTCCAGGTGGCGCAGGCCCGACCAGTCCAGCTCCACCGGCCGGTCGGCGGGCAGCCGCTCCAGGGCGTCCAGCAGCCGGGGCAGCCGCAGGAAGGTCGCGTTGCCGCTGAGCCGGACGCGGTGCAGCGCGGCCCCGGTCGGCAGGACCAGCTCCTCCACGGCGATCTGCAGGTGCGAGGTCTGCCAGGCCGACTTCACCACGGCCAGCCCCACGCCGATCAGCACGCCCTCGAACAGGTCGGTGGCGATGATCGCGGTCGCGGTGACCCCGAGCACCAGCGCCTCACCGTGGTGCTCCCGGCCCAGCGCGGCGATCCGCCGCAGCGGGACGAGCTTCGCCCCGGCGTGCACCAGCACGGCGGCGAGCGCCGTCAGCGGGACGAGCCCGAGCACGCCGGGCAGCAGGGCGGTGAACAGCAGGAGCCACAGCCCGTGCATCGTGCGCGAGGCCCTGCTGCGGGCGCCCGCCTGGACGTTGGCGGCGCTGCGGACGATCACCGCGGTCATCGGGAGGGCCCCGAGCAGTCCGCACACCGTGTTGCCGACGCCCTGGGCGGTCAGCTCGCGGTCGTAGTGGGTGCGCGGTCCGTGGTGCATCCGGTCGACGGCGGCGGCGCTGAACAGCGTCTCGGCGGAGGCGATCAGGGTGAAGGCGACGACGGTGCCGAGGCCGGCGGTGCCGACCAGGGCTTCGAGCGCGGCGCCGCCCGGCGGCTGGACGACGTCGAGCAGTCCGGCCACCCGGACCCTGGCCACCGGCAGGTCGGCGGCGGCCGTCACGGCGGCGGCCAGGCCGACCGCGGCCAGCGGTGCGGGCACCGCGCGGGCGACGCCCCCCGGCACGTACCGCCAGCCGACCAGCACCAGCAGGGTGCCCAGCCCCAGCGCGATCGCGCTCGGGGCGGCCGCGCCGGTGAGCGCGTCCGCGAGCAGGCGGGGCAGCCCGGCGATCTTCTCCGGCCCGGTGGCCGGGGCCCGGCGGTCGGCGAGCGCGTAGAGCTGGCCGAACAGCAGGGTCAGCCCGATGCCGGCCAGCATGCCGTGCACCACGGAGGCGGACATCGCCCGGAACCAGCGGCCGAGCCGCAGGGCCCCCATGACGATCTGGAGCAGCCCGGTGCCGAGCACCAGCAGGCCGAGCGCGCCGACGCCGAACTGCTGGACGGCGTCGTAGACCAGGACGGTCAGCCCGGCGGCCGGACCGCTCACCTGCAGGCTGCTGCCGGGCAGCAGGCCGACCACCAGACCGCCCACGATGCCGGTCACCAGGCCCAGTTCGGCCGGGACGCCGGAGGCGACGGCCACCCCGACGCAGAGCGGCAGGGCGACCAGGAACACCACCAGCGAGGCGGGCAGGTCGTGGCGCCAGGGGACGGCGCGCAGCAAGGCGAGCGGGCTCCGGCCGCGGCCCGGCGGGGCGGGCTTGCGGGGGCGGCCCGCAGGGGCGTTCCGGGGCGGTCGGCTCACCCGGTCACCACCGGGGGGCGGTCAGGGGAACAACGCATGGGGACGTTCCTTTCCCGCGCCCGGCACCGCGGGCGCGCCGTCACTGGGCAGGGGGCGGCGTGGGCGGACACGACGGTGGCGGACGGGTGCCGGAGCGCGCGCCGAGGGCGGCAGGCGGCTTGCCGGCGGGGTGGCGCGAGGGCCACCAGGCGGTGCGGGGGCCGGGCGTCGGGCGTCGGGTCGGAGGATCCGGACGACGGAGGGGTCGGTCGAGGCGGGGCCACCGGAGCTCCGGACGGCCCCCGCCACCCCCCGCCGCGGCCACGGCCGGACCTGCCGGGCCCGGCGTGGCACCGACGGTACCCAGCGCCCAGGGGCGGCCCGACCCCGGACACCTCCCCTTCACCCGCCCTGCACACCGGCGCCATACCCAGGCCCGGAACACCCGGTTCCACGGGCACACCAGCACGACCTGCGGCCGCGTGTACGAACCAGGCCGGTGCGGCACGGTTTGCAGCAATCGACGACTCGGTCGCCCCGGAGGCCGTCGAGCGCTGGAGGAAGCGGCGATGGTCCGGCCGGACCCGCCGTGACAGCCTGGCCGGACACCCGGACGCCCGCACCGACCTGCGGTTTCACCGCCGGCGGCCCGCTTCCACACTCTGTTGAAACTCCCCTTGACGCCCCGACAGGGCCCGCCGTACCGTGTTTCCACATACAGAAACCGTTCTTCCGTATGGTGGAATTCTGGAGATGAGCCCTCCGACCCACTGCCGGCCGACGCAGGAGAAACCCGATGCCTCGTATGACAGCCGCCCGCGCGGCGGTGGAGATCCTCAAGCTCGAAGGCGTTGAGGTCGCGTTCGGCGTGCCGGGCGCAGCCATCAACCCGTTCTACGCCGCCCTCAAGGCCTCCGGCGGGATCAGGCACACGCTCGCCCGGCACGTCGAGGGCGCCTCCCACATGGCCGAGGGCTACACCCGCGCCAAGGCCGGCAACATCGGTGTCTGCATCGGCACCTCGGGCCCGGCCGGCACGGACATGATCACCGGCCTGTACTCGGCCATCGCCGACTCGATCCCGATCCTGTGCATCACCGGCCAGGCCCCCGTCGCCCGCCTCCACAAGGAGGACTTCCAGGCCGTCGACATCGCCTCGATCGCCAAGCCCGTCACCAAGGCGGCCACCACCGTCCTGGAGGCCGCGCAGGTCCCCGGCGTGGTCCAGCAGGCGTTCCACCTGATGCGCTCCGGCCGTCCGGGCCCGGTCCTGATCGACCTGCCGATCGACGTCCAGCTGACCGAGATCGACTTCGACCCCGAGGCCTACCAGCCGCTCCCGGTCTACAAGCCGACGGCGAACCGGATCCAGATCGAGAAGGCCCTCGCGCTGCTCCAGGAGTCCGAGCGCCCCCTGATCGTGGCCGGCGGCGGCGTCATCAACGCCGACGCCTCCGAACTGCTCCGCGAGTTCGCCGAGCTCACCGGCGTCCCGGTCGTCCCCACCCTGATGGGCTGGGGCATCGTCCCCGACGACCACGAGCTGAACGCCGGCATGGTCGGCCTGCAGACCTCGCACCGCTACGGCAACGAGAACTTCCTCGCCTCGGACTTCGTCCTCGGCATCGGCAACCGCTGGGCCAACCGCCACACCGGCGGTCTGGACGTCTACACGGCGGGCCGCACGTTCGTCCACGTCGACGTCGAGCCCACCCAGATCGGCAAGATCTTCGCCCCCGACCTCGGCATCGCCTCCGACGCCAAGGCCGCCCTGGAGCTCTTCGTCGAGGTCGCCAAGGAGCTCAAGGCCGCCGGGCAGCTCAAGGACCGCGGCGAGTGGGCCGCCGCCACCCAGGCCCGCAAGGCGCAGCTGCAGCGCCGCACCCACTTCGACAACGTGCCGCTCAAGCCGCAGCGCGTCTACGAGGAGATGAACAAGGCCTTCGGCCCGGAGACCCGCTACGTCACCACCATCGGCCTCTCCCAGATCGCCGGCGCGCAGATGCTGCACGTCTACAAGCCGCGGCACTGGATCAACTGCGGCCAGGCCGGCCCGCTGGGCTGGACCATCCCGGCGGCGCTGGGCGTCGCCACCGCCGACCCCGAGGGCCAGATCGTCGCGCTCTCCGGCGACTACGACTTCCAGTTCATGATCGAGGAGCTGGCGGTCGGCGCCCAGCACCGCATCCCGTACGTCCACGTGCTGGTGAACAACTCGTACCTGGGCCTGATCCGCCAGGCGCAGCGCAACTTCGACATCGACTTCCAGGTCAAGCTGGAGTTCGAGAACATCAACGCGCCGGAGCTGGGCGTCTACGGCGTGGACCACGTCAAGGTCGCCGAGGGCCTGGGCTGCAAGGCGATCCGGGTCACCGAGCCGGAGGGCCTGCTGCCCGCCTTCGAGGAGGCCAAGAAGCTGGCCGCCGAGTTCCGCGTCCCGGTCGTCGTCGAGGCGATCCTGGAGCGGGTCACCAACATCTCGATGAGCGGCAACGACATCGACAAGGTGAACGAGTTCGAGGAGCTCGCCACCCTTCCCGAGCACGCGCCGACCGCCATCCGGCCGCTGGCGCTCTGACCGGCACCGGACGGGCCCGGGTCCCTCCCCCCGGGCCCGTCCGGCCCGCCGCCCCCGCACCCCGGGCAGCGGCGCGCCCGGTCCACCCCGCACCCCGGGCAGCGGCGCGCCCGGTCCACCCCGCCCGCGCGGAACACCGGCGGGCCCGGCACGGTTGACCCGGCCGGGGCGGCTACCGTGACCACGGGAGCCACCCGCCATCCCGACCTGCCGAAAGGACCACCACCGTGAGCCTGTACGACATCCCGCTGCGCACCCTCGCCGGCGAGGCCGCCTCGCTGGCCGACCACAAGGGCAAGGCACTGCTGATCGTCAACGTCGCCTCCAAGTGCGGCCTGACCCCGCAGTACGCGGGCCTGGAGCGGCTCCAGGAGCGCTACGCCGGGCGCGGGTTCACCGTGCTGGGCTTCCCCTCCAACCAGTTCGCCGGGCAGGAGCCGGGCAGCGCCGAGGAGATCCAGACCTTCTGCTCCACCACCTACGGCGTGTCCTTCCCGCTGTTCGAGAAGACCGACGTCAACGGTGACGACCGCCACCCGCTGTACGCGCAGCTGACGCAGCACGCCGACGCCGAGGGCCAGGCCGGGGACGTCACCTGGAACTTCGAGAAGTTCCTCGTCTCCCCGGACGGCACCGTCGCGGCCCGCATCCGCCCGCGCACCGAGCCCGAGGCGGACGAGGTCATCGCCGCCATCGAGGCCGTCCTCCCCGCCTGATCACCCACCCGCCGAAGGCCCGGGGCCCCGCCCCGGGCCTTCGGCGTCTCCGCCCGCCCACCGGTCGGGACCCGGGCGGGGGCGGGGGCGGGGGCTGGCGGATGATGGGGGGCAGGACGGGGCGGCGGACGTGAGGTGGTCGTGGTGGCGGTCGGGGAATCGACGGAGTCGGGCGCGGCGGACGCGGGCGTGACGGCTCCGGGTGGGCGGCGGAGGCGGCGGTCCGCGGTCCGGCGGCTGGGCGTCCTCGTGCTGGTGCTCGTGGTGCTGTGCCTTCCGCCGTGGTGGACGGTGTTCGCCGGCGCCGGCTGGCCGCTGCCGGTGGTCCTGGGCGGCACGGCCGTCCTCGCCGCCTGGGTGCTCTCCTTCCCCTTCCTGATGATCGCGGGGCACGGGGCGCGGCAGTCCGACCGGGCGGCGCGGGTCGCCGACACCAGCCTCGGGGTGGTCTGGGTGCTGTTCACCTGGTCGGTGCTGGGCGCTCTCGCGGACCTCGTGCTGGGCGGGCTCGACGTCGGCGGCGCCGACCGGGCCAGGGCCGTGGCCGTCGCGGTGGCGGTGGTCTCGGCGGGGCTGCTGGGCTGGGGGCACCACGAGGCGATGCGCGTGCCCCGGGTGCGGCGGCTGGACGTCCACCTCCCCCGGCTCGGCGCCGGCCTGGACGGGACCCGGGTCGTGGTGCTGGCCGACACCCACTACGGGCCGATCGACCGCGCGCACTGGTCGGCGCGGGTCACCGAGGTGGTCAACGGGCTCGACGCGGACGTCGTGGTCCACGCCGGCGACATCGCCGACGGCACGCCCGCCCGGCGCCGGGAGCAGTCCGCGCCGCTGGGGGCGGTCCGGGCCCGGCTGGCCAGGGTCTACGTCACCGGGAACCACGAGTACGGCAGCGAGGCCCAGGGCTGGCTGGACCGCATGGCGGACCTCGGCTGGGAGCCGCTGCACAACCGTCACGTCGTGGTGGAGCGGGGCGGCGACGCCCTCGTGCTCGCGGGCGTCGACGACGTGACGGCGGCGTCCTCCGGCCTGGCCGGGCACCGTGCGAACCTGCTCGGCGCGCTGGCGGGGGCGGACCCGGACCAGCCGGTCCTGCTCGTCGCCCACCAGCCCAAGTTCGTCCCGCAGGCCGCCGCCGCCGGGATCGACCTGCAGGTCTCCGGACACACCCACGGCGGCCAGATCTGGCCGTTCAACCTCCTCGTCCGGATCGACCAGCCGGTGGTGCACGGTCTGAGCCGGCACGGCGAGCGGACCCAGCTGTACACCAGCCGGGGCACCGGCTTCTGGGGGCCGCCCTTCCGGGTCTTCGCCCCGAGCGAGATCACCCTGCTCACCCTGCGCGCGACCACCGGATGACGCACTGCGTGACGCCCCGGGGCCCGCGCCGCGTCCGGAGGGGTCACGGCAGCAACAGCTTGGTGCCCGGGGGGAGTTCGCCGCTGCCCGCGGCGGTGTGCAGGTGGGTGAGGAGGGTGGCGCGCAGGGCGGTGGCGGCGCGGGTGGGGGGCACCTCGTGGCCGTGGGCGACGGCGATGGTGCGGCCCAGGCCGGGGCCGGCGAACGGGGTGACCGCCAGGCCGGAACGGGCCGCGACCATGCCCGGCAGCACGGCCGGCCCGAGCCCGGCGCGGACGAAGCCCAGCACCGCGTCCATCTCGCCGCCCTCGACCGCGAACTCCGGTTCGAAGCCGGCCGCCCGGCAGGCCGCCAGGGTCGTCTCCCGCAGGTCGTAACCCTCCCGGAACATCACCAGCGGCCGCCCCCTGAGCTCCGTCACCCGGACCTTGCGGCGGGGGCGCGGCTCGGCCGAGACCAGCACCAGTTCCTCGTGCAGCAGTTCGGTGACGGCGAGGGCGGGTTCCTCCTGCCCGCTCGGCGGGGTGATGATCAACGCGAGGTCCAGCTCCCCCGCCGCCAGCGAGCGCACCAGGTCGCGCGAGCCGCCCTCGCGGACCACCAGGGCCACCCCCGGGTAACGGTCCCGGAAGACCCGCAGCACGTCCGGCACCAGGCTGGTGCACAAGCTCGGCGGCGCCCCCAACCGGACCCGGCCGCGGCGCAGCTGCACCGTCTCCTGGACGGCGAGGCGAGCGCTCTCGGTGTCCGCGAGGATGCGCCGGGCCAGCGGCAGCAGGGCGCCCCCGGCGTCGGTCAGCGCGATGTTGCCGCGGGTGCGGTGGAACAGCTCGGCGCCCAACTCCCGCTCCAGGGAGCGGATCTGCTGGGACAGCGACGGCTGGGCGACGTGCTCCGCCTCCGCTGCGCGGGTGAAGTGGCGGGTCTCGGCGACGGCCAGGAAATAGCGGAGTTGCTGCAGCTGCACCCGGCCAGGATAGAACGCGACGATAGGCACCGGCTATCGTCGCGAGCCGCAGCATGTCTTGGACGCACCCTTGTGGCCGTCCCTACCGTTGCTGCCATGACAACCGCGACTCGGACGGGCCGGCGTCCGTCCACCCTGGCGACCCTGTGGCGGTCGACCGTCGGCAAGAAGGCGGTCATGGCCGTCAGCGGACTGGTCATGCTGCTGTACCTGGTCGCGCACATGCTGGGCAACCTCAAGGTCTTCTTCGGCCCCGACGACATCAACGGCTACGCCGCCTGGCTGCGCACCATCGGCCAGCCCTTCCTCGGCCACGAGTGGTTCCTCTGGATCGCCCGGACCGGCCTGCTCGCGGCCGTCGTGCTGCACGGCGTGTCCGCGTACCAGCTGAGCCGGCGCGACCTCGCCGCCCGGCCGAACCGGTACGTGCACCGGCGCCACCGGGCGAGCTACGCGACCCGCACGATGCGCTGGGGCGGGGTGATCCTGGCGCTGTTCATCGTCTGGCACATCCTCGACCTGACCACGCTCACCGTGAACCCGGCCGCCGAGCACGGCCACCCGTACCAGAACATCGTGGCCTCCTTCGGCACCTGGTACGGCGGCCCGATCTACGTCGTCGCGATGCTCGCGGTCGGCCTGCACGTCCGGCACGGCTTCTGGAGCGCCGCGCAGACCCTCGGCGCCAACAACGCCCGGCGCGACCGCGCGCTGAAGCTGACCGCCAACGGCCTGGCGCTCGTGCTGACCGCCGGCTTCCTGTCCGTCCCCGTGGCCGTGATGACCGGAGTGGTGAGTTGAGCACCTACAGCGACTACACCGTCGGCGAGCCGATCGCCGACACCAGGGCCCCCGGCGGGCCGATCGAACAGCGCTGGGACCAGCGGCGCTTCGACGCCAGGCTGGTCAACCCGGCCAACCGGCGCAAGCACACCGTGATCGTCGTCGGCACCGGGCTGGCGGGCGGCGCGGCCGGCGCCACCCTCGCCGAACAGGGCTACCACGTCGTCCAGTTCTGCTTCCAGGACTCCCCGCGGCGGGCCCACTCGATCGCCGCCCAGGGCGGCATCAACGCGGCCAAGAACTACCGCAACGACGGCGACTCCGTCCGCCGGCTGTTCTACGACACCGTCAAGGGCGGCGACTTCCGCGCCCGCGAGTCCAACGTGCACCGGCTCGCCCAGGTGTCGGTGGAGATCATCGACCAGTGCGTGGCCCAGGGCGTCCCCTTCGCCCGCGAGTACGGCGGACTGCTCGACACCCGGTCTTTCGGCGGCGTGCAGGTCTCCCGCACCTTCTACGCCCGCGGCCAGACCGGCCAGCAGCTGCTGCTCGGCGCCTACCAGGCGCTGTCCCGGCAGATCGCCGCGGGGAACGTGGAGATCCACCCGCGCACCGAGATGCTCGACCTGCTCGTCGTCGACGGCCGGGCCCGCGGCATCGTCGCCCGCGACCTCGTCACCGGGCGGATCAGCACCCACACCGCCGACGCCGTGGTGCTGGCCAGCGGCGGCTACGGCAACGTCTTCTACCTCTCCACCAACGCCAAGAACTCCAACGCCACCGCCGTGTGGCGGGCGCACCGGCGCGGCGCGCTGTTCGCCAACCCGTGCTTCACCCAGATCCACCCCACCTGCATCCCGCGCTCCGGCGACCACCAGTCCAAGCTCACCCTGATGAGCGAGTCGCTGCGCAACGACGGCCGGATCTGGGTGCCCAGGGCGCAGGGCGACACCCGGCCGCCCGCGCAGATCCCGGAGGAGGAGCGCGACTACTACCTGGAGCGGATCTACCCGGCCTTCGGCAACCTGGTGCCGCGCGACATCGCCTCCCGGGCCGCCAAGAACGTCTGCGACGAGGGCCGCGGCGTCGGCCCCGGCGGGCAGGGCGTCTACCTGGACTTCGCCGACGCCATCCGCCGGATGGGCCGCGACGCCGTCGCCGCCAGGTACGGCAACCTCTTCGAGATGTACGAGCGGATCACCGCGGAGGACCCGTACCGGGTACCGATGCGGATCTACCCCGCGATCCACTACACGATGGGCGGACTGTGGGTCGACTACGACCTGCAGACCACCGTGCCCGGCCTGTTCGCGATCGGCGAGGCCAACTTCTCCGACCACGGCGCCAACCGGCTCGGCGCCAGCGCCCTCATGCAGGGCCTCGCGGACGGCTACTTCGTCCTCCCGCCCACCCTCAACGACTACCTGGCCCGCCACCCGCTGCGCGCCGTCCCCGCCGACCACCCCGCGGTCGCCGAGGTCGAGGCCGAGGTCGAGGACCGGCTCAACCTCATCCTCGCGGTGGACGGCGACCGGACCCCGGACTCCTTCCACCGCGAGCTGGGCGAACTGCTGTGGGACGAGTGCGGCATGGCCCGCGACGAGGCCGGGCTGCGCCGCGCGCTGACCCGGATCCCGGAGCTTCGCGAGGAGTTCTGGCGCCGGATCAAGGTGCCCGGCACCGGCCTGGAGCTCAACCAGTCGCTGGAGAAGGCCAACCGGCTCGTCGACTACTTCGAGCTCGCCGAACTCATGTGCCTGGACGCCCTGCACCGTGCGGAGTCCTGCGGCGGCCACTTCCGCACCGAGAGCCAGACCCCCGACGGCGAGGCCGCCCGCCGCGACGAGGCCTACTCCTACGCCGCGGCCTGGGAGTTCACCGGTACCGGGAGCGCGCCCGTGCTCCACCGCGAGGCCCTCGAGTTCGAGTACGTCCACCCCACCCAGCGGAGCTACGCATGAACCTCACCCTGCGCATCTGGCGCCAGGCGGGCCCGGACGCACCCGGCTCGATGACCACCTACCAGGTCGGCGGGATCAGCCCGGACATGTCCTTCCTGGAGATGCTCGACACCCTCAACGAGGAGCTGATCCTGCGCGGCGACGAGCCCGTCGCCTTCGACCACGACTGCCGCGAGGGCATCTGCGGCGCCTGCGGCATGGTCATCAACGGGCAGGCCCACGGCCCGGAGCGGACCACCACCTGCCAGCTGCACATGCGGCACTTCCGGGACGGCGACACCGTCGACGTCGAGCCCTGGCGGGCCGCGGCCTTCCCGGTGGTCAAGGACCTGGTCGTGGACCGCTCCGCGTTCGACCGGATCATCGGCGCCGGCGGCTACATCACCGCCCCCACCGGCAGCGCGCCCGACGCGCACGCCACGCCCGTCCCCAAGGAGGTCGCCGACACCGCCTTCGAGCACGCCGAGTGCATCGGCTGCGGCGCCTGCGTGGCCGCCTGCCCGAACGGTTCGGCGATGCTGTTCACCTCCGCCAAGGTCGTCCACCTGAACGTGCTCCCCCAGGGCGCGCCGGAGCGCGCCTCGCGGGTGCGGGACATGGTCGGGGCGATGGACGCCGAGGGGTTCGGCGGCTGCACCAACACCGGCGAGTGCGCCACCGCCTGCCCCAAGGGCATCCCGCTCCCCAGCATCGCCGCGATGAACCGCGAGTTCCTGCGGGCCGCGCGCGGTTGACGGCCCCGTGCGGCCCCCGACATGCCCCCACCCGGGCCCCCGGACCGTCACCGGCCCGACCCCGACCCACCCGCGCCCGGCCCCTCCGCCGGCCCCGTGTCCCCGGACGCGGGGCCGGCGGCGTGTCCCGGGGCGTGCGGGGTGATCGCGCGCTCCCCGAAGGGGTGGTGGATCGTCAGGAGCGGTGCTGCCGTGCGGGAAATCGCGCTACGGTGGTGCTCCGCTACGGAGGGACGGCATATGCCCGAGGTTCAGTCCTGTTCCGGTTGCGGCGGGTCCGGGGGGACCCAGAAGACCGAAGCCACGGTCGAACGGGACGAGGAAGGAAGCATGGTGCCGAGGATCCACACCTTCTGGTCGCCATGCGGTCGGTGCCACGGATCCGGGACGGTGATCGTCGGATGAGATTGGTCTTCGAGTGTGTCGAGTGCGGTGGGCACTACCTGCCGCCCGAGGCGATGGCGTACCCGGACGGGCCCGCCTCGCCGATCTGGTGCACGCCCTGCCAGGCTGCCAAGCGGGACGCCGGGATCCGGGAGGACCCGCTCCTCGCCCGGCTCGCCCTGGCCGCGGCCCGGGCCGCCCTGGCCCGGCGTGCGGCGGAGGCCGAGCCCGGCGGGCGCGGCGACGTCCGCCCGTCCCGGCCGCCGTTGTCGCGCCGGGCGCGTTCCGGGCCCGGCGGGGTGCGCAGCCGGCTGGGGTAGCAGTCCTTCCGCAGGGCGACGGCCCGCCCCGGGACGGTGGCACCGTCCCGGGGCGGGCCCCTGGCGTCAGAACAGCGCCTCCTGGGTGTCCGGCTCGGGCGGGCGGACGCACTCCTCCAGCCCCAGCCCCTCGGACGCCCGGCCGGTGACCGGGGTCAGCGCCCAGCCGGTGAGCTGCCGGGTGTCCAGCAGCAGCGGACCGGAGCCGTCCGCCTGGTCCAGGAAGAGGTGCCGGCCGACCGGCGGCCTGAGCCGCCCCGCGACCACCGCACCGGCGGCCAGCCCTCGGACGTACCGGTAGGCCTCCGGGGCGCCGCCGGTGAGGCCGAAGCGCTCCACGTGGTCGGTCACCGGGCGGTCGGCGGGCAGTTCCAGGGCGTGGCCGTCCAGCAGCCGATGGGCCCGGGCGCGCGCCTCGGTGAGGACGGTCCGGCGGTGCGCCGCGTCGCCGTGCGACCACCAGTACACCGTCTTGACCCGGCTCTTGAACCGCTCCCGGGCCAGGCCCGAGGCGGCGATGGTCAGTTCGGCGCGACGCACCGACGGAAGGCTCCCCCGGGCGGTGAACGCGTAGGCCAGCGCGCCCTGTTCGAGCAGCCGGCTGTCGCCGCGCTGCTCGGCGGTCAGGCCCACCTTGAGCAGGCCCTCGCCGAACCAGGCGAGGTAGAGCAGGTAGGTGCGGCCGTCGTCGAGGATCTGGTCCCGCGCGAGGGCCAGGCCGCGGTCCACGCTCTGGCAGGCCGGGCACTGCACCGCGGCCCCGTCCGGATCGATCACCGCGTGGTGCGGGCAGGGCGTCCGCTCCGTCGCCCCCGCCAGCCAGGCCCCGGTGCAGCGGCGCGGGCCGCCGAGCAGCCACCCCACCTCCGCGCCCGGCACGACGGCCCGCTCGTGCACCTGCGCGCCGCGCACGGCGCCCAGCACGGCCCGCCCGTCCTGCCAGCTCAGCCCCGTGGAGACCCAGCCGCCGGGTCGTTCCGGGTGCTGTGGTGCGATCGTCACGGGCGTCCCCTCCCTCTGGTCCTTGCCGACCCAGCGAGGCTACCCGCACCCGGCGACACCGCGGGCCGGCCCGGGGGAACCGGCGGGGACCAGGGCCGACCCGACCCGGGCCGACCCCACCCGGACCGACCCGGGCGGGCACGGCCGGGCGGCGGGACGGGGCAGGGCTCACTCCGGCGGAGGGCCGTGCACCTGCTCCAGGTCGTCGAGCAGCCCGGCGAGCCAGACCGCGACGTCCACGGTGTGCGGCGACACCTCGCCGTCCGGCTGCCCGCCCGGCCGCCCGCCCGGCCCGTCGAGCCCGCCCACCAGGGCGGCCCGGGCCCTGGCGAGGTCGGGCTGCACGGCCCCGGCCGGTTCGCGCGCCCGCAGCGCCGCGGCCTGCCGGCGGAACACCTCCGCGACCTCCGCCGCCCGCCGCTCCAGCACCGCCGCGCCGCCGGGGCCGGCGGCCGCCGTCCCGGGCGGGATGCGGGCCAGCAGGGGCTCGGCCCCGTGCACGGTGTGCTGTCCGGCGCGGACGGCCGCTTGCCAGTCGGGCCCGTCCGCGGCCGGGTCGTGCCGCTCGCTGCGGTACTGGGCGTACATCGCCTCGGTGAGCAGGGCCGAGCGGCGGGCCCGGTGCAGCGCGCCCGTGGCCGGCCCGGCGCCGGTGACGACGGCGACCGTCTCCCGCAGGGCTCCGGCGCTGTCGTCGAGCATTCCGGCGGTGCGCCGGCGGAGGTCCTGGGCGCCGCCGCGCGGCCAGGCGCAGAACCCGGCGAGGATGCCGATCGCCGCACCGGCGGCCACGTTGACCAGCCGGGCCTCCGCCAGCCGCCAGCTCGCGGGCGCCAGCTGGGTGAAGACCAGCGCGACCACCACCGTGAACAGCCCCTGCGCCCAGGCCAGCCCGAGCGCCGGGCCGACGGTGAAGGCGAACAGCATCACCGGGGGCAGGGCGGTCGCGTACACCAGCGGGTGCTCCCCGATCCCGAGCAGCAGGGCGGCCGTGACGGCGGCGCCGCCGGCCGTGCCGACCAGCGCCGGGCGCAGCGTCATCCGGGTGTCGGCCGCGCTGGTGCGCATCAGGGTGAGGGTCGCCAGCAGCACCCAGAAGCCGTGCGAGAGGTCGAGGCCGCCGGCCAGCAGCCGGGCCGCGCCGAGTGCCCCGGCGGTGCGCAGCGCGTTGCGGAACGCGACCGAGTGCGGGGTCAGGTTGGCCCGGAAGCGGCGCCACCAGAGCAGCGGGGCGGGGTCGTAGGCGTACCAGAACGGCCCGGGCCGCTGGTCGGCGGGCGTGTCGTCGGGCGGCAGCGGCGCGTGACGGCTGACCCTCGTCGCGCGGGCGACGAACCGGGCGCCCTCGGCGGCGTCCAGGGCGGCCGTGCCGAGGGCCGTGCGGGCGAGCGGGCCGGGGTCGGGTCCGGAGCCGTCCCGGTGCGCGGAGCGCTCGGTGTCGAAGGCGGTGAGCGCCCCGTCGACCCGCGCGGTCCCCGGGGCGGCGCCGCCCCGCCGCACCCCGGCGGCCGTCGCGCGCAGGGTCGCGGCGGTGGCCGCGGTGAGGTCGGCCGCGCCGGGGTAGGGCCCGCCGGCGCGGGCCAGCCGGAGGATCCGGACGAGCTGCGGGCCGGTGTAGTGCAGCGCCGTCGCGCAGTGGGTGAGGGCGCGGTCGACGGCGCCGGCCGAGGCGGGCCGTTCCATCAGCGGGATCCGGGAGAAGCGCAGCTCGTCCAGGCGGGCGCGGGCCCGGTCGGTGGCGGCGGTGACGGCCGCCGCGGGGGCGGCCCGGCCGGCGGTCGCGCGGGCCGCCAGATCGGCCAGGTCGGCGACCGCGGTGGCCGCGCCCGACAGCCGGTCCCGGTAGTCCGGCGGGGCCGGCTCGGGCCACAGCAGCAGCTCGGCCGCGGCGAGCAGCAGCAGGCCCGCGGCGACGCCGAGCAGCCGTTGCGGGAGGGTGTCGGGGCTGTACGGCGGGAAGCAGGGGAGGATGTAGAAGAGCTGCAGGCCGTTCGCCAGGCCCACCAGCCGGGGCCCGCCGACCGCGCCGAAGGCCACCGCGAAACCGACGCCGACCATGCCCAGCGCCGCCGTCCAGGCGTGCACGGCGAGCGCGGTGCCGACGCAGACGAGCGCGCCCGCGAACGGCAGCGCCAGCAGGACGGTCCGGGCCCGGGCCCGGGCGGAGCCCTCGATCCGGGACAGCACGCCGAGCGCGATCGCCGCGAACAGCGCGTAGGTGGCCGCCACCGGGCGGTCCAGGGCGTAGCGGAAGGTGTAGAAGCCGACGCACGCGGCGAGCGTGACCCGCACCGCGCGGTGCACCGTCGGGGCGTCGGGGCGGACGCGGCGCGGCCGCTGCGTCGGCGTCGGCCCTGACGATCGGCGCATCGCTCCTCGCTCCCGCGCGGCGGGCCGCCCCGGCGCGGGTGCCGCCACCGGGCGCGGGCATCGGACTCCTCCACGGTAGGACGCCCTCGCCGCGGGCGCCGACCGGAGACGGGGCC
The DNA here is from genome assembly GCF_044768035.1 of Kitasatospora sp. NPDC101176. Taxonomy (NCBI): domain Bacteria; kingdom Bacillati; phylum Actinomycetota; class Actinomycetes; order Kitasatosporales; family Streptomycetaceae; genus Kitasatospora; species Kitasatospora sp. NPDC101176. The sequence goes on from NZ_JBIWPA010000014.1 coordinate 186,677, forward strand.
TCGCCGCGGGCGCCGACCGCAGGCGGGGCCGCAGACGCGGGCGCCGACCGCCGACGCGGGCACCGACCGCAGGCCCGAGCCCCGTCGAAGAGGCGGGCCCCGCCGCGACCGGCAGCGGCCCCGCGAGGAACGGCTGCGGCCCCCTCGGGCGACCGGCGGACGCCCCCGGACGCGGGGCGGGGCACGCCCCAGGACGGCGGCCCCGCACGGCCAGGGCGCCGCAGGTCGCGGGCGCTTGGCCGGGCAGGGTGTCCACGTTCTATTGTGGCGGGCGCGGTCGGTGGCGTCGCCGGGAGGCGACGCGGACAGGAGGGGTGGACGTGGCGGGGCGGCGGAACGACGGGGTGCTGGCGATCTGGGCGGAGGCGCAGCGGCAGCAGCAGCGCCGGGAGGAGGCCCGCTGGCGCGCCGAGGCGGCGGAGGAGCGCCGCCGGGAGCGCGAGCAGCGGGAGGCACAGCGGGCGACGGCCCGGACCGAGCGGGAGGCGAAGGCCGCGTACCAGCAGTCCCGGGAGGCGGAGGCGGCCCGGCGGACCGCCGAACTGGACGCCCGAGTCGAGGAGTTGCGCGGCCTGCTGGCCGCCGGACTGGCGGCGCCGGCGTTCGGCCCGCAGGCGCTGCTGGCGCCGCGCGCGGTGCCGCCGTTCGACCCCGGCCCGCTGGGCGTCCCGGTGCCGATGCCGGACCAGGGCGCCCCGGCGTACTACGTGCCGCCGCCGGACCACCTGCAGGCCCGCAACCCCGGCGTGCAGCGCCAGTACGAGCAGTACCTGGCGCAGGCCCGGGCCCGGTTCGAGCAGGACTGGTACGCCGCGCAGGCGCAGGAGGCGGACCGGCAGCACCGGTTGGCCGCGTACCACCGGGAGTACCTCGCCTGGGCTGCGCAGTTCCGTCACCAGGACGAGGAACGCGCCGCCCGCACCGAGGAGTTGCTGCGCCGGCTGCGCGCCGGCGATCCGGAGGCCGTGCAGGAGTACTTCACGGCCGGCCTGTACGCGTCGGCGGCCTGGCCGGAGGGCTTCCCGCACCGGCTGGTGGCCGCCTGGGAGGCGTCGAGCCGGCAGCTGGTGGTGAACTGGGAGCTGCCCGGCGCGGACGTCGTCCCGGCCGCCGCGCGGGTGCGGTACGTGAAGGCGGACGACCGCGAGGCGGAGGTGGCCCGCCCGGCGACGGAGCGCAAGGCGCTGTACCGGGAGGTGCTGGCGCAGTCCGCGCTGCGGCTGGCGGCGGAGCTCTTCCGGGCGGACCGCGACGGCATGCTGGACTCGGTGGTGCTGAACGGCTTCGTCCGCGGCATCGACCCGGCGACGGGCCGGGAGGCCGAGCGCTTCCTGTCCACCCTGACCGCCTCCCGGGCCGGTTTCGCCGGGCTGGCGCTGGACCGGGTGGCACCGGTGGAGTGCTTCCAGGGCCTGGGCGGCAAGCTCTCGGCGCGACCTGAGCGGCTGGACGAGGTGCGGCCGGACCGGCTGCCGGAGACGGTCGGCGGGAGCCTGGCCGGGCACGGCGGCGAGGACGACCCGGACCTCTTCGAGATGGACCCGATCGAGTTCGAGGAGCTGATCGCGGAGCTGTTCCGGCTGCGCGGCTTCCGGGTGATGACCACGGCCCGCAGCGGCGACGTCGGCGTGGACGTGGTCGCCGAGGACCTGGACCCGGTGACCGGCGGCAAGATCGTGATCCAGGCGAAGCGCTACCGGAAGACGGTGCCGCCGACGGCCGTGCGCGACCTGGAGTCGACGGTCCGTCACCACGGCGCGAACAAGGGCATCCTGGTGACCACCGCCGGATTCGGGCGCGGCTCGTACAGCTACATCGAGGGCAAGCCGCTGACCCTGGTCAGCGGGCCCGAGCTGGTCGAGCTGCTGGCGGAGCAGGGGCTGCGCGGCCGGCTCGGCGGGGGCGCCGGGGCTCCCGCCGACGGGGTGGCCCGGGCGGCCGAACCGGCCGAGCGGCACAGCAGTCTGACGGTCAGCTGGCAGAGCCGGACGGCCGGCGGGGACGCGGTGGAGCTGGACGTGACCGCGTTCCTGTGCGCCCGCGGACGGGTGCTGACCGACGAGCACTTCGTGTTCTTCAACAACCCGCAGGACCCGGACGGCGCGGTGCGGCTGCACCCCACCCACTCGGTGCCGGGCGAGCCGGCCCGGGCCGTCCGGCTGACCGTGGACGTGGAGCGGCTGGCACCGGCGGTGGACGAGGTGGTGGTCGCCGTCTCCACCGAGGAGGAGGAGCCGCCGGCCCTGCCGCTGGGCTACGTGCACGGGGTCGCCATGGCGGCGACCTACGGCCCGGGCGCGGCCGGCCCGGCGCAGTGGGCGGCCGGCACCGGGGGCGTGCCGGACAGCGCGATGCTCGTCGGTTCGTTCCAACGGTCGGGCGACGGCTGGACGTTCAGCCCGTCGGGCCGGTCGGTGGCGAACGGGCTGCTCGGGCTGGCGGGCGCGTTCGGGGTCGCGGTGGAGTAGCGAGGGGGACGAAGGCCTCAGGGACCGGCGTCATACCTCAGGAGGAGAAGGCCCCCGCCGCGCCGCCGGGACGGCGGGGGCCGACCCTCCCCGGGGCATACGCGTCGGGCCCGAACGGCTTGGGAGGATGGATCGGAATCCGAAAGTCCGTTCCCAGCCCCTGGAGCACCCCCGTGACGTTCCCCGCAACCGCCGTCCGCACCGGCCGGGCGGCCGCCCGCGCCACCGGCCTGAACAAGGTCTACGGGGAGGGGGAGACCCGCGTCGTCGCCCTCGACAACGTCAGCGTCACCTTCCCCCAGGGCGAGTTCACCGCCATCATGGGCCCCTCCGGCTCCGGCAAGTCCACCCTCATGCACTGCATGGCCGGCCTGGACACCGTCTCCTCCGGCTCCTCCACCATCGGCGACACCGAACTCGTCGGCCTCAAGGACAAGCAGCTCACCCAGCTGCGCCGCGACCA